>JACCUI010000266.1 GCA_013811945.1 Pyrinomonadaceae bacterium | reverse complement strand
TGCGTATTTCACGGAAGATGAACGGTGATTTCACGTGAAGGTGAACACTCATTTCACGCGAAGGTGAACGGTCGCCCGCGGTGGCGGAGCGGAGTGCGGTTATTTAAGAGCGGTGTTCATCATCATGTCAAGGGCGGCTTGTTTTTGCGCAGCGATTCTCCCTTCAATTCGATTTTGAAAGCGTTGTGGAGCAGGCGGTCGAGCAGCGCGTCAGCGACGGTCGGTTCGCCAAGATATTCATGCCAGCGGGCGATGGGCAGTTGACTGGTGACCAGAGTGGAGCGGCTGGCATGACGGTCCTCGATGATTTCGAGCAGGTCATGGCGTTCGCTCTGAGCCATAGGCTTGAGGGCGAAGTCATCGAGGATGAGGAGATCGGTTTTGGCGATTTGGGCGAGGCGCCTGACCAGGGATCCGTCACCGCGGGCGATGCGCAAACTGTCGAGCAACCGGGCAACGCGTTCATAGCGAACGGAGAGACCCTGGCGACAAGCCTGGTGGCCGAGAGCACAGGCGAGCCAGGATTTGCCGGTGCCGGTTGGTCCCGTGAGGTGCAGGTTGTGACGAGCGCGGATCCAGTCGCCGGAGATGAGGGAAGCCATCAGCGTGCGTTCGAGACCGCGACGGTGTTTGTAGTCGATGTCTTCGACACAGGCTGGCTGGCGGAAGCGGGCGAGCTGCAAGAGACGGTTCAGTCGGCGGTTCTCACGCTGGGTGACTTCGCGATCGAGCAGCAGGGCGAAGCGCTCTTCAAAGGACAGCGCTTGGAGATCCGGCTGTTCGAGTTGTTCCGCGAAAGCCGCGGCCATCCCGCTGAGGCGCAGGTGGCGGAGTTGATCAAGAGTTTGATTGAGCAGCATCGGCGTGACTCCTTTTTTGTTTTTGCTTTGGTTTAGTTTTTGTTCAGTAGCAGTAGTAGTGGCTGTGGGACTGTGGAAAAGTCGCGCGGCTTTGGGCGTGACTTTTCCACAGGTCCACAGCCAGTGTCGGCACTCACCGTTGGTACGCGGTAGCGCATCCCTTTCACTGGTAGTAATCAGGGCCGCGAATGTTCTCATGGAATAAAGGCGGTTGGGCCACCGTTGGCTCCGGCAGCGGCAAGCGGTCCAGGCCCTGCTCCAGGAGCGAGACGACACTGCGGCGATTGGGAGAGCCGAGTTGCAAGGCGCGCTGACAGGCGGCTTCGAGGCGCTCTCGGCCAAAGCGTTTGGCCAGGTTAAGCAAGCCCAGACAACTGCGATAACCCATCTCCGGATGGGGCTTGTTCCAAAGCAGATGTTTGACCAGGTCGCGGGTGTGTGGGCCGATCTGCACGGCCCAGTTGAGTAAGCGTCCGGGAGTCCACTCCAGATGAGCGCGGTGCGCCTTGGGCATATGCTCAGCATTTGTTGAATGCGAGCCCTGGCGCTGCGAGCGGAGATGCACGGCCACGCGGTTGCCGGCCAGGAAGATCTCCACCGTCTTTTCGCTGAGACGCACGTCCACTTCGCGGCGCAACAGAGAATGCGGGACGCTGTAGTAATGCCGCTCGACTTCGATGTGATAGTCGAGATTGACCCGGGCCTTGCGCCACTCAGCGTACTCGTAGGCTTGGGCTGGCAGTGGCCGCAGCGCCGGTTGGTCCAAGGCCTCGAACTGCGAGCGACGACAGCCGGGCAGCTTTTTGAAGGGTCGTTGATTGAGGGCAGTGAGCAGGTAGTGAATGGCGCGGTTCAACTCCGGCAGCGAGAAGAAGGTTTGCTTACGCAGGCGCGCCAGGATCCAACGTTCGACCACTTGCACCGCCACTTCGACCTTGGCTTTGTCTCGGGGTTTGTAAGGACGAGCCGGCAGCGCCGCCGTGCCGTAGTGGGCCAGCATCTGGTAGTAAGAAGTGTTCAGCAAGGGCTCATAGCGACAAGCCTTGCTGACGGCACTGCGGGTGTTATCAGGGATGATCAGCGCCGGCACGCCCTCAAAGAAAGAGAAAGCTCGAGTATGCGACCCGATCCAGTCGGCCAGCCCCTGCGTCCAGGTGGCTTCGGCATAGGTGTAGTTGGAAGCGCCCAGCACGGCGACAAAGATCTGGGCTTCTTTGATCTCCCCGGTCACGACATTGACCACGGCGACAGTGGGGCCGCAATAGTCAACGAAGAGTTTCTCGCCGGCCCGGTGCGTCTGGCGCATGGTGGCTTTCAGCCGCCGCCGCCACTCGCCGTAGAGGGTGCAGAACTTGGTGTACTGGTAGGCCTGGCCGGGATGCTGCTGGCAATACTCATCCCACAGCAGTTGCCGGGTTACACCCTTCTGTTTGAGTTGTTCGTGGATGTAAACGAAGTCAGGCGTAACGAACTTCGCTTCTCCGGCAGTTGCTGGCGGCCAGAGTTTCGTGGCCAGTGCAGCCTCATCCAGCTCGGCCGGCAACGGCCAGGAGAGGCCCGCTCGTTCAGCGGCGGCCAGATAGTTGGTAACGGTGCCAATGCCAATCTGCAGCACCCGGGCGATCTGCCGATGGCTCAGCTTGGCGGCGTGTTTTAGACGTAGTACTTCACTGACCAGACGCATGGAGTGCCTCCGTGCCGGCATGTTGGTTTCCTCCCAAAGTTGAAGATGGGAGCCATCATCCGGTCGCTTGAGTTGTCACTCCAGCACCGCCACCGCAGTTTTCAAATCGATTTCACGGACTACCCCAAAAGTGTTCACCTT
>JACCUI010000267.1 GCA_013811945.1 Pyrinomonadaceae bacterium | reverse complement strand
TCTTCCAGCTCGTCATTTTGCCAATCGTTTTCTTCAGAGGTCATAAGGGTTGCACTCGCAGCAACCGCGACTATGGAGTGCACTCATCGACCCGGTCGCTACCGAGGCTGTGTCAAAACTCAACGAGACTAGAAAACACCTCAACGTGAACATGTGGTCGCTCACTACAGAACCGAGTAGCTTTGCTCGTCTGCGACGCGCAGATAACGAGATGAAACTTGCAAATAGCCTGCTTAAGCAGTGCCAACCTTAAGCATGTTTCTAAGAAGAGCGGTAGAGACAGGATCCTATATTCAACTAGCCTTGATTGCGGTTTTACCAGATGTTGAATGTCGGATCCGGTCGCTACCGCTCCCGGTTCTGACCATCCCATCAAGGGGTTGCACTCGCTCCAGTCACCGCGATTTTCTGGGTTCCCGGCGCGCCGGGGAGAATCTCCTTAACAACGCGTCCGGGAAACCTTCGAAAACCTTTATTCCACAAAACAGGAAGGGGATGGCTGTCATCGCGTAAATTTCCGGTTAGCGCCAGCACGGTGGGGACGAAACTCAAACTGTCATACGGTTCCTCAACCACAGCGGCGCGCGGCAGATGCGTCTTCTCACCACCGGCGACCATGAAGGTTGAATGGGTCGAGATGCGGAAGAATGAGCCATGGTTGCCGCCGGGATTGAATCCTCTCACGTCGAAATTCCAATGATTGTTGGCCACAAGCAGAAGATCGGTTTCGATCAATTCGCGTTGTCGTTTCTGCAGACGACGGGCCAGACGTTCATCCGAGGAGATTCCCGGTTCGTCCAACGCAAGTCTCTCAATCGGATGACGGGCAAGCTCCTCGTAGAGCCCGATCAAACCGTTAGAGTAATTGGTTCTGTGTAGCGCGCGAAGCCATTCAACTTCCGTGTGCCACTCGTTAAGCCAGGCCTCCCGATCAGGCTCGGGGATGGCGAGTTGTTGGTCCTCAAAAATGCGTAAAGGTAGACCAGGTTGCCAGCGCACGGTCTGGAATTGAAGTCGGCCTTCTGCATCCTGCGTCAGATTGTTTATCGGCAGGTAGCGGAAACTCAGCCCGCCTTGCTGATCTTCACGGGCCAGGATCAGCGCCTGTTTCTCCCGCCCGCCGTGCACCCAAATGACGTCAGGGTTAAGCGCTCGCTCCGGCAGGAGGGGCAGAACGAGTTGGGAGGAAATGCGGGTGGCAATCATATCAATCGGCCGGTTGGCCACGCCGGGCTGAACGTTATTCTTCACCGAGACATCGTGGAGCAGAGAGAAGTAGTCGACTCGCACAAAACTTTGCTCCATATCTAGTGAGCCGTCAGGCTTGAGGATCAACCCGCTAGGAGCGATGCCCACGATATAGTTTTGCAATTGGTGGATGCTATTGCGTTCGCCCATGGCGTTCTTCGCAATCAGGTCGGGCATCTGGAGTTTCCCAGGAGCGAAGTCTTCCCGGCTGAGCGCTAACAAGTTAGCCAGTGTGCGAGCGTACTCCGTGTAGCGCCTCTCCTGGCCCAGCCATCGATCCAGCTGAGCGAAAATGCGTTTCACCTCGTCGTCGCGTCCGGCTTCCAGATCTTCTTTGGAAAACTTCTTAGGCTGCGTTGACCAAAGCTGGCGCTGTTGCTGTATTCGCCGGCGCAAACCTGCCAGTTCTTCCTTCAGTTCAGCCAAATTGGTTTGCCAGGTTGCACGCCGCGGGTCGAGCGTATTGAAAAACACGTCAGTCGCCGCGTGGCGGAGCGGCGGTGACAGATCTTTGCGCTGAAGTTGGGCCAACAGTATCTGAAGCAGATTGAGGTCACTATCGCGCAAGTGAATCGAAGCTCGTTCGTTGCCGTCGAAGTCGAGTAGCACGGTTGGATAATCGGTGCTCTGGCCTTTCAGATAAAAGGAGTCTTGCGTCGTCGAAGTAATTAGCGGAACCAGGGGATATATGCTCTTGAGGGAGTAGTCGAGCAGTAGCCTGCGTTTAGTAACGACGTGATGTCCTCCACCCGGCGGGCTGCCCAGTAACTTCACGAGATTGTAGCCCTGGCTGTAGACGCGTTTATCGGTATTGATGCCGTGGTCAGAAACCAGGATCAAGGCGGTTTCATCGGCAGCCGACGACTTTTGAATTGCCGTCCAGATCTGGCCAACCACGGAATCGATCTGTTTCAAGGCAAACGTGTGCGATTCGCGATCATTGTTGTGGTGAGCGACGTGGTCGAAATCCGTCATCACGAGCTCGGCATAGCGGACCCTGGGGTCGCCGATCTTTTCGATTACATCCCTCAGCAATTGCTCGGGAACGGAGTTTCGAATATTCAGTCCCATGGTCCATTCATCAAATAGTTCCTTAGGTCTTCGCTTCAATTTATTTTCCAGACTCTTGCGAAAGGTGATTAGTCGCCCCCCGCGCTGAAACAAAGACATGCCCACATAACGTTCCTGGTGCGGGTAGGCATCTGTAAGCATGGGAGTGGCCAATGAATCGAGCACCTCGACCGCAGGCATATCCACTCGAACGCCGCCTATTCGAGCTATGAAGAAGGGAATGAAGTTTAAATAGTCGTAGGCTTGAAGCGTGTAGCGATCAAATTCTACGTTGCCCTTGATCTGAAGGTGCTGGCCCGTCTCGAGCAAAGACCATGAAGGCGCGGAGAGACTCAAACCGCGCACGTAGAAGTTGGCGAGCCTGGTACCTCGTTGATAAAAAACATGATCGATCCAGGGAAGCTGGCTCTTGCCTGTTCGCGGGTCACGTTCGCGCACGAGGCCGTCAACGTAAGTTGGAGGCAGACCGTCGCACTTGATAACCACAATTCGTTTGGTCTGCGCGAGCCCAGAAACGGCCGAGAAAAGGATCAGGACGATCGTCGCGAGCAGGGGCGACGAAGGTAGGATTGCCGATTTGCGATTGCCAATTGCCCATTGGCGACCCAAGGATTGATTTGTAAAAACCAAAGGGTGAAGCGACTTTGGCGGCTTTCTTAAGTTCCGCCACGATTCTTTTGCTATTCGGCCTGCGGGAGTCGCCAACAGGAATCGATGAAACAGTTGGGCCGCTGGAGCAAGACTCCGGGTATGAGGGAATTTACAGAGCCAATACATGCTTACCGTTGCTCGACTCTGTTTGCGCCAGTCTTATTTGCCGACGAGGCCAGGGGATCTTCGGTGCCGGCTTTATTCAAATAGGAAACGACTATCGCTTTCCAGGCTGGCTCGAGGCGCTTGTCCGCGGAGAGGCGCTGCAGTTCATTTTTAGCCCTGCGGGTGTTCATCTGTGAAAGGCTATCCAGACACGCCCGACGCGTGTCGTTGTCTTCCGTAAGCATGAAGATTTTTGCCGCAGCGCTCGCGGCCCCGGAATCAGCTTCGGCGGCATGCTCCCCGAGAAACTGCAGAGAGCGTTTTACCTCGTCAAGATTCCAAACCACCTCAACCGGCGGTGTTGATCCGCCGATCTTCCGCAGCAAACGCGTGTGGTATGTCAGACGGCGGGCCACGTCCAGCCTCGCCTCCATTTCCGGGATCGCCTTTTCACGGTGCGCATATTTTCCAAACGAAAGAACGTTCGCCACTCGCAGGAGCATCTGGGCTGTTTGTCCATGCTCGAGGGGCACCATCTCGGCGCGCCGATCTCTGTCAAGCTTTGCGGGCAGGCCATCGGCCCGCTGGGCATAAGCCATCAGCGCTTCGTGCTGGCCTTTCGCAAGTCGTGCTTCGACAGCAAGGTCGTTTTCCAGAGGGTTCAGCGAAACCTTTTCCATTCGGTCGTCTATCTGATCACGAAGCTGCGGGTTCAGGGAGTCGTTTAAGGACAGCAAGAGTTTTAGTTGTGAATACGCTCTCAGTCGCGTGGGCTGGTTGATGTCCATACCGCGTCTGCCGGTAACCAAGTCGAACACTGTTCGGCCGAGGAAGTAAGACAGATCGCCAAAGGGCGAAAGGGCCAGCACGTTTTTGGTTACATCCTCCAACGCGCGCCGCGACATCTCCCGCTTCTTCGGATTCAGAGAGTCGCGGAAATCAACTAGTAGCATCGGAATCTTGGGATTGTCGAGGCCATAAAGAGCCAGCGGGATCATTTCCATGGCTCGAGCGCCGGCTGTTTCCGCAGTAACCGGTCGGTTCTCACCGTCGAAGTACCGGGTCTCGGAATAACCCTTCCAGTTTAGCAAGCGATTGTCTGACCAGGGAGCGGCGATGTTGAGAAACCGGCCGTTATAAGGATGGTGCCTGGAGGCGAGATCAGTCTTTGCGACCCAAAGCATTGCGTGGGTGGCACTACCGTCCGGCATTTGTAACGGTTCGAAATGAAGCGATTCGGCTTCTGCCTGCTGGCGTAGCAGTTCCCAGTTATGGCCGCGGTGATCACGAATGCCGGTGAGCTTTTTTTCGTAGTAACGCTGCAGGTGCAAGTCGTCGACGAGGCCGCCGAAAGCCGTGTCCGTCAGCAGGAGACGACCTTGAATCTCGGCCATTTCAGAATCGGAGAACGCGGCTGGGCCCTTCATTGCCTGATACAGCGACAGCACTGCAAGCGCCCGAATGATGTGCGACTTGCGATAGTCGGCAATGTTGCGGCGGTAGGATGCGCTCGAAGCCTTAACTGGAGCGCCGTAAGGATTAATCAGGACACTCTTCAAAGCGGTCCAGAAAACTTTTTCCCAGACTTGGCGTTCGGGAGCAGCCAGATCCATGACCGGCGGCGGAGCCTTTCCAGATGCCGTCTTTTTGTTTCCAATCCTGGTGTAGAGAAAAGGGATGGCGCCGGCAACTCGCTGTTTGACCGTCGGTCGTGTGTAAGTCAATGGCCAGAGATAACGCAGGCGATCGTTCTCCGGGTCCAAATCACCCAGCGTATCGCGCAAGACGCTTACCAGAGGGACCCATTTTTGATCTGCTTCACTCTGTAGGCCCTCCATACGGGCATAGATTGTGATCAGCTCGGCACCACCTGCAACTGCCACTGTTTCAAGGCGAAACAGGTTTGTTGTGGCGCTGGAATCTGGAGCAACTTCACGCTGGCCCATTACGGTTTGGGCTATAGAGGAAATTTGCGCAAACGGTGAAAACAGAAAAAGGAAGGATAGAAAGATATAGCCGAGATGGCTAATGCTTCCGAGACCTCTTAGGGGATGAAGTCTCATCGTTTTGTCATCTCTGGTGATTTTCAAACCTGGTCGAATCCTTCTATTGATGCAATCTCACTGCACCGGAGCAGCTCCTAACCTTTGAGAAACCATCAATTACAGCCGACTTCCGGAGTGCGCAGCAAGCATTATGCCATCGACTTGATCATGGCAATATACCATTAGTCTATATTTACGGCCTCAGGTTTAGCTGTTTCCATATGGCAGTCACCAGATTGACACAACAGTCGTCCTGAACGCAGGGGTCGCCACTTCCCGGGTTCTCGAAAACACGCATGGGCGGATCGCGCGGCTTTCGTTCGACTCGTCCTTGGATGCCGTTCCCAAAGTCTTCGAGGTCTGGCGGTGCTAGAACAGCTATTGCGGTACTAGAAGAGCGGGGTGAGCATTCTGCTGTGAGGCAGCAGCTTCAGCCTCTTTGCCGTCGTTTTCAGCGGGGGCGGTCCATCCTGCGCGCTCGAGCAGCGCCAGTCCATAACGAATGGGGACCGCGAAGTTGGACGCTTGGTTCTCGGTGAAAATCGCAAAGTTTACGCCAATTACCTTTCCAGATGGGCCAAAGAGTGGCGCTCCGGATCCTCCTTCGGCAGTGCGCGCATCGTAAGCAATACGGCGGACATCGAGGTCAGTGATATTGCCCTGGGTAGTGAGCGGTTGAATTCGTCTGTTTTGCGCGAGATATCCGAGCAGTGAATCCAGCGAGCCGCCGTAGCGTTGCTGGATGTCGCGGGCTTCAGCGTCATCCAGCAGGGCTAGCAAGCGGTCAGGCCCTGAAGGGTAGCCCATCATTACTACCGTTTTACCGACCTCGACTGCCTTTTCGTCTCCTTCCAGTGGCAGGACAGGGAATTGAGCAGGTATCTCCTTGGTTTCCAGCGAACAGACGGCGAGGTCGTCGCGCTGCGCGGCAAGCTTAAACTTTAGTCCAATTGGCTGTGGATAATCAGGAAAATAGGCGTTGAGTTTTTTGAGTCGCGGCTGCCCTCTGACGCTACTACCTAAGCTCTGCGCGCGATCGTCCGCACGCCACGGCTGCGCTATGTGGCGGTTCGTTACGACAAAACCATCGCCCACATAGAATCCGCTGCCCACGAATTCATACTCCGCGATCGCCCCTTTGCCTTCCGGAGTGAGCGTCTGCGGATCACCGCTGCTCTGAACAGTTCCCCCGCTTTCGTTCATTTGTGCTTCCGAATACCGCAAGGGACGGCCTGTCCCGGCTTCCACAAAGTAGAAAGAGCCGGCGATCAAGCAGACGCCGCTGCCATAGTCGCTGCGTAGTTTTACGGCCAGCGAAAGACTGTCGCGGATCTGTTTGTTTGAGCGGCCCAGATCGGTGAGCTGCTGGTTTGTCCTAGTCGCTTGATCTCTTGCCCCTTGGAGTTGTGCGGCTTGTTCAGCGATCAAGCGACGAGTTCTTTGCATCTCCTGGAACATCGAGAATCCGATATAAAGGACGCCGCCTACCAGCGCCAAGGCAATGGCCAGAGTAACCAGTTTTGTGCTGGGCTTTATTTCGCGAACTAGTTCGCGCGTGAACTCGCGCAGGAAAACTTTCGCATCATCCCGCCTGGCGGTGGCCGCGGACTCGAGGGCGGCCTGTTCTATAAATGGTGCGACGTGAGCTTCCCGGGAAGCCGATGGAACAACTGCGGGCAATGAGCGGATTGGAAAAAACTGTAAGGCCAGATTTGACGGCTGGATCTTAACTTCATCCCCATCCCGGATCTCCACGTTGGTTTGTAAACGCTGACCGTTGAGGATGAGCTCAAGGGAACTATCGAAGGAGGCAACTCGGTAGGAGCCATTTGACCGAGCTAGTTCCAATACCAGACCGTCGCCGTCAGGTCGCTTCGGCAGGTCGGACATACGGAGGTGCAACTCGCAATCGTCGCAACTGCCAATCCGAATGCGCTCGTCGGTTAGCACTTCGGTGTGCTTGTCGTCACCGGAGGAGATGTGGATAACGAGGCCGGTTGCCATAACACTGAGGATCAAAACCTACCGCTTACATTAATTCGGGCGCCCGCGTCAGACCGCTTAACTCTAAGCTCGCAGTCTTCCAGAGCGGTCGCCCTCAGGCCCTCATTCTACATCGTATCTGCGGCTTAGCAAACCAGTTCGAGTCCACCGCGCAACAATCCGAGAGCGATCCGCCGAGTAGAGAGGAGGCGCGTAGGTGTGTAGGCCAGTAGCTTCCGATGTATCAGCTCTTTCGAGCGGCGTGGCAGTAGCGACCAGACCATGCAACACGTTTCCTCCTCCCTCTCTAAAATTCCGTACGTCGGGTTGTCCCAGTACGGCTTCGAACGGGAAGTCCACGGCGACCTTCGTCGTGCAGCGCTCGCTCATACTTAT
>JACCUI010000257.1 GCA_013811945.1 Pyrinomonadaceae bacterium | reverse complement strand
TGGGCTTGTTGACCTCGCTCTGTCTGGTCCATACGTTAGGCGAGCTAAATCGTTTCTCCTCCACGCGCAAGGTGGCGGCCTACGTAGGATTCGATCCGGTGGAACATTCGTCCGCGGAGCGGAAAGTGTATGGCGGAATCAGCAAGGCCGGCTCGCGGCTGTTGCGTTATCTGCTGGTGGAGGCGGGACAAACTGCCTGTAAGCACGACGAGCAACTTTTCGATGACCCTTCTCTGCCGGAGCAGATTGATCAGTTGGAAGTCATTCGCTTGTGCCCTAAGAGTAATGATGAAAGTGCGCACGTCACCCTCAGTTGCGTCCTTGACTTCAACTTTCATACGCTCAGACGTTTCATGAGCGTTACTTCCTTCCTTTTAGCCGTATACAAATGCAGACAAGCCGTATGCGGGGCATGCGGGACGTATGCGTTTGTAAAACAATTCGTGCTGTTGAACGCTTATAAGGAACGCGACGTCTTCCCAAGGGCAAATATTCTCGTCAAAGATCCTTCCAGGTATTCTCTGTTTAGCAAAGGACCTCAGCTCTTTGTGGCGCCGTGAAAAAACCTTACTAAAGTCGCGTTACCTCAGCGTTTGTCACACGAAACCTCGATGAAATGTGGAGACCCGAATCTCGCAATGCGGAGGTCAGAGCTTTGGTAAACGTGCGATTTCGTATGGTTAGGAGCGGTGTTTGCAACATAACGTTCCTCCAGAAGAGACATGCTTCCATTGCCTCTCGACAGGGCTCTCAAGATCCGAATCGTTGTCGGTATTCGCCTGAAGTGATGAAGGCCTTGACCATTTCGGCGTTAATGAAATTGGCGTTGAACTGGTTGAGCTTGTTCAGCCAGAAATTGTAGCCGGCGTAGTTCAATCCCGGTTCCGGAGCATCGTTGGGATTGCGGCGCAGGTAGCCGAAGTATTGCATCAACACGAACGCGCGGTTGAACTCCTGCTGTTTCAGCGTTGAGTTTTCGGCGACGCGCCTCAGCGCGCGTGCCCGAGCGGCCGCGTCGGCACTTGTACCCGCACCGCCAAATTCGTTGATGGCTAACGTGCGGTCGGTGGCTGCAGGCGTCACGCCGGCGTTCATGAAGAGCTGGTCGACAAATTGATCCGTCGACGAGGTCGGGTAGACCGACGTAAAACGCGAGCGCTGCACAAACCCTGCCGTGAAGGCTTGCATATTATTCTCCAGCACTTGCTCCCAACCAGCCTGGTTAACAATCACACCCTGGCCAATCTCCCGGGTGTCAGGGAGAAATTCACTGAGGGTAATCGGCACTGGCGCACCAGGCAGATTGCCGTAAGCCGCTTTGTAAAGGCGATACACTTCGTAACCGGTTTCCTGAAACTCGATCGAGAGAAAATAGGCAGCGCTGGTGTTGATTCTCTTCACCTCGATGCATTGGGGATCGCCGCCGCAGGAAACAATCTCGTTAGTCCAGAAGGCCAGGCCCTCAGGATCCCCTTCGCGATTGAGAAAGTCGAGATAGTGTTGCCGGACGAAAAACTGCGGGTCGTCAATGGGATTGGTGGTTGAAGTGATGGCCGGGTCGTACAACTCCGCACTGTTCAGCGTGCCATTCGTGTTGTTGAATCCTCCCGCGACTAAGACTTTGCCATTTTGGAGCAGTGCTGCTGTGTGCGAGTAGCGGGCCGTATTGATCTGAGCCGTGTTGCTCCACACTCCGGTGGCCGGGTCGTACAACTCCGCACTGTTGAGAGTGGCGGGACGGGAAGGAGCATTCCAGTCGTCACCTCCCGCGACCAAGACTTGGCCGTTAGGCAGCAGTGTCGCCGTGTGACTATCGCGTGCTGCGATGAGATTGCGGGTGTTACTCCATGTCCCGGTGGCTGGATCATACAGTTCCGCGCCGTTTAGAGAGACAGGAGGCGAATCGTAGCCTCCCGCGACTAAGACCTTACCATCTGGCAGCAGCGTCGCTGTGTGAAGAGCACGAGACCTGTTGAGGTTAGCGGTGTTACTCCACGTCCCAATGGCCGGGTCGTACAACTCCGCGCTGGCTAAAGTGGAAGAGAGATCACCATCGTTGCTTCCTCCCGTGACCAGGACGTTGCCGTTTTGGAGAAGAGTCGCGGTGTGTCCGTAGCGTGCTGCGTTTAGGTTACCAGTGACCGTCCATGCTCCGGTGGCCGGGTCATATAGCTCCGCGCTATCTAAAACGAGAGGATTATTGGCACCGCCTACGACCAGCACCTTCCCGTTTGCGACCAATGTAGCGGTGTACCAAAAGCGGGCCGTATTTAGATTGCCTGTCGCGCTCCAGGTTCCGGTGGCAGGATCGTATAGCTCGGCGCTGGTGGTGACGCCAAACTCGGGAGGAGCGGTACTAGTGATTCCTCCCGAGACCAGGACTTTGCCGTTGGGCAACAGCGTGGCTGTGTGTAGATAACGTCCTGCTCTGAGTCTGCCAGCTGTGCTCCAAGTTCCTGTGGCTGGATCGTACAACTCCGCGGTGTCGAGGAAGCCCCCAGTGGTGACGCCTCCGACGACGAGTACCTTGCCGTTCGTCAACACTGTCGCTGTGTGGCCCGATCGTGCTGTATTGAGAGTGCCGGTAAAGGTCCAACTCGGGGTCGTGTCCGGCGGGTGGGCTAGCGCAGTTGGCTCTGCCACCTGTGTGGTGACACTTATCAAACCGAACAGTGCCATTATCAATCCGGTTAGACCTCGAGCGATATTCCTTCTCATGAGAACCTCCTCCATGGTAAAGACAGGCTTACTTTGTTTCAGCGTTCGTTACCTTTAAGTTTCTCGCGCGTCGTCACGTAGATGTCGGAGAGCCCATCGCCGCCGGCGCGGTTTGAGCTGAAGAACATGGTCAAGCCATCGCGCGACAGCGTCGCCCGCGCCTCGGTTGCCGCGGTGTTGATCGTGGGGCCCAGATTGGTTGGCGTCGACCAGTCATCGGCCGTGGTCTCGCGGCTTGCCGTCAGGATGTCTAGCCCGCCGAAGCCCCCGGGGCGGTTCGAGTCAAAGACGATTTCGCGTCCGTCTTTGCGGACGTTCGGTCGAACATCGTTGAATGCGGTATTGAGTCCGGGCGCAAGCTGTGCCGGGCCGAAATCGACGCTGAAGTAGATGTCCTGGTCGGTGCCGCCGGCTTCGAAACCGCCGGGGCGGTTGCTGGAGAAGTAGAGGATGGCGTGTTCGTTCTCGTCCTCGAAGTACGAAGGGCTCCTCTCGGTGGCCGAACTGTTGATTTGGCAGCCGAGGTTTTGCGGCTCCTCCCAGGCGCCGTGTTTAAAGCGCGTGAAGTAGATGTCGTCCGAGCCGCAGCCGCCAGCCCGCGAACTGACAAAGAAGAGCCCGTGGCCCGGCACCGGCGTGGGGGACCAATCCAAAGCGCTGCTATTCACAGGCGCGCCGAGATTCTCCGGCGCTCCCCACGGGTCGTCTTTGCTGGCTCGGCTGGCGACCCAGATGTCAAACCCGCCCATTCCGCCGGGTCGATCTGAAGCTATGTAGAGACTAAGACCGTCCGGCGACATCATCGGGTAGCCCTCGTTGGACCCCGTATTTAGCTCCGAACTGGTGCCGGGGATCGATTCGACGTTCACGGGCGCGCCCCAGTCGCCGAAGTGCTTCGCTGAGACGAGCGACGTGAAGGTCATTGCCGCCGCGATGCTGATGAAGACGAGCAGGCGCGTCCTCAGCGTTCCTCGTCCTGTGCCGGTAGCAAGAAATGTTTGCGTTGGTCCCGCCACGCGGCGGGCGAGCGTTTGGTTGGGGGTTTTTTTGAGCATGATCTGTTGATCTCCTTTTTGTTTGAGGTTCATTAGTCATTCAAGCCGTGATAAACTCCGTTGGCATCTCGCATTTCAAACGTCATTCAAAGGCCAACTGTTGTTTCTGATTATTAGTGCGACAG
Organism: Pyrinomonadaceae bacterium; assembly: GCA_013811945.1. Lineage (GTDB taxonomy): Bacteria > Acidobacteriota > Blastocatellia > Pyrinomonadales > Pyrinomonadaceae > PSRF01. Next base: position 4,910 of record JACCUI010000257.1, on the reverse strand, counting down.
TTGTCGCAAATGCGGGTCAAATATTCCTGCAAATTACTGACATTTCTCATCAATCGGACTTATTTCCTATTTTTCGGCGAGCCTGGTCTGAGGTAACGAAAGGCGTAAGGCGATGGCAGCCAATGAAGCCCTCACCCGACAACATAACTGATCAGTTGAGAGATTGGAGTGGCGGAAAAGCTACGGAAACGTCCGACGCCGTGTTGAATCTCGTCTATGACGAACTGCACCGGCAGGCGCATCGATATCTCAGGCGCGAACGCGCCGGACACACTCTGCAAACCACAGCTCTGGTGCATGAGGTCTATCTCAAACTAGTCAAGCAGGACAACATCGCGTGGGAGAGTCGCTCGCATTTTCTTGCTATTGCTGCCAAGTTGATGCGGCAAATTTTGATTGACTACGCCAGGACGAAACACCGAGCCAAACGCGGCGGCACGAATCAGGATAAAGTGCCGCTGGAAAACGCCTTGACGATAGGCGTCAGTGACACAAATTTTGATTTACTAGAACTGGACGAAGCCTTGACGCGCCTTGCCGCCAAAGAAGAACATCTCGCCAACATTGTCGAACTCAGGTTTTTCAGCGGTTTGAGTGTCGAAGAAACGGCAGAGGTCCTGAGCATTTCAGATTCAACCGTCAAACGTGATTGGCAGATGGCCAAAGCCTGGCTTCATCGCGAATTGACAAGATAAAAATGACAGACCTGCGCGTAAGCAAGGGCACAAGTTTTATGGCTAATGAGAATTGGCAAAAGATAAGAGAAGTTTTGACGCTGCCGTGCGTCAAGAACCCGAAGAACGCCAGAATTACATCAACGAAGCCTGCGGCGATGATAAGGATTTGCTAACGGAAGTCGAATCGCTGTTTTCCTCTCTCGCTAAATCTGACGAGTTCCTGGAGACTCCTGCCGTGGCCCACGTGGCAGACATGATTGAATCCCCCACAAAACCGCTTGCGCCAGGTACACGTTTCGGGCATTACGAAGTCATCCGGCAAATCGGCATCGGCGGAATGGGCGAAGTCTATCTTGCCAAAGACCAGAGACTCGATCGTCGCGTTGCCATTAAAATTCTCAACGAAAAATTCAGTCGGGACGAATCGAACCTCAAACGCTTTGTGCACGAAGCCAAAGCCGCTTCCGCTTTGAACCATCCGAACATCTTAGTCATACACGAAATCGGCGAGAGCAAAGACGCGCATTACATCGTCAGCGAATTCATCGAAGGTACAACTCTGCGCGAAGTTCTCACTCAATCGCAGATGAGTTTTGGGGAAGTTCTAAACGTTTCGATTGAGATTGCCGGCGCACTTTCCGCCGCACACCGCGCGCATCTCATCCACCGTGACATCAAACCCGAAAACGTGATGGTTCGTCCTGACGGTTATGTCAAAGTTCTGGATTTCGGTTTGGCAAAACTCGTCGAGCAAAAAAACAAATCTTTTCTCGGTTTCGAAGAATCAACCGCCCGACGGGGTCAAACAACGGAAGGCGTGATTCTGGGAACTGTCAATTACATGTCGCCCGAACAGGCGAAAGGCGAAGGGCTTGACGAGCGGACAGACATTTTCAGTCTTGGCGCGGTGATTTATGAAATGATTGCCGCAAAGACACCGTTTGCGGGCGATTCGATGTCGGAAACTTTCGCAAATCTGATCAATGCCGAACCACAACCGCTTTCACGTTTCGCTTCAAATCTGCCGGACGCCTTGCAGAGAATCGTTTCCAAAACGCTTCAGAAAGACAAAAAGGAGCGTTATCAAACGATGCAAGGTTTGCTGGCAGATCTAAAGGATTTGCGGGCAAACCTGACGTTAGAAGAAAAATCGGGACGCTCCGCCGCGCAGGAAAATGGGAACGCAACCGCACTTTTGCAAGCGACGACTGGCGACGTGAACCAGCAAACCGCCGAAACGCAATACAGTCTTTCGGAGAAAATCAGACAGCATAGACCGCTTGCCGCCTTTGCGCTCGTCGGATTGTTCGTGGGCGCAATCGCGCTCGGCTATTATTTCTTCTCGACTGGAAAAACGGTCGTCGCCGAGAAAAAATCAATCGCCGTCCTGCCCTTAAAGCCTATCAACCCGGCAAACCGCGACGAGATTTACGAAATCGGTATTGCCGATTCTTTGATTTACAAACTCAGTTCGATGAAAGGATTCATCGTCCGACAACTGAGCGCGACTCGTAAATACGCTGACATCGCGCAAGACCCGCTTGCTGCCGGACGTGAGCAGCAGGTTGATTACGTTCTCGCCTCGAATTATCAACTGGCGGGCGGGAAAATTCGCGTTACGGCACAACTTATAAATGTGGCGAGCGGTCAGATTGAAGAAACTTATCAAAGCGAAAAAGAGGCGGCGAATGTCTTTGTGATGCAGGACGCGATTGCGGGCGAAGTCGGCAATCTTTTGCTGGCTCGGTTCGCCACCTCAAGCAGTTCGGCGGCGAAGCGCGGGACGACGAATGAAGAAGCCTATCGTCTTTATCTGCATGGGATGTATCTATATGACAAAAGGACCCGAGCGGACGCCCAAAAGGCGGTTGATGCTTTAGATCAAGCCATTCAGTTTGACCCGAATTATGCTCGGGCGTGGGCGGGGAAGGCTCATGTACACCGGGCCCTCGGCAATTTCGGAGGCAACCCGCACGAAGAATATAAAAAATCAATTGAAGCGATAAACAGGGCGCTAGCGTTAGACGAAAATCTAGCTGATGCTCATAGCGCTTTGTGTGAGAACAAATTTAATTACGAACGGGATTTTGACGGAGCCGAACGGGAATGCAAACGCGCCATCGAGCTGGATCCGAACTCTTCCCTGGCCCATGAGATTTATTCACGTTACCTGTGGGTTCACGGGCGTTTTGATGAATCAATTGCCGAAGTCAAAACCGCGATTGACCTTGAGCCGACATCGCTTTTTAGCCAGCGAAATTATGGGATCACTTTGTATTATGCCCGACGCTATGCGGAAGCTGTCACCCAATTCAAAAGAGTCGTAGAAATGGATCCGAATTTCGTTGCCACTTATGCTTGGTTTGTTAACACCCTGCTAGTGCAAGGCAACGAAGCCGAAGCCTTTGAATGGTTTATTAAATGGCAGAGAGTACTGAAAGCAGATGAAGAAACCATTGAGGCTTTTAAGACAGCGCATCAAACATCGGGTTGGCAGGGTGTCGGGCGCGAACGAGTCAAAAGATTTGATGAAGCCAAGATACGCTCTTGCTTCCTGGAAGCGTGTTTGACTGCCCACACAAGTGACAAGGATAAAACATTTGAATACCTGGAGAAATCGTATCAACGACGCGAATGGGGCATGGCGTATTTACGAATCGAACCGAGTCTTGATGTCCTCCGCGGCGACCCGCGTTTTGATGAATTGGTAAGACGCGTCGCATTGAAGTGAGTTTTAAGAGGTTGCTATTGTCTGCTCTGATTTGCGGCTATGCCGCAAGATAAAATGAAAGAGCCGATTCTTACTAGCACTGGACGAAGCCTTGACGCGCCTCGCCGCCAGACTGCACTTTCTCGCCACGCTCTTGGCGATCAAGTTGCTCCTTTGCGAACGCCACTACAGCATCCGCGACCCGGCGAGCCTCAATCTGATTCAGGCCCTTTCCCTCGTAGACTCCATTTTGAACGAACTCAAATTGAAGTCCGTTTTTGATTGTCCCGGTCTCAATACTTGGAAATGTATAGAGATCCCCATCGTAGAAGTTCACATTCGAAAAGGTGATTAACGACTCGTGCGTACTCCGGTAGTGCCACTTTAATCGACTTTGCGCAGCACCCGCGGCCATGAAGTCTTCAAGAATACTTTCTGAGTCCTCGTACATTGGAGTTCCGTCATCCGCAAGAGTCGCGTTTACCTGGCCACTGTTTACGAGAAAGAAGTTTGTTGGCGGCAATTGTTTTGGATCGCCAACAACCACAAGCTGTTCAGCTCGGCCTACAGCACCAACGGCATCTTCAGGGGGTAATTGCGAGGCCTCGTCGAAAATGACCAAATCGAAAGAAGGTGCTCCGGCATAGATGAGTTGCGCTACTGTGAGTGGGCTCATCATGAAGCAGGGCTTAATCGCACGAATGGCCGCGCCAGCCAACTTCATGGTGCGCCGTAGGGGAGCGTGCTTTCTTTGCCGCGCCATCTCTTTGCGAAGATGAGGAAGCCCCTCAGCGATACCTTCCTGAAGCAACGAGTGCTGGACCCGATCGCGCAGCATGCTAACCAGGGAGGCGCGATTTTCCAGCAACACTCGTTGGTCGAGCTGTTGGAACTCCTGGACCCGCTGTTCATGCGTGAGCGTATTGAACTTGGCGAGCGGTTGCCTCTCCAGCACGACATGCGATAACCATTTGCCGTAAAAGGCTCGCACAAAGGCTGCGGAGAGATCCTTGAATGCGACCTCACCAGAAAGCGCTGCCGGCAATAGCTCTTCTCCAAGACCCTCTTGAACCGTCACTTTCGCGGTTTCGAATGCAGCCCATTGAGGACCTTGAACAATATTCTCAGCGATTGATACGGCGCGCAGTCGTATCTGTTCAAGCTCGCATTCCTTCAGATGGTCCTCAACCCACCCCAGAGAACTGCCTAGTTGTAGGAGGGCATTCTTCGCTTTGTCCGATTCTTCTTTGAGGCTCGCTACATCCGCAACGTCCGGCTGTACGTTTGACGCGCGGTCGAAGATCTTCGAATCGATTCCATTCTTGACACAGAGTCCACGGAACTCAACCACCCACTGAACGCGTGTCTGGAGCAAGTTCACACTGAGCCAAGTGCAGGGCATATACACAATCCGCCATTGCGACCTTTTGGTTGCGCATAACAGACGCGCAGTGCCTTTGTCGTGAATCAATAAATGCTTGACGCTACCGCACACCCTATCGCTACAGAAGCGCCACTTATTG
>JACCUI010000242.1 GCA_013811945.1 Pyrinomonadaceae bacterium | reverse complement strand
CGAGTCTTTCCTGGGAGTCAGACACGGTCCGCTGTCAGCCATCGATGATGAAACACTGGTTGTTGGCTTTGTTTCCGGCGATGCCCGGCGCAGGTCTTACGAACTGGATCTGCTGCGTGAGCTTGGAGACAAGAACTTAGCTAAGACCACTTTGGTGGTGGCGCCGGCTGTGGCTGTAGATGAGGCGGAAGGGCGATTAGAAGATGTTATTGTGTTGCCTTTGGAAATTGCCGTCGCCGATTACTATCGCCCCCCAGTCGACGTCTTCGTCGGACAACTCCTTGGGCTTTTCGGGTCCATCGAATTGGGACTGAAGCCGGACGCGCCGAGCCCTCGAGGGGCGATTAGTCGTGTGGTCACGCAGGTGAAGATTTACTAGACAGTGAGAACTTTGAAAAGCGTCGTGCTGCCGAAAAAGACGAGTTCTGATACAGTCCCGAGATCCGTTTTCACACAGTCTCTCCCGTGGGTGAGATTTCTCAGTTTGACACGGACTCGTGAGCCCCCAGGAATACAGGAGCGCCGGCGATCGGCCCGTGGAAACGGGCGACAGTGGATCCTCCAGACAAGCACACGTTGTATTTGAAGATTCCTTAACTTTCAGCTACTGTTGCCCGCTGTTTGATTCGCTCTTTCAGCGCACTTTAGAGATTAGGAAGTTAGACGAGGGTTAGCTCCACGCCCCGCGCGCGCAGTTCAGCTTTGATATCCTCGGCCAGCGAGTCGTCCGTAATGATCTTATCAATCACTGAGAGAGGAACGATGCGCGATAGGCTTCGCTTCCCGAACTTGCTCGAGTCGGCGACGAGAATTTTCTCCCTTGCGATTTGAACCATCGCCTGATTGACCTTCGACTCTTCCGGGTTCGGGGTGCTCAGGCCGAAGTCCAAATCGAAAGCGTCGACGGCCAGGAAGAGTTTGTCGGCGGAGAGCTGGCGGAGCATGTCTTCGGTGAAATGGCCCACAGCTGAATATGAATTCTGACGCACCATCCCCCCGAGCAGGACCAACCGAATGTCGTTCGCTCCTAACAGCTCCATCGCGACATTAATTCCGTTGGTGATGACCGTCAGGTCTTTTCTTCCCTTTATCTGTCTGGCGATCTGCTGCGTGGTCGTTCCGGAGTCGAGAATGATCGAGTCGCCATCCTTTATGAGGGCTGCGGCTGCAGCGCCGATTCGCTGTTTCTCATCGGCGCGCTGAAGAGCCTTCACTTGCAAAGACGCATCAACGCTTACTGTTTCAACCCGAACCGCGCCGCCGTGAGCTCGGCGCACCAGCCCGCGTTTGTGGAGGTCTTTGAGGTCGTTACGGATGGTGACCTCAGAGATGCGGAAGAGGCGACTGAGTTCGCTGACTTCGACCTTCCCGCGCTCGCCGATTAGTTCGAGAATTTTGGTGTGCCGTTCCAGATTCAACATGCGATTATGCCAGTTCGGCCGCGGCCAGATCCGCTTCCTGCGGGTTCAGGCTTTTGATGCCCTCAATTACGGAACCGCGAGCGGACCGGGGTGCTGCTACCGCTTGGGTTCCGTAATTGAATGTCAGCCAAAGCCAGGTGGACCATTTCCGGTCATGTTCCTTCGCATCGAGAGAGATTGTCAAGGTCGCTCGTAATCAAATCCTTAAGATTGAACCTAAACGAAAGAGGCGGCAACGAGAACCGAAAGAAAGCTGACTTCGGTCATTCAAAATAATGATCATGAGTGGCTCTCAACCTTGAGGCGGGCACAGGGTCCACCTTCGCTACCTGAGAGGTTACTGACGTTGAGTGATCAAGTTGCTGATGATTCAGACACGGCCACCACCTGAAAAACTGGCGGAACCTTCATCGGTTGTGCTCCTAGTCTTCCGCGCCGCAATTCATTGCATAGTAAGCCGCGCCAAGTGTGCCAGCAAAATCGCCGAGTACGGCCGGAATGATGCGCACGCGTTGTCCTTGTGGTTGCCATTCCACTTTTTCCAGAAAGCGCTCAAGCGGGTCAAAGAGTGCGGGCCCTGCTTGAGCGATCCCTCCTCCAATAATGATAACCTCGGGATCTAGCGCGTTGATTATGGATGTGATCCCTGCCGCGAGGTTATACACGGACCGCAACCAGACTTCGCTTGCTTGCTCATCGCCATTCAGATGTGCCTGGACTAATTGGCGTGTCGAAGTAAATCGACCGGCGGAACGCTCCGCCAGCGTCGAGTTTCCAATTGTTTGTTCAAGACTGCCTGGTGTGCCGACAATATCCGGCGGACCATCTGGGTTTAGGCTAATGTGGCCGAGGTGGCCTGCTCTTCCGATATGGCCTTTAAATAGACGACCCTCAGCGAGGATCGCTCCGCCGACGCCCGTGCCGAGTGTTAACAACACGGCGTTACGGTAGCCTACTGCCGCACCAATCCAGGCTTCTCCCAGCAATGCCGCATGAGCATCATTGAGAACTGGCACTCGATGCGAAGTTTGCAAAGAGTCAGTCCAATTGAGCCCTTCAAGTCCACGAAGCTTTCCTGGCATGCTGGCAATAGAGAGGCTATCGAGTGCGGCAAGACCAGGCGCAGCAAGACCAATCCAGCGCGCTGATTCTGCCTGGTCGTTCTCAATTTCATTGATCCTTTGCCTAATCGTTTCGACCCAGGAGCCTGGAAAATCGGTTTGTGTTTCGCACGTTGACCGCTCCAACATCTGACCTTCTTCCGACACGGCGACGATCTTGATATTCGTTCCGCCGAGATCAACACCGATTCCATAAGGCATTTATCTGCTCCCGCTTTCAATCCGACACTTGATTTCCTTTGGATCACCTGGCTGAAGTCACTGTTCTATGAAACAAACAACAACTTCTGTCCAAGATTCTTAGGTTGTTGAAGTGCACCATATTTTATCTTAGCGCTCAACCAGCCTGCGAGCGGAGCCTAGGTTTGTCGCGGAGGATTTTGCGAGCCCGTGCGGGCTCTTGGATGGTTTCAGCGGTCACTAAACACCAGTGAGCGTCGACACACATGGTCGACACGAAACTATCTCAGCCTAACTGCTCGTATAGTGAAAGCGCCGCTGCTGGGTAAGCAAGCGAGCGCGCACCGGCGAAGTTGCGACAGTAAATACACCCACACTCTTCAGGATCGCCGAATAGTTATTGCGCATACGCTTGGAGTGTAGCCTCAACGTCACACTCCAGAACCCAACCTTGAACCTCAATTTCCTTTATTCTTGCTGACCCTCAAGACCATTTTTAAGCCTATCTCTCAACTGGATTAGGATTCAGGTTTCTATCTCGGATGAGCAGCAGAACAAGCACCATGCCGACGAGCGGGACGAGGCTAGCGGCAATCAGAATTGGCTCGAAGGAATAACGGTCGGAGACGTATCCGATCAAGTAGGTCGAAATAATGGTGCCCAACCCCGCGCCGGTTCCGCTCATACCGCTGACAGTCGCTACAGATTCGCTGCGGAAGAGATCGGACGGCAGTACGAGGGCCATTGTCGAGAAAGAGGCGTATGCGAAGGTGGAGACTGCAAACAGACCCGCGAGCGCAAAGAGGTTCGAAGTGAAAACTGTGGGAATCAGCAGCGCCATGCCTAGGCCGCCGAAAATGACTACCGTCTTTCGCGCGCGCAAGACCGGCCAGCCGCGCCGAATCAGCCAACTGGACATGCCGCCACCGAAGAAATTGCCGAGATCGGCAGCGACAAACGGAATCCAGAAGGCGAGCAGTCCCTGTTCAGGGTTGATGCCTTTGGTCAGGAGATAAATCGCAAACCAGTCTGTGATGAAAAACCAGATCGGATCGGTCATCGTGCGCGCCGCGATTATGCCCCACGTCTGCGGCACCTTAAGCAGATCCTTCCAACTTGGGCGCGGGCCCGCGTGGGCCTCCGCTGAATGCTGTTCGCGCCGGTCCTCCATGATCATCTCGCGTTCGCGCTCGCTGATGCGTGGATGGGTTTCCGGTGGGTAATAGAGCAAGCGCCACGCGACCAGCCATAGAAATCCTAGCGTGCCGGTTAAGACGAATGCTGGTCGCCACCCCCCGAAATAATTGTAGAGTCCGATGACGAGCAGGGGTGCGATGGCGCCGCCGATTGATGAGCCGCTATCGAAGAGCGCCACGGCCCAACCGCGTTCGCGTTTCGGGAACCACTCTGACACTGCTTTTGTCGCGGCAGGCCAGTTGGCGGATTCGCCCGCTCCGAGCAGGAATCGGAAGAAGGCAAAACTGCGTAAGCCCACAGCGAATGAGGTCAACATCGCTGCCAGCGAGTACCAGACGACCGCGATCGTCAGCCCCTTGCGCGTTCCGATCCGGTCAATGAAGCGGCCAGAGACTGTCTGCCCGACGGAGTAGGCGACGCGGAAAGCAATGACGATCAGCGCGAATTGTTCGTTGTTCCATTGGTACTCGATCTTGAGGTAGGGAGCGAGCACGGAGAGAGTTTGGCGGTCGATGTAGTTGATGACCGTCGAGGCGAACAGCATACCTCCGATCCACCAGCGCAAGTGTTTGATCGGACGTCGCCGAATACCCGTCGTTTGCCCGGCTGTTGCCATGCTTCTCGTCCTTCCGGCCAGATTAATAAGTAATCCTAAGCGTGTCCCCCACGCGGGCAGCCCGCGTGAGTCTTTTAAAAATCAGAAATCGCGACCGAACGACACCTCGCATGCCGCTACCTTCTGCCGCGCCTCCGGCGCTGGTTGATCGGTGTTCGCGGCATCATTGAGATAACTTGCAGTCTCGCCGTTTGATTTTCTCGACAATCCCTGCGTGGGGTGCTGGTCACGCGCGCGAAGCCGGTACGCTTGCGTCAGGATCACTCTAGAGCCAACGCCCCAATGAACCGTTCACAACGGGCGAGGTCCTCAAGCTTTTTGATCCCTTGTTCCTCGCGGCTATCAGCAATGGGGCACGCGAAAACGCCAGCTTCTCGGCCGGCGAGGTAATTGATGAGCTCATTCGGAAAACCCAGCTCACCGTCGTAACGTTTGTACCGTCGCTGCGTTTCGTCCCAGTGACGCTGCTTCAGTTCTACTAGCGCCTCGAACATTGCCTCGCTCTTAAGCAGAAACATCCCGATGTTGCTTTCACCGGATGCCGGGCGCTCGACTCGCTCAAGATGTGTCTCGTACGCCGACTGAACACGGCCTCGCTCGTCGCGTAGCAGTGGTGCGTAAGGCAACTCAAGATGTGCGGTCGGAACCACCATCTCGTAGTCCTCGAAGAGAGCGGCGAGTTTCAGCGTGCGCTGCATCGTCTCCGGCCGGATGACTGGTTGCGTACCCCAGATGACTAGTGCCCGGCCTTGAAAATCACGCATTTCTTTGTGCGCACACAGGACCGCGTCCCCCGTTCCCAAAGCTTCCGGTTGCACGACGAATGTCACGTCATCACCCGCCAGCGCATCTCGTGTCTTTGCCTGCGACTCCGGCGAGACGATCGCTATCGGAGGGCGGGTCGCGCCGAATGCGGTGCGGACATTTCGTAGTACGTGGACGATTGCGGGCTCACCCAGCACTGCCGCCAAAGGCTTTGGTACGTCGAGTCCCGTCCCGCGCGCACGCGTCCCTTTGCCCGCGGCCACGATCACCGGCCAGACTTCGCCGGGCGTTTCGTCCAGCATACTATCGAGAAGCGCTGCTATCCTGGCGCGGTGTTTTGGCACGTCGCGATCTGAAGAATTGAACTGCTCGACGGCTTCGCGCCAGACCGATTCAACGTCGATTGGCGCAAGTCCGTCGCCAGCAGTTGAGATCATCACCGACCCCTCCTGAACACCTTGACGGTTCTGCGGCTCGTAATACGCTGTTTGCACGCGTTCGATCAGCGCGCCTTCGTTCTCTTCACTCGTAAGCGCCAACACATTTCCACCGAAGCCGCCGCCCATCAAGTGAGTGCCGTAAACGCTTCTGTCCGCGCGGATGATCTCTGTTAGCCGCTCCACTTCGGAGGTACTAACGCCGTAGAGATCGCGTAGGCTTTGGTGTGATTGGTTAAAGATACTGCCGAGTTCGCGCATTGCCTCGTCTACGCGGCCCCGCATAGCCGAGCCAGTCTGCTTCGAGGACAAACTCTCGAGAACCTGCGCGACCGTTGCGACGCGCCGCACTTCTCCCGCGTGGTGCAGCGCACGCGCCCGGACTTGAAGCGGGCTCTCGCCGCGCTCTGCAACCAGGGCGGGAAAGGCGCGGGCGCACGCGGAAAAAGCTTCCGGGTAGTCACGCTCGATTTCCGTGAGCGTCAACGCGCAAGGAAGTTCCTGCAATAATCTTTCGATCTCGTCAAGAGCCGCTGCTGATCCCGTTTGAAGTGACTGAATCGCTGCGAGCCACGCGGCGTAGCGTTCCGGTTGTTTAGTTCTCCACCCTTCGATCAGCGCCGGGATAACTATTCGCGAGATGGCGGCGCGCTCGTTGTACTCAATCATCACCCCACGTCCCTTATCCGCCGGTTGCGAGAAGAAAGTAATCCAGCGGAACTGGCGCCCCGGTAGCGCCACCTGTCGTGCCTGTTTTTCAGGGTAAGAGATGAGCACTGCGTGATCTCGTTTGGCAAGGCAGATGGTAATGTGGTCCATCGATCCTCCGCGGGTCCCTACATACCACTCAGCCTTGGCCGCGTCGCGGGCCAACTCAATAGGATCGCATCCGAGCCGGTTAACTTCCTGCATCGCCGCACTCGCCAATACCACGAGCGCCGATGACGACGAGGCGCCGCCGCCCGCGGGGATGCCTGAGTCCACAACAAAATCAAATCCCCGCCGCGCACGCGCACCCCACCTGATGCGCGCAAAGTAGGCGGCGCCTCTCACGTAGTTGCTCCAGTGGGGGGCGGAGGTGGGGTCTTCGTACAGGTAAGACAGCCAATCGGTTTCGGCCGCACCGCGCGCGTCTAAAGACGGGCCTTCAGCTAAGGTGAAGGCGAAGGGCGGGTACTCTTCCAAGGTGGAAGCTCCGCGTATGCGATCGGTTTCGGAAGCGCGGTAGAGCATCAGCATGTCGTGCTCACGGCTGCCGAAGGACAGGGAAGCGGTTCGCAGGTACGAGACATAATCGACGTGCTCGCCCAGAATGTTTATGCGCGCGGGCGCGCGCAACACACTGACTGGGCCTTCGCCGTAGAGTTCGACAAACTGCGCGCACATCGAAGTCAGGCGTTGCAACTGATCATTGAGCGTCTCATTATCGGGGCCGTACATCCGGTGTAGTAGGTAGATGACGGTGCGTGGCAATGATGGTTGAGCGGCGCCGCTTTCGCCTAGAACATATTCAAGGGCCGTGAGCTCTGCGCTTGAATGTGTAAGTTCTCGAAGCTCGGCGCTTAACCTTGTGCGAGTAATGTCTGAGAGCTGCTGTAGGTCGGAAGTGTTCAACTCTCTACTCAGAATGAGCCGTACTGAAGGAGACTTGACCCGCTCTTATAACATTACTCAGGAAGTGGTCACAAGATAGAGATAGAGATGTTCTCCAGCAGAGGTTATGGATTCTATAACGCTAATGCAATTTCGTTCGCTGAGCTGGAGTGAGTGGACTGTTCATCCCTGCTCCAGATCCGCCGCCACTTAACACTGGGAGGAATATCCACCCTTAGCACATTCGCAGGTGAGGAAGGTGGGCAAGCGCAGCGCGCC
>JACCUI010000232.1 GCA_013811945.1 Pyrinomonadaceae bacterium | reverse complement strand
GTGGTACGCGGAATCGTCGTTCGCTCGCGCAATATCTTCGCGACGCTTGGGGCCACGCTGCAAACAGTGGTCGGGGGCAACATCACAGTATGGACGAAACTCTGTGAAGACACGCGCTCCGACGCCTTTGACATCATGATTCAGCACGCCACGGAGATTGGGGCCAACGCGATTGTCGGCGCTCGGTATGACACTACCGAGCTTTCCACCGGCGTCACCGAGGTTCTGGCTTATGGCACCGCTGTTATCGTAGAGCCGGCTGACTCAGCCGAAAGCTACCGTTCATGAACAGTGAAAAACTCACGCCGAGTCAGCTCGAACGGATCCAGAACGCTCTTGAGACAGTTCCCTTTGCAAAGCTGCTGGGGATTGAACTGGAGGATATGGCTCCAGGTACAGCCACGCTCGGTTTCAACATCAGGGAGGATCTGAAGCAAAACAATGGCGTGGTTCACGGAGGTGCCATTGCTTCGTTAGTGGATACGGCTACGGCCTTCGCGATTATTTCTCTGCTGCCGCCCGACGAGAAAGCAACGACCGCCGACCTAACCATCAGCTATCTCAGACCACTCAGAAACGGCCGGGCTCACTCCACTGCTCGTGTGCTCCGCGCCGGCCGGCGCCTCATAGTCGTTTCGGCGGAGTTGATTGATGATGCTGAAAACCTTATTGCGACAGCACTCACGACCTACATCAAGATTTGATCTGTGTTACCCAAGTGGCTATGGATCAGGTCTAGCAAATGCTTAACCCTCAAGCCTTCGGACTGCTTGCCTCACTTACATCAGTAAACGCCTACGGGCTCGACCACAAACTGACTGACGACCTGTGGGACTCGACTAACGACTGCTGGCGGGTTCGCCAGTAATTCTGCCCTTGTGTAGGGTGGGATGCCGAAGGTTGTGACGCGAAGTTGTTGCGTCTGGCGGTTAAGGCGAAACTCGCTCCACCCGTAGGTGTGAACCGCGATGTAATCCCCCTGCAGCAGCGTCGCCGCAATCGGTGAACCATTGAGCCCCAGAGGATCATAGTTCAACGGGGCAATCTGGGTATTGATCAACCCTTTCAGGAAATCATCCTTATCGTTTGGAAAGTCATCCGGGTCGTTGGCCACAGGTAGGCTGTTATAGAAAGCAAGCTGCGCCGGGGTGATCAATCCTAGCGCTGCGCCTATGTTGACTACCGTTGGACCAAAAGGCGCGTCATAGGCGACGGCACCGGTGACAATTTCCCACGCGCCGGTCGGGATTTGAGGACCGAACGGAACCTCCTGGTAGGTGAGATTGTTAACCAGCGTCCCATGGAGGTCGGCGGCGATAAAGACGACGTTTTGAATCCCGTTCTCGTTGATGAACTTAAGCAACTGGGTACGCTCCGCGGCATAGCCCTCGAAACGATCCGCCGCGGCCAACGGGCCCAGGTTCTGGATCGGCTCCGCCACCATCACGAACTTCCACGTCACCCCCGCCTGTTGGGCCCGCAGTAAGTCGTCCTTCAGGTCCTGCAGTTGCTGTGCGCCGAGCATTGTGCGGGCAGGGTTAAATGACTCGATCAGAAAGCGCGCCACATCAGCCGGGTTGGCAAGATTAGCCGGGGTCAGCTCTCGATCGCGGAAAGAGCGTGGGTCTAACACAAACGCGGCCGCGTTGCTTCCGTAGCTGCGGAAGCGGTAGAGTTTGCGCTCGCCGGCCGTGCGGGCGTCACCAGTGTTGCCGTAAAACTCGTTGCGAAGCGGGTTGTACTCTTGAAAAGCTCGCAAGCCGTTGTCGAAGAGCGGGGTGTCATTGATCAGCACGTCGCCGAATTGATCGAAGCGAGGGTCGGACGAGGCGTGGGCACCGCCGGCGAAGTCATTTGTGACTTCGTGGTCATCGATGGTCGCCAGGATCGACGTAGAAGCTCGTAGATCGCCCAGAGTGTTGAGCCCGAAGACCGCTGAGTAGACTTCGTTTTGCTTGGCCCGAAATTCCTCCAGAGTTTCCGCTTGTGGTTGCGGGACGGCGGGGGAAGGAACATCAGCGTATATGGTGTCGCCCAGGGAGACGAAGAAATCCAATCCGCGCGCATCAGCATTGGAGATCGACGGATAGGGTGCCAGTTCGCCGCGCCAGTCACCGCTTACGCCGAAACGTAAGCCGGCGAAAGTATTGCGGCTGGCGGCCGTCGCAAAGCGGCCTGCGGACAGACGCAGCCGGGAGTCGCTCACGAGGTAAAAGTACCGCGTGCCAGGTTCTAAGCCATCCACTTGAACCTTCACCGGCACGGAGGGCTGCGTCACATCCGCCCGGAGGATGCGCAATATTGATCTGGAGTTGGTAAAATCGGAGTCGGTTGAGACGAAAAAGAAAACAGGTCCACGATTGTTGCTGCGCGCCCATAACACCGTTGAGGTACGGGTCGTGTCGCCTGATGCGACCTGGTTGGGCAACGCCTGGAACACGTGCTGTTGCACAGGCGTGGTTGCCGGAGAGTTCGCGGATGTGACTGCCGAGGGGACGGTTAGGGCCAGGCATAGTGCCAGACTCGCGACGAGTAAAATACTCCTTCTCATTCGACTCCTCCTATTGACGATGGGTGCTGCGACCGGTCAGAGCAGATGATCAGAGAAGCTGGGCGGGAAAGCCCACCATAGGTGCAGGCTTGAGCAGGACCAGCCGGTTAGGGTCGTTAAGCGACTGGACATTACCCCGCGTCTGAAGGTCAGTCAATGGACACCCGTCAAATATAACGACAATTTAAAACTGGGTTAAGGTGACGTTGTGTCGAAGAAGAAAGGAATACGAGTACTGGAATACGAACTCCGATACGGTGGGGACGAATTCGTTGTTATCCTTCCGCAAGCAAATATTCAGGGTGGGCTAATCGTGGCCGAGCGCCTTCGCAGCAGAGTTGAGCAGATCGACCTGCCCGGATTTGGGCGGCTGAGTGCCTCTCTGGGACTCGCTACCTTTCCCGTCCATGGGTCGAGCCGGGACACTCTCGTTCAGGCTGCTGTCCGCGCGCTCTATAGTTCGAAAGAATTAGGTCGCAATCGAGTAAGCACGCCGCCGGACGATTTCCAATCAACGCCCGCCCGACCCGCGGTTTCGCGGCTTGACGCTGAACCGAATGCTGACTTAATTCAAAAAATATAGCTTTAAGGAACGATTTACGAAGCATACCAAAGGGCGCTAATAGAGTTCGTGTCGGTTTGTCTAGTTTCGTGGATCACTTTTGTTGTCGATAGATCTACCAACCCTTCCGCGTGCGCGTGGCAAGCGCAGGTCGACACCCGCTTCGGATTTAGGCGAGCAAGGTGCGAATCCAAAGCGTTGTCGCCACTCGCTCTGCCGGCGCACTCATGAGCTGTTTATTGACCTCTCCTACTGTATTTTTTTTGCGTCTTCTCTGAGGCTTCGCTTCACTCCCGTCTGGCGTCTGGCGTCTCGACGCAAAATCGAGCATCATAAAGCTTCAAGGCTTTGCAAAAGATTTAGTCGGATTGCGTCGTGCGCCAGCTCATGGA
>JACCUI010000229.1 GCA_013811945.1 Pyrinomonadaceae bacterium | reverse complement strand
GCAGCAATCATCGGATTAAGTAATAGCCCGGTAAATGGGTAAAGCACACCGGCAGCGATTGGAACACCCATCACGTTGTAGATAAACGCAAAGAAAAGGTTCTGTTTGATGTTGCCCATGGTGGCGCGACTTAGCTTCCGCGCCCTAACGATGCCGCGCAAATCACCTTTCACGAGTGTCACACCCGCGCTCTCCATCGCCACATCAGTTCCGGTTCCCATCGCAATGCCTACATGGGCCTGAGCCAGGGCCGGCGCATCGTTGATCCCATCGCCCGCCATCGCTACCTTGTGGCCTTCCGCCTGGAAGCGCTTAACAATTTCCGCCTTCTGGTTGGGCAGCACTTCGGCAACGACCTCGTCGATATTCAACTTTGCCGCCACTGCGTTAGCCGTCGTGCGGCTATCGCCCGTCATCATCACGATGCGGATTCTCTCTTCATGAAGTTGCTTGATGGCTTCAGGCGTACTCTCCTTTATGGGATCAGCAACCCCTACCAGCCCGGCAGCTTTGCCGTCGATAGCGACGAACATCACGGTTTGGCCGTCGGCGCGAAACTTCTCTGCCTGCCCTGCCAATTCACGCGGATCGATTCCTAGATCCTTAAGCAAACTGTGGTTTCCAAGAGCTATTACGTGCCCATCCACCTGCCCTTTGACTCCTTTGCCGGTGACGGACTCGAACGACTGGGTATTCACAACTTCCACCCCTCGCTCCTGAGCGCCGGAAACAATGGCTGCCGCTAAGGGATGTTCACTGCCTCGTTCAAGGCTCGCAGCGAAGCGCAGTAAATCGCGCTCGTTCACACCGGCAGTCGGAGCTACCGTGACGAGTTTGGGCTTCCCTTCTGTGAGGGTTCCTGTCTTGTCCACCACCAAAGTATCAACATCTCGAAGAACCTCGATTGCTTCAGCGTTCTTGAAAAGCACCCCCGCCTGCGCACCTTTGCCTGTAGCCACCATAATTGACATCGGTGTAGCTAAACCCAGAGCGCACGGACAGGCAATTATTAACACCGCGACCGCGTTGATAATTGCGTATGCCATCCTTGGCTCTGGTCCCATGGTGCCCCAGACGACGAAGGTGATGACCGCAGCTAGCATGACTGCGGGTACGAAATAGGCGGCGACACGATCCGCCAATTTTTGAATCGGTGCACGGCTACGCTGTGCTTCGGCAACCATCTGCACAATTTGCGAAAGCAGAGTTTCCGCACCCACACGCTCTGCCTTTATGATCAAGCTCCCAGTGCCGTTCACGGTCGCGCCAATAACACCTTCTCCCGCTCTTTTTTCTACAGGAATGGATTCGCCTGTTACCATCGACTCATCCACGGCGCTTGAGCCTTCGACGACGACACCATCAACTGGAATCTTTTCCCCCGGTCGCACGCGCAAGAGATCGCCAACCTGCACCTGATCGAGCGGCAAATCTTCTTCGCGGCCGCCGGCGAGGATGCGCCGAGCGGTCTTTGGCGCCAACCCCAACAGCGCTTTGATCGCCGCACCTGTCTGACTACGAGCTTTCAATTCCAGCACTTGGCCCAGCAACACTAGAGTAGTGATTACCGCGGCGGCTTCGAAATAAACAGGAACCGTACCGCCGTGACCGCGAAACGATTGCGGAAAGAGATCCGGCAATAGCGTGGCCACAAGGCTGTAGGCATAAGCCACTCCCACGCCGAGCCCGATCAACGTGAACATGTTCAAGCTTCGGTTAACTACTGACTGCCTGGCGCGCACGAAAAAGGGCCAGCCACCCCAAAGAACGACTGGAGAAGCCAGAATCAATTGAAGCCACGAAAGGACCGCTGGCGGTACGAGGCGCTGCAATGGTGCTCCGGGAATAAAGTCACTCATTCCAATCACGAAGACCGGAATGGTAAGCAAGACACTGACCCTGAAACGGCGCCGCATGTCCTTTAGCTCGTGATTCTCTTCCTCAGTAAGAGTGACGGTCCGCGGCTCCAGTGCCATACCGCAGATCGGACAGTTCCCGGGAGCATCGCGTACAATCTGCGGGTGCATCGGGCACGTGTATTCAGTCTTATGTTGAGGCGCAGTGACAGCAACGGGTTCCAGCGCCATGCCGCACTTGGGACAAGAACCAGGCTTGTCCTGCCGCACTTCCGGATGCATCGGGCAGGTATAAGTCTGAGCGACTGGTGCTGAAGCTGGTTTTGGTTCACGCTGAATTCCGACCGGCTGCGACGCCATCGGTTCGGCCACTTTATTGAGGAACCGTTCTGGATCATCAACGAATTTGTGTAGGCATTGCTTGCTGCAGAAGTAGTAGGCTTTCCCGGCGTGCTCGTAGGAGCCGGCCGCGGCGTTTGGATCAACGGTCATACCGCAAACTGGATCTACTGCCGCCGCACCCACTTCATCGCGAGGCGATGTATTAGACAATGTGTGGTCCATCTCCTTGACTGGTTTCATGTTCTTAATCTCTGCGGCTCCCGCACCCAGGGTCACAGCTTTCTGCTAAGCACTGACGACCAAACTTGCGCTTGTGAGTCTGCTACATCACTGCAGCCGCTTGTTCTTGCTAAGACCGCGCGGTGGTGGATTGGAGTGCTCGATTTCCGTTCCTTCGATCAATCCGCAGACATGTCCATCGAGTTCGCCTGTCTGATCCCACTGGGTAAGCGCAGCTCCTAATTCCCTGCGGTAACGCCGCATCTCTTTCATCCGCTTATCCAATTCTTCGAGACGATGGCGCACAATTTCGCGCACCTCGAGACATGGACTCCGCCCGGCTAGCTTGTCGGCGATGATTCGCTTGATCTCATCGAGCGAAAAACCTAAGACCTGGGCGCGTTTGATGAAGTCGAGCCGTTTGAGCACGGCCGTGTCGTACACGCGATAGCCGCTTTGAGTACGAGCCGGCCGACCCAGCAGTCCACTTCTCTCGTAGAATCTAAGCGCTTCGATACCAATAGCGCTCAACTTCGCCACTTCGCCGATCTTTAATGCTGCGCGAGACTCTTCTGTTAATTGTTGCTTCGATCCAAGTGCCATGTCGGTTCCTTCTCACTGACTAGTCTGTTTATAAAGACTGCGTCCCTGGGCCAAGCGGCTATGGCAATGGCACGCCTACTCCGGCAGCGCGCAATACCTGTTCATCAACTGCGCCCGCGACACAGCATTCGGCAAGCTTGCCGTCGATCAGTATCGCAGGAACACGGCTGATGCCCAGTTGTTCTGCCTTTGCAGCCACTTCCGGTTGCCTCATGTCCAGCACTTCGGTTTCACAGGAGGGACATGCTATTCGCTTGACCGTCTGGACCGCTTCGTCACAGACCGGGCAGCCAGCGCTAAAAATTTCGATTTTGCGTTTATTGCTCATAGATTTCTCCTTACCTATTTAGTCAGTTTTTCCAAGGCAAGGACATTCTAAACCCTGTAGTCGAATACAGAGTCAAGTGGAACTGCCGATCGGGATATCCAGCTAATAACAACTCAGCCGTGAGCGCACGACGACCCTTGCCGATCGCGGTCGCAAACGACGCAAAACAACCACACCGACGATCGCTCGCGTCAGCGTCAGCGTCAGAACAAATTGCTTACCCGTATAAAACGCCAACCCTGCAAACGCTTACTAAGGTTTCTTATTAGCGTTTTTGTTGCCATTCATATTCATATTCGCGTGCTCGTTAGCGTTCATGTTGGAGTGCACGTTAGCGTTCGCGTTGCTGTTGGCCGTGCCTACGTTCGCGTTAGCCGGCGTCGCCGTCATGTTGGCGTTGCCGGTCGTATTTGAGTTGTTCGCGGTGTTACAAGCGACCCAGAAAGCTGTAACGGAAAGCAAGAGTACAAAAGCTATAGTTCGTCTCATCGAAGTTCCTCCTGTGTGAAAGTGAAATGAACGGCTAAACTTGTGGGGGCAAGTAAAAGTGTAGTGCCAGGCTGATCCGACGGCTTAGTTTTTTAAGCACCGGCGGACTCGCGGTAGGTGATCAGCATTAGTGCCGTCATGACCACCAGAGCTATTCATGGGAAAGCAAGGCACCTGGAACCTTCTCCGCCAATGAAACTTCCGCCGCCTTGAACAGGTCGGTCAGAATTATTCTCAATCGAGATCGGGAAGACGCCCTCTCTGACTGTCATGGAGTACAGCCTGACGATTGTTCCGAAGCAACGCTTCACGAATCTCAATGACGGGCGATAGTGACTCCTCAGTGACAGCAATTCCGGCAGCGTCGCCTCCGCTTCGATCCTCCTTTGAAAAAACTCAACGCCTCTTCGATGGTCGAAGCCTTTAAGGTAACGCAGAAATGACATGTATGAAGCATCCACTTCAGGGCCGACATCGAATATTTCGTAGCATTTGGCAGCACGGGAAATATCACCAGAGCGCCGGCGTTGAACGCCAGAAGTCCGACACAGTTTTCGCGAGGTGTCCTTTCAATAACGGAACACGCACTTGCGAGAGAAGCTCTTCTCCCCAGGCAGTCCTGGCTGACATGACCACGTTAGCAAAAGCAATGCGCGTGGTCAGAAGGAGTGATTCAAGCACGGGGTTTATTCCAAACACGGCGGCGCTGTTACCTGAGATGAAGTCGCGCTTGTAGCAGACGAATTGTGACTTGAACTGGCAGGCCACGCGATCCACCACTGTAAGGATCAACTCCCTCTTCGACTTCGGACGCTCCCGAAGTTTGTGTTCTAGCTCTAACGCCGCCAGGTCGTGTTCCAGCCTCTTCTTCTCCTTCCACGGTTCATCCGCGAGCACGACTAACAAATCCACATCGGAAACGGGCGAGAACCCTCCTTTCGCGACGCTCCCAAAAATCATTATGCTAACGATCTCGGAACTTTTCTGGTTTGCAAATTTGAGCACCGCGTCGAGGTAATGTAAAACATTCGCGGGTAAGGTAAATTGTCACTTCCGATCTGCGGGCGAGAGCGACCACGGAATCAAATCTCGCACTGCTGGCTGTGTCGTTGCCATCCGTCAAAAGGAGCAGCGCCCGCTTGCGATGCTTCCCCTGCTTGATTCCTTCCAGTCCCAACACGACAGCATCATAGAGTGCGGTGCTGCCCTGCGGCTCAAGATGTTCGACCGCCCGCAGAATGCGCCGCCGATCATCAGTGAAGTCCTGAACCAGTTCGGCGTCTTCACTAAAACGTATGAGAAAGATTTCATCACCTGCCGAGACGGATTTGACGAAATGCTCGACTGCGTCCTGCACTCCGTGAATCTTATCGATCATGCTTCCGCTCGTGTCGAAAAGGATGCCAAGACTCACCGGCACGCGGTCGCCGGTGTTGAAATAGCTCAGCTCCTGCTTCGCTCCATCTTCGTAGACCGTAAAGTCGCTCTGCTTCAGATTCGCCACGTAACGGCCGCGACTATCCGTGACGGTGGCAGTCAGTGTTACGAGTTCCGTGTCTACGCGAACAACGTCCCCTTCGTCGATTTCCTGCCTGGGCGGCGGCGTGGCTCGCGGCGCTGGTGTCCTTTGACCAGACTGAGCCTTCAAAGCTGAAGGGACCATCAGGGTCGCTAACAGCAGAGCCGCCGTTAATCCGAACTTGAATACGACTTTCATGTCATTTAACTCCTTACTGCTTCATGCAAAACGGCGAAACGAGCGAAGAACACGAAACCTCTTCCTCTACAGATTGATTACTTTTACGCTTCCGACAGATGACATCCCAGGATGTTCATTTGGCGACATCGCCGGATGGCTGCGCGCCGGTGTCATGAAAACAAGAGCAGACGTAACCAATAGCACTACGACGCCGATGGCCGCCTCCAACACCACTGAGCGAGCAAAGCCTCGCTCCAGCTTGATGCGCTCCACATCGTTCTCAGCTTCGCTCTGCATCTTCGCCAGGCGTGCAATTTTTTTGCCGAAATGGAAGTTGTTCAATCCACCTAAAAACAGCATCAGCCCAACAAAGAAGAGCTTGAGCAGAAGCGTATTTCCGTAGGGTGTGAGCCAAAAACCACTAAAACTCGGCACGTGTGCCCACGTGTTGTAAAGACCGGCAAGCACAAGCAGGACCACGCTCGGCATCGCCACTCTTGTGAATCGCTTAATAACTTTAGCCAACAAACCGATGCGGTGACCCTTGTCCACGCCCGCGACTACCGACGGCAGCGTCATGGCGAGATGAAACAGCCCGCCAACCCAAAATCCTCCAGCTAACAGATGCAACCAATCAGTAATTACAGCCAGGCGAAAGTCTTTAACCGATGCTACCGCGTGACCGGTCCAGCTTGGCGCTATGAGCAGCACCGCACCTGCGAAAAGCCCTACCCACCATAACGCCCGATGGGCTTCGTCCGGCGCACGCTTGAGCTTGCGTGAAAGGATAGTTAGGATCACGATGAGCAGGGCTACGGAAAGGATTTCCAAAAACCAGTGCCCACCATAGCCCATATTAAAAATGACCTGGCCCAGCAGCGCAGGCGACAACGACTCCGCCAAAGACTTATCGAAAACTCCCGAGGCTTGAAATGCGAGTGATACCGAAGACGTTAACAGGAGCACCACGACGCTAATCCAGGACCACTTAACTATGCGGCGAGCGCTTGCGTTTCTAACCCGGGCCACTTTTGCGGGCTCTTCCAAACTCTCCTGACGGAGCGCCGGCACCAGAACGAGCAGGTAAAGAGCAAAGCCACCGAAAAGCATCATCATCGACAGGTAGCTCACCCAACGGACCGCGCTTTGGCTGGGGTAAATTTCATAGCTTTGCTCGCTTTTCCCCATCGGCATGGATTCCATAGCTGGTGAGCCCGACCCTTGCGGTGGAGAGGCCGTGGCAGCGCCCGCCGCGCCGCCTTGAGATACCGTAAAAGTAAACTCTCCACGCAACATATGTTGGTCCATCGAGAGGGCTTTCCAGATAACGGCATAAGTGCCTGGGCTAAACGTCTCCAGCGAGATCTGGGCCTTCTTGTTCCCCTCGGATAAGGTGACCCCCCCTCGGTCGAAACGCTTGCCTTGTTGATCTCTTACCTCGATCGAATTGAAGCCCGACTCAAGCTCTTCGCTGAACCATAGTTCAACGACCTTTGGGGCCCGCGGCAATACGTCTTTGGCTTTTGGCTCGGAGCGAACCAACTTCGCATGCGCCAGAGCAGCCACCGGCAACAAGACCAGGAGCAGTACCGCAAACATTAGGCAAGCGAGTTCTGCGCGTAAGCCCCTGTCACCAGCCATCCTAAGGTTCATTTAGCATTCTCCCGCAGACTAATTGCATAAGATTTCTGGGTTCCCCCGCGCGGAGATCTGATAGGCATTTTCAGATCTCCGCATGGCCCCCCACAGCTTTAATAGGAGCCTTAGTGCATGGTATGACCCGTCTTCGGCTTTGGTTTTGATTTCGTGGCCGATTTAGTTTTGCCGGACCGCACTCCTTTGAGCCGATTCATCTCCGCAATTTCGCCCTGCTGCTTAAGGACGGTCATGCGCGCCATCTCTTTAATCTCCGCGTGCTCCGCCTTCGTAACCGCCTCTTTCGACATATCAATGGCCATCTGGTGGTGCGGGATCATCATGTCCAGAAACAGGCGGCCAAATTGTTTGCCCGTTGCCGCCTGAAGCTTGGCCATGTCGCCCTGCATGTCCATCTTCATGTTCCCGTGACCTGACATGCCGGGCTTTGCCATCATCTGCGAGTTGTCCATCTTCATGTTCCCGTGGCCTGACATGCCGGGCATCTGAGCCATCATCTGCGAGTGGTCCATCGCCGGTGCGCCTGCGTACCAATGATCCCGATGTTTCTTCAGTTCGAGCAGTTCTTTTTCCTGATCGTCGGCGGTCCTCTTTGCGAAAGCTCTCAGAGCCGGCACGCTCCCTTTTCTTTCCGCCAGTCGGGCCATGGCAGTGCCCTGCCGGTGATGCATAGTCATCATGTCAATGAAATGCAGGTCGTACGGCATATCGCCCATCTGCGAGCTGCCTTGATTTTGAGCTTGCGTTTGGATGCCAGAAACGGCCACCATCGCCGACACTCCTAGAGTTAGAGCCGCCACGATGATCCAATTGCTCAGTCGCTGATCTTTTCCTTGTATCTTACTCATTGTTCTCCCCCATTGTTTTTGTAGCCCAGCTAGGTTTCCTCGTTCTACATGAGTCGGCGACCGACTCACGATCCGTGTTTGTGAGCAGGCTGTGTAGGACTGCCCGTCGGCGGCTCCGCAATGCCTTCCCGAATTCTTCTTTGAACCTCCTCATACACATCCGGCGGTAGCACGCGCACGAGCGTCATCATCCCCATCATCGATGCCGTCCACGCCGGTGGAAGTCCGTAGGTTTCGGGCTTTGCGACTTCCTTGTCCATGATCATGATCATGTCCTGCGGATAGCCGGGAACACGCTTCTTATCACTCTCCTTGAGACTGTTCTGCTGTAGGTGCGGGCTCGGTCCCGCGAGGTTTGCGGTGTTTCTCTCCTTCTCCGTGCTGTCACCCATGCCCCGTCCGAACCCGGGAGCCATATCTTCCGAAAGCGCGTGACCTTGTCGGATGACGCCCATGCCCTCTTCCATGCCCTTGCCGGTCTGTGGGCCCATGCCCGCATGCGCCATCGGCCCCACCATCGAGACCATCTGGTTCATCATGTGGTGCGGCAGATGGCAGTGAAACATCCAATCGCCTGCATAAATGGCATCGAATTCAACATCGCGGGCTTGAGCCACACCCACCAGCACGGTGTTTCCCGGAAACCAGGTGGACTCGGGAGCACGCCCGCCCTCTGTACCGGTGACGTAAAACTGATTTCCGTGGATGTGCATCGGGTGGTGGTCCATGCCCAGGTTGACGATCCTGAGACGTACTCGCTCACCTTGCTTCACAATCATCGGCGTGGTCGCTGGGCCGGCCTTCCCGTTGATAGTGAGCCAGTTGAACTCCATCGCGAGGGAATTCGGGATGGGGTTGTTCGGAAGTAGCGCCCACTCCTGAAGAACAAGCCCGAAATCCTTGTCTACCCGCGGCGAGTAGGGCTCCTTCGGGTGAATAATGAACAGTCCGATCATGCCCATCATCTCCTGCATCGCCATATGCGAGTGGTAGAAGAATGTGCCGTTCTGGTGCACCGTGTACTCGTAGACGAAGGTCTGGCCCGGTTCAATGAGGGGCTGGCTGATGAAAGGAACGCCGTCCATGTTGAGTGGCACTTCCAGACCGTGCCAGTGCATGGTCGTGGCCTCAGGCAACTTGTTTGTAACGATGAAGCGCACGCGGTCACCCTCGTTCACTTCGACCGTGGGCCCGGGCACGCTGCCGCTGTAGCCCCATGCGTACATTTCCTTGCCCGGGACGAGTTGCACTTTGACGACCTCGGCGTCGAGCCGGAAGACCTTCACCCCATTGTCCATAGTCCAGGGTAGCTTCGGCACATCCGGAGTGTGCACCAAAACTTGGCCGCCGGAAGCCGCGGACCTGTTGTCCGGCTTCTTATCTCCCTGGGAAGGGGCTTGAGGCTTAGGCATCACGTGGCCCTCGTGTTGGGCAGACACCACTTTTGAACTAGCCAGTAGGCCGGCGGCCCCAAAAAGCGATGAACGTCTTATGAAACTGCGTCTGCTGTTGTCCATATTCTTACTCCTGTATTGTTCGAAAACCTTTTGATAATCCCATTCGGCAAATCTCGTGGTGGTCATTGCGACCTAACTCACGGTGTATCAGAATCGCCGGTTGCTTCACTCGCTGACCTCAGCTTGAAGCCTTCGGTTCGCTCGCCGGATTCACCAGGCCTTCCCATGGCATCTAATCCCCCGCTCAGCAAAAAGCCCCGCAGGCCAACGCCGCTCTGTCGCAAATTGATTAATGCCCGCGCATACTCTGCTTCAACTTGAAAGAGGGTTCGTTGCGCGATCAGCACCTGCGGGTAGGCAGCGGCCATTTGTCTGAAACTCGAGAGGTACATCTCATAGGCTTGACGCGCCCTCGGCAACACCTGCATACGATATTTCTCCACCATCTGCGCTGCGTTGCGATATTCACGAAAAGCCGAAGCCAGCCGCGAACGCAGTACCAACTGAAGCCGGTCAAGCTCTCGTTCCGCGATGGCAAGCTCCGCTTCCGCTGCCGCAATGCCACCCTGATTTCGGTTAAAGATGGGCACGCTCACACCAACTTCAATGACCCCTTCCGCGCCAATTTTTCTATTGTCTCGATCGAGCCGCTCATTGTTGTAAGCAATGCCCCCGCGCACGAACAAGTCCGGTATGCGCTCGGCCCGCGCACGCGAGAAAACCGCACGTGCTCGTTCTACTCCCGCCTGGGCAGTCCTGATTTCGGGACTATCACGTAAAAGCGTTAGGCTGATTGCTTCCTGGTCGAGCGCAGTTCCAGCCTCTTCAAGATTCCCCGCCAATCTCGCAGGCTTTAGCTCCGGGTTATTCACCATGGCCGCGAGCATGCGCCACACCTCTTCTCTGTCGTTCTGGGCACGCAACAAATCGATCTCTGCCCGCTGAGCTTCGATTTCAATTTCGAGTTGATCAGGCCTGTCAGCTTGTCCGACGTTGTAAAGCTCCCTGGTTATTTGAACTGCTTCGGTTGCGAGCCGCAACAAATCGCTTCGCAGCTCGAGGAGTCTTTGCGCACCCAAGGCGTCGTAATAGAGCATGCGAATCGAGCCCAGCACGCGCAGCCGTTGCGTTTCAGCAAGAGATTGGGCCTGCTCCTTTTCACGAGCAAAGATGCGGCGGCTCTTGCTGAGCTTTCCGCCCAAAGGAATCATCTGTTCGACGAAGACTCCGTTCTCGCTGGTTTCACCCGCGGCTCGGAAAGAGAGTTCCTCTCCGAAATAGCCGACGATGGGATTAGGAAATAGACCAGCCTGACGTCGGCGTCCTTCTGCTGCACGAATTCCGGCGTCGGCTTGGGCCAAAGTGGGATTGTTCTTTATCGCCATGGCTTCCAGATCCTCGAGTCGCAGCATCGGCCGGCTATCAATCTCCGGATCTGGCCGCAGCCCAGCCGCTGGTGTTGCGGTCGGCATTTGCATACCGGGCGTCATTTGGTGCCCCGGACTCTGCGAAGGAGTTGGCGACATCGTCGGCATCTGCATTCCGGGTGTCATAACGTGCGCCGGACTCGGCGACGGCGACGCGGTCGGCATTTGCATATCGGGCGTCATCACGTGCGCCGGACTCGGTGATGGCGACGTTGTCGGCATTTGCATGCCGGGTGTCATTACGTGCGGGCTGGGCGAAGGCGAAGGTCTCGGCCTACTTGCTCTTCTCGTGGGAGTAGGCCGGGCGCGAGTAGCTGTTCTCTTCTTCCTAGGCGCACTCCTCGCCTTCGGTTTGCTTACCGGTTTCATTTTCGACATGTCATGCCCTTCGTGCTGCGGCAACGCACTTACGCTGAGCGCAAACACTAAGGCCAGTGCGCTAACTGTTCGCAGCGCAATACTCAATTTACTGGGCCGGTTCATGGTTCCCCCTCGTGGTTCGCCAAAGCGAACTCTGTCGATGTTCTAGACGACGATATGAATGAATAGTAGACAACACCGGCTGACGCCAGCGTCACCATCACGAATGTGATTGTCGGTAGGGACTAAATGCGGAAGATGTTGATGAGGATATGCCTGGGAGTTGCTTCCCCTGGCGGCCCATGTGCTCTTGAAGTCAAGACTACAACGGGAGACACCGTAACCGGGACAACTCTGGAAAAGTGTAGCGGAATATTAAGATCGACCGAACGCTTGGCCGCTTCCGTCTCCCTGAGCGAAGCGGTATTCGGATTCGTGCGCGAGTGGACGGCGCAGTGTGGACACGGCCCAATCGGCTGACCCATTGCGACAGCCTCGGGATCCAGGTTAGACCCCGTCTCGTGCTCCATCCCCATATGCCCCATGCCTTCATGCGACATCGTGGGTTCAGCAAGCTCCGTCTCACATGACGCCATTCCCGACTGGAGATGTGGGCAGAGCGCGGCGATCAGGAAGTTGCCTCCCTGACTGAATAGCAAAGCAGTTGCCAGGACAGTTGTTGCTAAGAACCGCTCATGCATAGTTATCGCGGGCTAAAATTCCTCAAAGCTAATTGGGGGGGGTAGCCAATATATCATGAGCTTGATTCACACCCAAGCCGAATACCGAACTCATAGAACCCCATTGCCAAGGTGAGCCTCGGCGTTGTTCTTGTAATACGACCAAGCCACCCAAGGTGGATTCCCAACCAGCTCTTATCCGTACTATTCGTTTTCTACTCCTACTAATTCGAAAGGTATGCTCGGGGAGGTCGCGCCGCATTCATCTATAAGCGCTAATATTTGCTGCTGCCATGCGCACACGGGACGGCGTTCCGAATTCCGTCCAGGCAAAATGCACTTCGTCGCCAAGACGCGCCATCCGTGGAAAGCCACTTGAACGCGAAATGTCGGTTTTGGCTATAACCGCCGCTGGATCAAGAGTGCCGTCCGATCGAACGCGGCGCACTTTAAGCGCGCCACCGTCTGCATTCCCCGACATCCAGCAAACCAACGCTGAGCCGTCTGGGAGCAGTAAGGCATCAACACGTCCGGTGGCTTCACCATCGTCTACTTGCACGGGACCACGGAACGTCACTCCAGCATCGTCGGAGAATGAGACCTTCACACGTGGCTGATCACCGGTTTCCGTGAACCAAGCCACCGCCACGCGCCGACCATCAGCAGCGATCGACGGGCCATTGACGGGACATCCGTTTATCTCCCAGTTGTCCGAGTGAACTGGCCGAGGTGCCCCCCAACTGCCGTTACCCTGTCTTACGGAATAAATGTCGCGCACCTCGGTTTGTGAGCGGTCGCGGTACACGGCAATGGCGCCTTCGCTAGTGAGCGCGGCAGAGGTCTGGCAACACTCGCAGACACGCTCATCGAGTTGCGCCTCGTCAGAAAGGTTGCCGTTTGCATCGATGGCTGCGTACCGCAAGGTCATGCTTTCCGCTTGTGGCGCATGTTCGTCGCCTCCATTCTTTACGTCTTTCATATTTCGGCCGTCGAGCCAAACAGCGCCCACGCGCCCATCCTGCAGGGGTATCAGAGAGACGAACCCGTGCTCAGTTTGCGTGTTGTCAAGATGCGGAACGATGGGCTTACTCCAGGTCTTGCCGCCGTCTTTCGATCTCGCGATGTTCACGTTATAGGCATAAGTGCCGGAGCCGCTTTTCACCAGCCAGTGTGCGGCAAGCGAGCCATCTTGCAGCGCGATGACTGACGGAAAGTCCGCCCAGTTGACGAACCAGTTCTCACCTTGTGCAACGGTGCGTGCGTGAGACCAACCTTTATCTTCAAGTGTTGCGGTCCGCAACGCATAACGCTTTTCCCCGACCTTCTCTACCCAGCTCAGGATGATACGACCGTCTTGGGTCGCGTTGAGTTCGGGCTCACGACTGTCCCCGTCTGAAGGAGATTCGCTGACGCGGATTGTTAGCTCCTGAGCTGCGACTGGAGCTGAGCTCGAAGCGTTCTGAGAAGATGAAGAATCGGGAGTGCTTCGGTTGCAACCGATCAGAAGAAATCCAAGTACTAACAGTGAACAGTCTCTGACCATGCACCAAACTTTCATGCCGCGAGACAGTCTCCTTTATTTTGGACTGAAAATCTGATCCCATGGGCCTACTTTGGCTTACGTGGATCATCGGACGGATTCACATAGGTGATCATCCACGGACCCGTGCCATGAAGTTGCAGGACCGTCTCACCCTTTGCCCAAGCGAAGTGCTTCATTTCCGGCGGCCAGAAGCCAACGTTCCGGCAGGCATCTCCCGAGTCGCCGTTTGATCAAACTTGTCTCCCATCCCGACATTGAACGTTCCAGATATGACGGTCACGTGCTCTACTTTCGGATGCCAGTGAGGCTGGATCTTGAAGCCGTCGGGTACAACAGGCGCATAGTAAAAAAGCCTTCCTTTGAGGGATCACCCTCCAGGACAGCAACTTTTGCCTGCCGCGAGAAATGCGGGCCCATCCTTCCACTGAATCTCAGCCGTGGGGTAAAGGCTCATCGCCTTCGCATCGGTCTTCAACATAGCCTTCAGTCTCTTTGCGCGGGTCTCTCTTCATCACCTTTTTTTAGAATCGCTAGTTCATATAAGCCGACGACAGATGCTTGCACGCCTCTCCCGCTGCTTCCGGGTTGTGGCAATCACAGTCAGGCTCGTCACATTCGAAATGCCCAGGCTTAATCATTGACTCAAACTCGTCTGCGAATCGTCGTCCCCCCTCTGCCTTCCCTTGTTCCGTTAGCGCAAACTTGTCCTCACGCGACTTCAGCAGGCCGCTTGAGACCATAAGTTCAAGGTCGCGCGCAAGCACAGTTTGATCGCCCTGTAGAAACTTCCGGAGATCGCTTACCGAGAACTCATCACCCAGGCCCTCACCGGTCATCCAATACATTACCTGCAGAATTTCATCACGGGACTTCAGGTTGTCGATCTCCGGGTTGAGGTCGCGCTGAGAGTTTTGTTTCTTAGATTCGTCCCTCATGAATCCTCCGTCAGAAGTGCCGGCCCACAGAAAGACATCAAATAGTTTCTCATTAGAGTCCTATTTTCACTTTGTAATCTTCAAGCTTTAAAGGAATCGGTTTAAGTTTCAGGTCGGGCCGTTCAATGCAGTTTCCGCGGCGCAGATCATACCCATATCCATGACACGAACAACTAAGCATCGGTCTTTCAAACAGCGCGTCATCCAGGGGCCGTCCTCCTGCCGCACACGAGTTCTGGTATGCGTAAAACTCTCCATCAAGGTTCAAGATCAGCACGTTGATGTCCTCGAAGTTGACGATCTTAAATTGGCCTTCCTCGATACTCTGGGCCCGGATCACTGACACCCACGTACTCTCGGGCAAGCTGGCCTCCGGCTGTTTTCTCTTAATTTGCACGAGCGCTGGTTTGGAATCTTTTTGAGGTTTTTCAATCATCCGGCCGAGAGCGGCCGCTGCCTTTGCGGTAGCTTCTATCTTTTCGGACAAGCCCTCGATCTCTATCCCAGCAAGATCGGGCGCGACCTCGCTCAAAGCTTTTTCAATATCAGTTTTGAGAACCGCCAGGGGGGGAGCGCCTTTGCCGCTGCGAATTAAGCGCATGCGCACACGTCCATCATCTACTCCTAGCAGTTCCACGTCGCAACCCTGGGAAACCAGGAAAGGACGAAGATCTTTCAGCTTTGCCATTACCCGGTCATACAAACTGACGGGCATGAGGCCATGAATGAGTAGTATCGAACGAATAACTTTATCGCTCGCCATCCGTCCAAGAATTTGGTCGCGCTGCGGCTCTGCATCAAATGTTGCGATCATGCGCCGAAGGGATTCACCGTAGAGTTTAAGGATTATTTGAACCAGGTCGAGAGCCGTGTCACGTACCTCGGTATCTGGATATTGCTCAAGCTCCTCAACCAACGAGTTGAGCCGAACAACCAGTTCCTCACCCGCACGCTCCTCGGTATTTATTTCACTCATTTACGTATGTGTGACTAAAGACCTGGTTTCTCACAGCCTGGATTGCCTCTTCAACTCTGGCGGCCACGACGGGACTAAACTCCTGACCCCAATCCTCCCTTTCCGGCTCGACCTCCACGATTGTCACGTCGTCAGGCAAAACACCGAAATGCTTACAAACAATAAGCAGATTATCCAAGTCGATAACGCCGGTGATTGCCTCCTCGATGCGGGCTTGTATTTCCGAGTCTCGAGGAAGTTCGCCAGGCCATCGATATATCTGCAGCGTTCCCGGTTTTCGTCCACGTTTGGCGGCGCTGACAAAGACGGCCCTGTCATATTTTACCGCCGACGCCTCCAACGACTGATAGATCATGATCGGACCGTAGTTCAAGTCTTCGACGTGAACATGACCCGGCCAGTCCATCTGTTCCAGTGTTGAGAGCAAGACGCGACCGAAGGACATGTCGCGAAGGTTGGAATAACCTATGCCTGATACCAGGACACACATGATATCTCAGGGTGCTGACAATCCAGATCGCAGTTCGGGAAGGCCGGAGCGTTTTCTCACTAGCCTTCCGCGCTGCAGGCGCAGGTATTAACCTCGCGCACAATCTCGCGTTCACCGCCGTAGATGTGCGTGGTGCACGGCATGCAAGGATCAAAGCTGCGAATCGCGCGAAGCATGTCTACACCCGTAAAGTCTTCAGGGCGCGAATAGTCTTCAAGAATCGGAGTATTCAACACGGCTTCTTCGTAGGGCCCGGCGTTGCCAAACGGGTCTTTCGGGGAGGCATTGAAGGTTGACGGCGTGACGATCTGGTAATTGGTTATTGCGCCTTTGTCGAGAGTTAGGTGGTGAGAGAGATAACCTCGGCCCGCCCCCCAGAAACCCACACCAATTCGCTCGCCTTTCGGCACCTCGAAATGAGTGCTGACTTTATCTTCACCTTTTC
Source organism: Pyrinomonadaceae bacterium (assembly GCA_013811945.1). Lineage (GTDB taxonomy): Bacteria > Acidobacteriota > Blastocatellia > Pyrinomonadales > Pyrinomonadaceae > PSRF01. The sequence continues at coordinate 18,162 of JACCUI010000229.1, read as the reverse complement.
GCAGGTAGTCAAACGCTTTAAGCACCATGGTGTACCCAACCATCAAGTTGTATCCCATGCAATAGGCGCGAGCACGATTGCGTTCGAACGCGTTCCACACTTCAGGGATCTTCCACTCGAAATCCATCTCGCGCAGCATCGTTTTCGGCATATGAATCTTGAGACTGTGGCCGGTTGACTCAAGGAAATCGTTCTTCGGCATCAATCCGGCTGCGGCGGTCGTCCAGATGCGCGCATAAGCTCCCGCCTCAACAACCTGCCGGTCCCAACGCGGCGCTGTACTCCACGTATAACGATCCTTCCAGCTCTCTTTCGAGGGCTTGGGCATCGTCTCCTTATTCCACGGATGATTCGGCGAGAGCGGCGCGCCTGAAGGGTCTGTCTTGAACCGCACGCCATTCTGATTCCAGTTCTCGTAGTAGGAATGTTCGACAAATTCTTCGAGGCCGAGATTGATCTGCTGTAGTTTTGTCGTCACCAAATTACCGTCGATGACGACGCCAGGCGTGGCCCAACGGGCTTCGCCCCACTCGTTGCAACGAGCATAGGTGGCATCATAAGAGTCCGGGTCGTCCCACATGCCGAGGTCGATCATGTTTTTGTCGCGCGCGCCGACCTTTTTGTATTCCGGGTTAAAGCCGTAAAAGAATTCCGTGAGGTCATCCCAGAGCAGGATCATGCGCTTGGTCCAGTCCATCATCTTCTGCAGCCGCGTGAGCGTCTCATTAAAGTCCGTGATCGTGACCGTGCTGGACATGCCGCCGGGCACCACAGTCTGCGGGTGCGGGTATTTACCGAAGAGCACAGAGTAGGCTTCGCGCGGTGTGCGCGTCATCTTTAGACCATCGAGGTACAGCTTGCCCGAAAGCGGGTTGAGCCCCTTCATGATGTCGCCGATAGTCTTGAACTGATGAACCTCTGCGTTTGGAGCCTCTGTCACTTGAGCTTTCTCCCACATCGCCGGGCTCGTAGCTTCGACCACGACCTGCGAGTAATCAGGCCCGGCCAGCAGGAAGAGATGCAGCGGGTGGTCGTACAGAAAATCGAGCGCGAGCGCGAGATTGCGAAGCACCGTGCCAAGCGGTGGGGGCGAAATCCCAAAGGCCATCTCAATCGCCTCGCACGCGGCGGTAGAGTGAACTCCACCGCAGACTCCGCAGGCGCGGCTGGAAATGTAAATGGCGTCGCGGGGATCGCGCCCCTTCAAGATCACTTCGTAGCCGCGAAAGATCGTGGCAACCGAATTGGCTTCGAGAAACTTGCGCTCCTGTAAATCAGCCACTGCATGGAAAGAGAGCGCGCCAGCGACGCGCGTCACCGGAGAGATGCTGACATCTTTGATGTGCCCGTTGCGAGCGAGCAGCTCTTCGAGTTTGTCGCGTTTGATTTGCCGGGGCGTGTAAGCATAGGGATTAGCAACGCCTCCGATGAGTTGCGCGTTTCCCTGAGCGTCAAATTCAATTGGCAGATTCTTGAAACACATTGTTGGCTCTCCGTTGCCGCAACCTGAGCCGCGCTTGATTCACTGCGGCGTTTAATAGCTTCTTACTATAACCGCTTATTGCTGGTCTGCCCTTTGCGGCTACTGGCTGCCGAGCGGGACATAAGACTTCGCGCACCGAGAAACAACAGCGCCGCCGCTCCAGCCGCCAGTCCTAGCTTTGCGGAGGGTGGCAGCGGTTTCGATCTCAACGTCAACGGCGCGAGAAGCGGACGTAGTTGATAGCCGAGCCACGGGCCGCTTGCCATACCTGGCGCAGATGTTTCCAAATCAATAAAGCTCTGCGGCCAGCCGCGCCGCAAGCCCTTCCAGCCGTCGGTCATCGACGGGAGCAGGTGGGGCATTTGATGCACGCCCCCTTTTACCTCACCGCGCCACCCTTGCTTCTGCAACTCTTCCAAAGCCTCGTGCAGCGTCGGCGCATGAGTCCACATGTTATAGAACGCGACGCGGCCATCGGTGCCGATGAGGTAGGTCGGGTCGGCGAGCCCGCCATAGACCTGATGCGTTGTGCCTTCGAGATCATCCACCAGCACCGTCCACGCGATGCCGTCCTCCCGCTGGTAGCGTTCGGCGTCCTGCATCTTCTGCTCAAAGTTCTGATAGGCGGGCACGTCAGGGCCTGGGTGAGCCTGCCGAATGACGACATCCGCGAAGGTGACCTGATCACCCCAAGTGTTGTGGAGTTTACTGAGCGGCTCGACCGAGCCTGCTGTAATTTGTCAGGTGAAAGAGCCGAAATGAAGCAGGACTGGCTTGCCTCGTAACTCGCTCAACCGCAACGTGCCGCCGCTGACGCGAGGCAATTCAAAGTCGGGAGCCATCTCGCCAGCTTGAATGCCACGTTTTTCAATGATCGCCTGAGCATCGCTCAACAGGTGTTTCGTGCGGAAGTGCTCGAAGTTGTACTCCTCTTTGCTCAGCTTGTCCTTCAAGGCTACAAACCGTTGTGTCGCCTCAGTGCTTCGCGTAGCGAATTCCTCTTCCTGCTTAGTGCCTTGCATAATTAGTTCCCCCTTTGCCCATTCCCATACCAATTTAAGACCGCTAACTAGAACGTTCGCCCAAACTCGCATTCCTGATCTGGACAGCGGTATCGTTCTCCCGACTGCAAGCCATAACGTGCAACTCCTTCGTTACTGAATACTCATGCTCTCTTCTCCGCTTTCTTCTCTCGCTCCTCGGGCAGCACCTGATAATCGCCGTCGTACACACGATCAGGCAAACTTTGGTGGCCCGGCGGGAATTTCTTAGCGGGTTGCTTCTCGGGACGTTTCGCGCCCTGAAATTGCATCGCCTCGTAAAAGAATTCGAGGATCTTGTGCGTGAGCGACGTATCGCCTTTCTCCATCGCCCAGCCGCTGGGCACTGTTTCGTGCCAGCGAATCTCGCGGTTGCGTTCGCGCTGGCTAATGCGGCGCAAGGGGCGCACGATTGAGCCGAGCAGCCGCGACGCATTGCTTGAGAAGAGCGAGCCCGGCGGCGATTTGTAGAACGGCGAGAATTTGTCGGGGAAGCCGGGCATCGTGCAACCGATGCAGGGGCCGCCCGCGTTCATGCAGCCGCCCTGGTGTCCGACCGCGCCCTTCTCCGTGATGTTGCATTGGACGACAGGCCCCCAGCAGCCGATCTCAACCAGACACTCTTTGTCGCCAAACTCTTTCGCGAAAACGCCCTCTTCGTAGTAACCGGCGCGCACACAGTGGCGATGCACCGTCTCGGAGAACTGCCACGCCGGGCGGCCAAGTTCATCGAACTCCGGCAGCGGGCCGAGACCTTGCAGGAAGAGGAGAATGGCCTGCACGGCGTCTGTAAAATTATCGCCGACAGGCGCGCACCCGGGAATGTTGATAACCGGGAGCCCCAACGCGCTGCGATAATCCGCGCCCAGCCAATCCATCACGCTCATCGAGCCGGTAATATTGCCGTAAGCAGCGGGGATCCCGCCCCACGTTGCGCACGTTCCGACCGCGATCATGGCCGCAGCGCCTGGCGCCAGCCGCTTCACCCATTCGGCAGTCGAGACGCGCCGGCGCTCGGTGCTCGGCGCCCAGAGCGGGAGCGAGCCTTCGCCCGCGAACGGCTCGCCACCGGCAGTGAGATTCTCGTCGGGTATCGAGCCTTCGTAGGCGATGACGTAGGGGCCGTCGAGTTTGCCCTGCTCGGCCTTCAACAGCGATTGCATGTAGTGGTCGCCGGCTTCGAGTTGCAGGACGTAGTGATGCAGGATGACGAGCGGCACGCCCGGAATTGAGCCGGTCAGCAAATCTTCCAGCGCGGGCTCGGTCGCACCTGTCACCGAGACGGTGCAGCCGTCGCAGCTCATCCCGGCCAGCCAGAAGACGTAGACCTTTTCGAGCGGCCCGAGGCTCAACTGGGTTTTCCCCTGCGAAGCGCAGATGTCTTCGACCAGCTCTTCCATCGTCCGTCGGCCGACATTGCCGACCTGATCCGGAAGGCTCGCCGTTTCGGATGTGTGCTGCTTGGGACTCCCCGCTTCGCCTACGTGTTTCTCCGGTATTTCTCCCATTGCGACTCCTCTTGAGTGCCACAGACTTTGGGTCTGCGATTAATTAGCTGGGCTCACTTCAATAACGCATTGCCAACAGTGCCGACGTTGCGATCCACATTGCCGAAGTGTGCGGCGACAGATTCCAGCCCGCCCGCGAGAGCAGTCAATCCGCCGTTGAGCGTTTCCACTCCGCCCAGCATCTCAGTTTCTTTCTCAATTGCGCGGACGCCAAAGTTTATCTTCTCGATGTAGTGCCGCACGGACTGCAACGTTCGCAGCACGAGGAACAGAGCGACGATCAGAGCAATTAACAAAGTTGCCGCAAGAAGAGCTGTTAGCACTGTGAGTGTTACTTCCATATCTAGCCTCGCTTCTCCGCCAGGGCACGTCCTACTGAAGCCAGCTTTTCCGCAATCGATCCCGAGCCGGCTTCAATCGCGACAGCAGCGCTCAGGATTTTTCCGGCCACGCCTTTGGTCGTTTCCAGCTTTGAAATCAATGCAGTGTTGCGTTCTATCCCCTGGGCGGCGGGTAGCGTGATGTGGGCAAGTTGGAGAATGTCTCGCTCGGTTCGCAAAATCAGAAAGACGAGCTTGAGTATTACGAGAGTCAGAATCAGCGCTACCACGAGGGTAACTGACCAGACGACAATGATCGCAGTTTCCATAATCGCTCCCCCGCCTTGCCTAAGCGGTTTCTCCGATGCCCAAACGATCCGCAACAAAACCCAGACTCTCGTCCGTTGATGCCAGATGTTCATCGACCAGCAACAATCCGTCTCTGACGCCCACCAGGCCACCATTGATGGCCTCAACGTGCCCTTTTAGAGGCTGTGTGTTCGTCTTCGTTTGAGCGAGTGCGCGTTCCACCGCCGCCAGAGCACTGCCAATCTTCCAGAGATAAATGAAGATCGCTATTAGGCTGACCGCGAGGGCGACGACCAGCACAACAAGATAGATCACAGTGAGCCACGTTAACAGTTGCATGCTGGTCACCTCCTCGGTTCAAGCGCATCAGCCAAAGCTCCAATCGTGGTATCAATTGAAGCTGCTCGGGCATTGATTGACTTCGCGCCTTCTAAAATCTCCCCTGCCACTCTGTTGGTTACATTCAACATCCAGATGGAAACGGTATTTCCCGCGATCTGTTTCCCCGCGTCCCAGATGTGGCTAGCGTGTTTGTTTACCCGGTTAGCAGCCGCGATAAGCATAATAAGCAAAACCGCGACTATGAGTACTACCACCGCGCCCGCGATGAGCGAGTAGGTCCAGAGCGTCATGGTGTCCATATTCTCGAGCATCTTAGTTTCCTCCCGCCCCGTTACCATTAATTTTAATTTCACGCAACAGAAAATCAGCAACCCGCGATAACTCTTCGACAATCGGCGCAGTGACGTCGTAGTCAATCACCGCTCGACCCGTGCGATCTGCCTCCACCACACTGTCGTCGAAGGGAATTTTGGCGATGAGCTCCAGATCGTGATTGCGGCAATAGGCTGCTACAGCCTCACCGTCTTCGGGGCTGCGAAGTTTGTTTGCGATGCCGTAAATGTGTTGGATTCCGAGTGCGCGCGCGAGGGGCACGGTCCGTCCGGCAGTCTCCATCGAGCGGTAGTAAGGTTCCAAAACCACCAGCAGCGCATCGACGTACCTGACCGTGCCGCGGCTCATGTGTTCGATGGACGCCTCCATGTCCATCACAGTGACTTCTTTTGAATTACTGACGATCTCGCCGACGATGCTGCGCACGGCAGCATGCGCTCCGCAGAGTCAGCCGGCACCGGCGTGATCCACGCGCGTTCCAACCAGGACAGTCACGCCGTCAGGCGCTTTCAGCCCATACTGGCTGACGATATCCTCGATCGTCGTCGTCAGGACATGGCGTGCTTGGCCGGCTTCGTCCTCCCGACGTTCGACGACGCTACGCGGAACAGCTTCCGCTTCGACCCCGGGACCGAGGCCCAGCGCTTGAATGAGATTGGGATTGGGATCACCGTCTATCGCAAGTACGGGTAATCCGCGGCGGGCGAGGATGCGTGTGAGGGTAGCGCTGATCGTAGTTTTGCCGGAACCGCCCTTGCCGCTAATTGCAATCTTCATTCATGCCCTCCATGAGAACAAAAAATATATCGATAAAAGCCGGGGATAGCTATGGTTCGCGTATGGTGTGGCTATCATACGCTCAAGATCTTGCGACGCAAAGACCAATTTGTCTTTCGCCAGTTAAACTCTGCTCAGGTGCGTTTGTCGGTTAGACTATAATCCTGACGAGTAGCATCGAGGGAAAAGCAACCAATGAAAATCCTGGTAGCTGGGGTGGGCAACGTGCTTCGCGGTGATGATGGCTTCGGCGTTGCGGTGGCTCAGAACCTGCTTGCGACAAATAAGTACGGCAGCGAAGTGACGGTATTCGAGGCTGGCATAGCAGGTATAGCCCTGGTTCAGGAACTCATGAGCGGTTACGACCTCTTGATTATCGCGGATACGATTCATCGTGGCGGTGATCCCGGGACAATCTATATCATCGAACCCCAGGTGCCCGAATTGGATGGAAAGGCTTCTTATGAACTGCATCAATCCCTCGCGGACGCCCACTATAGCGATCCTTCGAAGGTGCTTATTCTGGCCAAGGCTCTGGATGTCCTTCCTCCCAAAGTTTTTCTAATCGGATGCGAGCCTGCCGGTTACGATGAGCTGGGGGCTGACTTGAGTCCTGCTGTAAGGCGGGCGGTACAGGTAACGCTGGAACGAATAGAATCCCTTGTTGCCGATTCCTCAAGATCGAACAATCATAGCTAGCAGACGCTTTGTGCTATAAAGCCCGCTCTTTTGATAGCTGCGATAAGGATTTCTTCAGCTGCTTTATCCGGATCGTAAGTAACAACAACTCATCGCGATCCAACCACATTTCGATTTTGCGAACAGCGTCAAGCTCTTCCAGAGCTTGTTTGACCGTTTCCGGTCAAGCCATTCAAACCGCGCCACTCTTACTCTTGCTGAAACCGTCAATGTGAATGCAAGTCTTTTGCAGCGTTTGTTTCTCAATGTCCGGGTTGGGGAGAATTGCACGCAGCAAGCGCCAGCATTACAGACAAAATAGCTAGCGTACCTACAATCATTAACAATCCTCCCTGGATAAATCCTTAGCTCCTCGACAAATCTGGGCAACGGAACGGTGAGGTATGACTGATCATTTGAAGTGTTCCAGATTAAGTCGAGCTGCGGCAATATCTGTCAGATCAACAATCGCGGCTGCATTAACGCCCATCGCGATTGCGATTGACTCTGCGATCTCATCTTTCGTCACGCCCTCCTTTAGTGCCTTCTTGATATGCCCCTCAAGACAGCCCTGGCACTTCGCGACCAGGGATGCGGCAATGGCGATCAACTCTTGCGTCCTACGATCAAGACACGCATGTTGTGTCGAGTAGGTCTCACGGTAGAAATCAAGGTAAATGCGCATCATGCGTGGATCCACCATCGAGTATGAGGGAGGTTTCCTCGGCGTGGGCGACTCTACATCAGCGTCGTCCCGTTGATTGTCCGCTTGTTGCCTGGTAGTTTCTGATTTCATACGTCTCTTCCGGGTCTGTTCAATCCCATCTAAAATGCGCTGTCAAGATTTTTCTTTCATTCAAATCCCGCTGCCATGTTCTCGCCCCATTCATCTCCCCAACACAGATTCAGGTGCCGGCTCCCGCATCATCATCAGGCAGAAAGCGGCAATCAAGGTTGCAATTGCACTGAAGAGGCCGACTGCGGCGTAGCCGTAAACATCGTAAAGCTGACCGCAAATAATTGCTGCCAGAGCAATACCCACCTGCGATGCGGTGTTTCTCATGGCGACCAGAGCGCCGCGCGTTTGTTTCGAGACGAGTTCCGTCGCTAGCGCCTGGAGCGGCCCCTGTCTAAATGCGAACGTGAAGCTAGCGGCTGCAAAGAGTACAGAGAGCAGGATACCGAACTCTAATTTCGGGATTGCAAGCAACATCGCAGCTAACAGCAGCGTGCCGACGATAGACAGCCTCCGTTTGCCGACCTTGTCTGACAGGTAAACCGCTGCGGCAGAGCCAAACAAAGCTGCCGTGCCGACACCGATAAATATCCATCCGACCTCGCTGACTTTTAGTCCGAACCCGTTCGGTTCTACCAGCCATGAGCCGAGATATTGAATGAAGCCAACAAAGCCGAGCGACACGAAGAAAGCCGCAACGACGGCCGCGACTGTAGCTTTGTTGGTAAACAGTGCGCCCACCCCAGTGAAATGGTTTGACACCTTCGGGTGCGCATCTCGCAGACCATCATCCGGAAGCAGAAATCTTATGAAAAAGATGACCGGCGCCGCGAGCAGGCCGAATCCGACAAAGGCTGTGCGCCAGCCCAACTTATCCGCAACCACTGCGCCCAGCGGAACTCCAACGACAAAAGCCGCGAAGTATCCGGTCTGTACAGCGCTCATCGCCGCTCCGCGTTTTTCATAAGGGAAATAATCTCCAACATAAGCTATCGCGCAAGTCGAGAATATACCTGCGGCAAATCCGGTAAAGACACGCAGAACAGAAACCAAAAGAAGATCGGAAGTGAAGCCCACGAGAAGAAGGGACAAAGTGAAAATGACAACGGCTATTTCCAGAAAGCGGCGGCGGCCATATCTATCAGATAGGGGACCTGACAAAAGCGCGGCCGCGGCCGCCGCGATCGCATAAACAGAGCCGATGAGCTTTCCCACAGCGCCTATTGAGACTTCAAACTCTTTCGCCATGAGCGGCAGCAGAGGAGAGATCATCTGGGCGTCGCCCACGCCGAGAAAGAAGAGCAGGAAGAGCACTCCGATGACGACTCGCGCACGTCGTCTTTCGCTTAGCTCGTTTGTCGCTGCAAGACCGTTCCGTTCGGTGCCCACTCTTACGGTGCCGTCTTGTTTTGGCTGAGCCAGCGCAGGGCCTCGGGGCGGGCTATTGATGAAGGAACCGAGCCCAGCGTGTAGCCCGCTATCTCGCTCATCAACTTTGCGGCGTTGGCGCGATCATTAAGCCCTGCATGTGCACGCGCCATCAAAAGTTTAATAAATACGTCTTCAGTATTTGCCTGCTTGAGGTGTTCGAGCGCGGCCTTGAAGTCGCGTTTCTCGACCAGAATATAGCCGACCATGTAATGATAACTTTTCATGTAAGCGGGATTAGGGTTTCCCGCTTTTTGGAGTTCCAGGCGAATCCATTCGGCATGCTCCATTGCGGCGTCAAACTCACCCAGCCTGGCCAATATTCGACCGCGCGCGTGGCGATAGCGGCCCTCCCAGAGGAGCTTATCGGTCTCAGAGTAATCAGGCGCGCGTCTGGACGCCTCATAGCCCTTGCGGTAAGCATTCGAAGCCTCGATGAGCCGTCCCGCTTCGAGGTAAGAACGCCCGAGCGCGTCCCACCCGGAAGAAATCATCACATGCTCCTTCTCGGCTTCGGCAATCGTTATAGCCTGCTCGTAGTATTTCGCCCCTTCATCAATTTCGCCTTGATGCACATACGTGAAGGCCGCGGCAAAGAGCAGCCCGGGACGATCCGCGCCCTTCGCGCGTTCCAACCCAGCGCGGTAGTCCGCACGCGCCCCGGCAATGTCACCCGAAAAAAACTTTGCGTCGCCGCGACGCCGATAGACATTTATATAATCCGGGTTAATCTTGAGAGCACGGGTGTAATACTCAACCGCTTTATCGAACTGCTGCTTCTGCTGATAAGTATGCGCCAGTGCCTGATACGGTTCGGCCTCATCGGGAAGTAGTCGCGCGTAGGTTTCCCTGGCTTCAATGGCTTGCGGAAAGTCGCCGGCAGTGATGTGAATTTGCCCCAGCAGGTTATAGATGGGCGCAAACTTCGGGTCGCTCTCTATCGCGCGCTTCAGTTCCGCAACCGCCTCGTCACGTCTGTTAGTCGCGTTGTAAAGCACTGCCAGCCGCATGCGCAAACGCGCATCCGCCGGCAGAAGTTTGACCGCCTGCTCCATGTGCTCCGCGGCCTTCAAGAGTTGACTGTCAGTTTGGGCTTTCCAGCTTAAGATGAATAGCCGCTCAGGCTCGGCCACCTTCTCAATCATCTCTGCGGCTTTCCTGATGTGGGGAACGGAATCGCCGGCCAGCCCGCGAAATAGATGCGCCATCGCGAAATTAGGATCCGCTTCAAGCGCTTGCTGAAAGAGAGCGCTGGCGTCTTTAGCGCGCGCCCGATCATATTTCACAAGCCCTTGCTCGAAGAAACCGCGCGCCTTAGAGGATTGGGTAGTTAATGTCATTTTTCCTTTCTCTTGCGCCGCGGATCCTAAGCTGAAACCGCAGAGCAAGAGAGCGAGGAGGCATATAGTAAGTTCGAATCGTGATCGTCGCATCGTAAGTATCTCCGTCAGGTAAGTTGCGCAAAAACTATCACATTTCTCGCCACGCTTCCAGAATCATTCCTCCTCTGGGGCATGACAAACTTCGCAGGTGGGGGGTGAAAGCTTTTATTAATGACCTTCAAGGATTTCACTTGTCTTCACAGCCAGACTACGTTTGCCCAAAACCATTGACCGGCAAGTGCCCGGCAGTCTATAAAGAGGTCGCTTCAACAATTCGAACGAAGGACGTTTCAGAGGGAAGTCTGCCACCGGTTCTTAAGCAAACATTCATTGGACAGTTTACGAAGACTAGTGGACCAACCCTGAACCACGTCCAATAAATTCAGCAACACATTCGCCGAAAAAGGAAAACGACGATGAGACGCATTTCCATCAGCTTGATATTCTTCTCACAGTTTGGATACCAGGCTATTTACGCCCAAGGGACCTCAGCTGTTCTAAACGGCACGGTTGTGGATGAAAAAGGAGCGGTCCTGCCTAGTGCCGGCGTAAGCGTCCTGAATGAAAGCACGGGCCTGCAACGCGAGGCGACATCCAACAGCGAGGGCTATTTCGCAGTCTCGTTCTTACCGCCGGGACACTACATCGTCAGAGTCAAGCGAGAGGGTTTCAATTCGGCAGAAATCAAAGACCTGGTGTTGCAGGTTGGGGATCAACGCTCGCTGAGGATTTCTTTGAGTCCAGCCGGGCCCGCTGAGTCCATCACCGTTGTTGATGACGCGTCCCTGGTTCACACCTCTCCCGCTGTGAGCACAGTAATTGATCGCCAATTCATTGAGAACCTGCCGATGAACGGCCGGAGCTTTCAATCGCTGATTGTCCTGACGCCGGGAGTCGTTTTGACGAGGACGGGCTTTGGCGAACAAGGCCAGTTCAGCGTCAACGGTCAACGGAGCAACGCAAACTATTTCACGGTGGATGGCGTCAGCGCCAACATTCAGGTAAGCGGATCGGCGACCCTCAACCAAACCGCTGGTGGATCGATTCCTGGAACCAGCGCCAGCGGAGGCACTAGCGCGCTCGTCTCGATAGATGCCCTCCAAGAGTTTCGCATTCAAACATCGACATATGCGGCGGAGTTTGGGCGCACTCCAGGCGCGCAAGTCTCGATTGTTACCCGCTCGGGCACCAATCAGTTCCACGGCACTATGTTTGAATACTTCCGCGACGACGCGCTCGACGCTAATGATTGGTTCAACAATTCGCGTCGTCTAGCGAAGCCGGTAACTAGACAACATGACTTCGGCGGCGTAGTTGGAGGTCCAATCCTTTTGCCGCGTTTTGGCGAGGGTGGGCGTCAGCCAGGATACGATGGCCGCAACCACACTTTCTTCTTCTTCTCATACGAGGCATTGCGGCTGCAACAGCCGCAGTCACGGATCACGCAAGTTCCTTCACTGGCAACCCGGCAAAGTGCTGTGCCCCAGGTTCGACGGTACTTGGACGCCTATCCTCTTCCGAATGGACCCAACGCGGCGACCGGAGGGTTTGCGGAGTTCGCTGCCTCCTATTCCGATCCGACATCATCAGACGCCACCAGCTTGCGCGTCGATCACACCGTCGGCAGCAAACTCACGTTGTTCGGCAGGGTAAACTATTCGCCGTCCAGCCTGCAGACACGCGCGATTGATAACACTTCGGTCAACACGATCACTATTCAGGGCTTCAAGACGGTGACGGCAACCGTTGGCGCGACCTGGCTCATCAGCCCACGAATTAGTAACGAGCTGCTGGCTAACTGGAGCAGCAACAAGGCAGACTGGATTTCTCAATTAGATAATTTTGGCGGGGCCGTTCCGCTGCCTGACTCGGCGTGGTTTCCTGCCTCCGTGGATCCGCAGGATTCCTTGATCGTTTTCGGAATTGGAGGCAGCCAGTCCTCATTCTATGTGGGCAAGAACGTCGCGAACCACCTAACTCAATTCAATTTGGTAGACAGCGTCTCCCTGGCGGCGGGACCTCATCAAGCAAAGTTCGGCATTGATTACCGCCGGCTCCTACCGGAGCTGGGCATTCGCGGCTACGCTCAGTTCATTAACTTCAACCAAGCCACCGGGCTTGCCAGCGGCAGAACTCATGCAACCACCAACAGCAATCTGGAAACGTGGGACCCCGCTCCTTTGTCATTTACCAATCTGTCCGTCTACGGCCAGGATACTTGGAAAGCGACACAGCGAATCACGCTCACCTACGGTTTGCGTTGGGAAGTTAGTCCTCCACCCACCCCAAGAGACGGCAAACAGTTGTTCGCCGCTCAAGGGTTGGAGAACCCGGCAACGATGACCGTAGTCCCGGGCCCTCTCTACAAAACCCGATACGCTAACTTCGCGCCACGAGTCGGCGTGGCCTTCGGATTGTCGCAGCGCGCGGGTTGGGAGTCCGTGATCCGGGGTGGGTTTGGCATCTTTTACGATCTGGGCAACGGCCCCGCTGGGAATGTTGCGGGCAGCTTCCCGAACAGCGCCCGCGCGCCCTTTGTTAATAGACCTTATCCCCTCAGCGAGAGCGATGCGGCGCCGCCAGTTTTGACTGGCAGATTGCCCGTCGGGGCTGCCGGCTTCCGCGCCTTTGATGCAAATTTGGAACTCCCACGGACGTACCAATGGAACTTGACCGTTGAGCAGTCGCTAGGCGCCCGGCAAACTCTTTCAGCCTCTTATGTCGCTGCTGTGGGCCGCAAGCTACTCCGAGTTGATTTCCTCCCATTGCCTCTGACTGTAAATCCAAATTTAGGAGCCAATATCAATGTCACGAGGAATACCGCGACGTCCGACTACCACGCGCTGCAACTCCAATTCCAACGCCGCCTGGCACGCGGGTTCCAAGCGCTCTCTTCCTACACGTGGTCGCACTCGATCGACAACGCCTCATCCGATGCTTCCAGCTTCGTGCGGGCCGATCTGCGCGATCCGCAAACTGATCGCGGGGATTCCGATTTTGATGTGCGCCATTCCTTTACGGCAGGCGTAACGTACAACCTCCCCAAAACAGACTCCGGGAGATTCGCGAATGGGCTCTTACGCGGCTGGGCCGTTGACAGCATCGTGGTAGCGCGCTCGGCGACGCCGGTGAACTTAACGACTGGGACAGCCAATCTGCTGGGAGCGCAACCACGTCCGAATGTTGATACGGGCATTCCGTTGTATCTCTTCGATCCGAGCTTCCCCGGAGGCAAGCGAATAAACAATTCGATTATTCCGGGTCGCCCAGCTGGCTGTAAGGGACCATTCTGTCCACCTACCCCCGGTCAACAAGGCAGCTTGGGGCGAAATGCGCTTCGAGGTTTTCCGGCTTGGCAGGTTGACCTCACCGTTCGTCGGCAATTTAACTTTACAGAACGTTTCAACCTGCAGTTCAGAGTTGAAATGTTTAATGTTTTCAATCACCCCAACTTCGGATTCGGAGACGCCTTTCCCTTACTCAATCAAAGTTCATTCGGACAGGCGGATCGCATGTTGGCAAGGCGACTTAGCTCCGGTGGAGGCACCGGTTTCAACCCGCTCTATCAGGTCGGCGGCCCACGCTCAATTCAATTGGCCTTGAAGTTTCACTTCTGAGACGCGACCTATACCTGAACCTGGCTTCTGCAATCCCAGGCGCTAACTCTAAACTGCGCCTTGAAACTTACAATGAACAGTCGTTCGGCTTCCGGCAAATTGCCGGCCAACTCGGCGGCCTTCCTAATGTCAGGCACGGAGTCGCCGGCCAATCCGCGAAAAAGGTATGCTATTGCAAAAAGGGGGGCGGCCTCGATAGCCTGCTGAAAAAGAGCAGTCGCTTCCTTCGCGCGCACCTGATCGTATTTCGTCAGCCCTTGCTGAAACAGAGTCCGCGCCTTTTCAACTCGCGTAGTGAAGGTTACCTCTAATCTCTCGTCAGCAGCAGTTGACTGGAGAGCGAGAGAACATAGCGCGATAGCACAGCAGCATAAGGCAATTTCACGTCGTAACCGTCGCATGAGAGGACCTCCATCGAGAATGCCGGACGGAAATTATCACAGTTTACAACGACGTTTCCAGAACCTTCCCGACTGACAGTCACTGATTCCTGCCCGAGGTTACCCGGCCTTTGGTATAGTGCGTTGCAATGTTGTCTCATCCTTTTGCCGAAGCCTTCGAACGGGTCAAGCACCTCGTTGCGATCTTTAGTCAGAACGAGCAACGTTACCTCTCACCTGGTTATTCCGAAGCGCAGGCGCGGCTGGATTTCATCGATAAGTTTTGGATCGCGCTCGGCTGGGATGTTAACCACGAATCTCAAACCGATCCTTACAAGCAGGAAGTAAAAGTCGAGCGTGGAGTTGCGATCAGCGAACTGCGCAAACGCGCGGACTATGCCTTCCTTGCGCCAAACTTCCGCGATGTACGCTTCTTTGTCGAAGCAAAGAAGCCTCACGTGGGGATTGATAATCCACTCTATTATTTTCAGACAATTCGCTACGGATGGAATAGTCGTACGCCGCTGTCAGTCCTCACTGACTTTGAAGAGTGCTCGATTGCCGTTACAAGCCTGATATAAGAACTGCTCTCGGCCACGCTGTACTGAAGTACCACTATACTGACTATCTCGGCGAAGAAAAGTTCCGCACCATCTATTATCTCTTTTCGCGCGAAGCCGTTCTCGACGGGTCACTAGAGAACTTTGCCAAGGGCTTGCCCAAGCTTCCGCGTAAGCGCGCCCAGCGCGGCATCGTACAGGACGAACATCAGAGCATCGACGAATCATTTCTGCAAGAGCTTGATGAATACCGTGAGGAACTGGCACGCGCGTTCAAGCGAAAGAACCCAGAACTTGACGGCGATGCGCTGACGGAAGTCACACAGCGAACATTGGATCGACTTGGAACGGCAAGGATTGCTGGGGTTCATCACGCCACACACCTGGCTTACCGTTGTTGAGGCTCAACCCCTTAGAGCGCTAATTCTGAATGGCTCAGCTATCGTTGAGATCGTCCGCCTCCCCGCAAAAGTATTAAAGGGGGCGACCGTGAACACCATTCTCGTATTCCTTCGAAGGGCTAGTGAGGGCGACGATCTGATGCAAAATACAGTCAGAGTGCTTCTTACTGAGCACGAGTCCGAGGTTCGCCTGAGCCAAGTTCTGCACCAACAATCACAAGTGAATTCCTTCTCCCAATCAGATTGGGCGAATGCCGAAGCCTCCATGTTTAGTATAGACGTATCAGCTTCACAACAACTGCTCCTTCGGAAGATGTGATGGAAGAGAGCCTTTGCAGACGATCTGCGACCTTTGTGTGGGCGTGCAGGCTTACGACGTCCATACCGGTCAACAGCGTTCCACCATTGAAAGCAGGGCCTATCACGCAAACTACAAGAAGGATAAGACCTTCAGAAGGGAGTTGAACGGAAGCGATGTTCGTCGCTACTCCCACCAATGGTCGGAGGGCAACTGGATTTCATACGGGGAGTGGCTTGCGCATCCACGCCAACCAGAATTCTTCAATGGTTCTCGAGTATTGGTGAGAGAAATCACGAGTGCCGGACGTTATGCCATTAACGCGGATTACCTCACCGACGACTATATTAATTACAAAACCATATTGAATCTGTTATTGCGTCCAGAGCGGCGAGAGAACGGGTACCATGACTTCTACATTCTAGGTTTGCTTAATTCCGCTTTGCTTTCTTGGTATTTTCCTCGCGCTTCCAACAAGCTGGTGACCACTACCTTCCCCAGGATTTCCATTTTGGACATGAAGCGTTTTCCCATTCCAAGCATTGATTTCTCGAAATCCAACGACAAAACGCGACACGGCCGAATGGTTCAACTTGTGCAGCAGATGCTCGACGCTAAGAAGCAGCTTGTTGCGGCACGCTCAGACCGGGAAAAGACCTTTTTCGAAAACAAATGCGCGTCCCTCGACCGTCAGATCGATCAATTGGTCTATGAGCTGTATGGACTGACTGACGAAGAAATCGCGCTAGTCGAAGGAGGTTAGAGCTTCACCTGCGATGTCCATGTTTTCGCGTGCCTCTGGGCGGTTTTTCATCAGGCGTGCAATTCAATCGCTTCTCCTGATCCTCATTTTAATCGTCGTCAACTTTCTTTTGTTCATGTCGCGACCGGGCGATGGTTCATATGCTCGCAGGGCAGAGTGGTGACGAGAAGTACTATGAGTTCATTCGCGCAAAATTCGGTTTGAATCGACCGCTGACCACGCAATGGATTCATTTAACGAGCGTGCTTCGTGGAGGCTTCGGGGTGGCGAAGCAGTAAAGGGGTCTTGTGATCACACTGACTACGGTCCACTCCCGCAGTTAGCGGTCACTAGGTAAAAGTCGAAAGCGGCGAGAAGCTGCCGGCCAACCCCGCCGCTCTTTTTGTCACTGTTGTTACTTGCTCCGCTATTACATGTTGCTGTTCTTGTTGGACGTCTTCATTTGTCGATTGCGCCGGTGCTTTTTACCCCGGGGGCGTCGACGGCGCATACCGCTCATGTTCCTATTGCTCATGTTGTCGTTCCTGTTGTCGTTCATGTTCTGGTTCATGTTGTCGTTCATGTTCCGGTTCATGTTCTGGTTCATGTTCCGGTTCATGTTCTCCTGCATCGTCGTGCTACTGTCTGTGTTCTGACCTGCGAAGACAAGACTTCCGATGCAAAGAAAAACTAAGGTCACAATAGAAAATATTTTCCTTTTCAATTTTTTCTTTCCTCCTTGATGAGTTTTTAGAGCAAGATCTTTCTACGCCCAAAGCGGGGGCAAGTCAACTTTTTTCTGATAAACAAATGAACAAGAGGTCCTTAAGTTGATACCTCACATAAGCAAACGGTAAAGAGAGCCTAAGGCCATGATCCTTCGACCTTCGACTGTGACATCGATACTTTCGCGTAACTCTGGCCGGTTTTTCATCAGGCGTGCAATCCAATCGCTTCTCCTAATCCTCATTCTAATCATCGTCAATTTCCTTCTGATTCATCTCGCTCCAGGTGACCCAGTTCATTTGCTTGCCGGACAGAGCGGTGACGAGAAGTACTACGAGTTCATTCGCGCGAAATTCGGTTTGAATCAACCCCTGACCACGCAACTCTGGACCTATCTATCGAGCGTTCTCCGCGGGGACTTAGGATATTCGCTCGGCTACCAGCAACCTGTTCTCCGGGTCATCTTAGAGCGGATACCCGCGACGCTCCTGCTGATGCTGAGCGCGATTCTGTTATCAACCACCGCTGGCGTGGTACTGGGAGTGGAAGCCGCACGCCGGGAGAATTCATTTATTGATCGAGCAATTAACACCGTGGCGCTCTTAGGTTACTCGATTCCCTCTTTTTCGATCGGCCTGCTATTACTCATCGTTTTTGCACTCCACCTGGGTCTCTTCCCGGCCCAGAATATGTCTTCCGTTAATCAGGAATTAACGGGGTTAACGTTTCTGCTCGACGTGCTCCGTCATCTGACCTTGCCGGCGGCTACGCTCGCAATTGTGCAGTTCGCTCAGATCATGCGCTTGACCCGGACCCAGATGCTGACCGTGCTGCGAGAGAACTTCATCACCACGGCGCGCGCTAAAGGCTTGACGGAGAGACAAGTTGTCTATGGACACGCGCTCCGCAACGCCATGATTCCGCTAGTGACTATCCTGGGAAGCGACTTTGGGACCCTCCTGAGTGGGGCGGTGCTGGTGGAGACGGTGTTTGCATGGCCGGGCTTGGGCAGGCTGCTGATCGATTCAATCGCCATGAGAGACTACCCCGTACTCATGGGAATCTTCCTCATGATCTCGATCAGTGTGGCAGTGGCGAACCT
>JACCUI010000206.1 GCA_013811945.1 Pyrinomonadaceae bacterium | reverse complement strand
GCGATAAGCGGTCAGGCAGTAGTGGCGTCGGCGCGGGGACAAGGCGAAACGCGAACCGGCCGGGTCGGGCCGGCAGTGCCGACTTCTAGGCTCGAATTCGCCGTCACCGAGATCCGGCGACACAAGGCTGGCGTCGCCCTGACCGGCGTCATCGTCATCGTCGCGCTGGTGGGCGGCGCCTACGGCTTTTACCTTCTACTCGGCCGGAACGAGGCGAAGCCGGCCGCGGCTTTCCAGGCGATGAAGATCACACGGCTGACAAACGACGGCACCGCCAGAATCGCCGCCATCTCACCCGATGGCAAATACGTGGCTTACGTGCTGAGGACCGCTGGGCGGGAAGCTCTCAGAGTGCGGCAGGTGGCGACCTCTAGCGACCTGCAGGTCGTGCCCACGGCGGAGGTCATCTTCATCGGGCTGACTTTCTCGCCCGACGGCGACTATCTTTACTACGTCATGCTACAGGAAACCGGTGCCTCAGTCTCGCTCCTCGAATCAGATGCCACGGGAACGCTATACCAAGTGCCCGTGCTGGGGGGTGGTTCACGAAGACTCTTGACCGGTGTCGACAGCGCCGTCACTTTCTCTCCTGATGGCCGGAGGTTAACATTCGTGCGCGCTGATCCGGATCGAGGTGAGACAGCCCTTATGTTGGCCAATGCGGACGGCAGCGGTGAGCAGAGACTCGCCGCGCGCGCGCCGCCCGATGTTTACTTAAGTAAGGGGCGGTTTGGCAGCGGCCCGGCTTGGTCGCCCGACGGGAAGGTGATCTCCTGTGGCGTCGGACGGTTTGCCCGGCAGCAGGTCGTCGCAGTGTCCGCCGACGACGGGTCGGAGAAGCCGCTGGGCTCGGGAAGCTGGCAGGGTGTCGGGCGGCTGTCATGGCTCCCGGACGGCAGCGGTATCGTGATGATGGCGATGGATCAAAAGTTTTCGTCCCAACTCTGGCAGCTCTCGTACCCAGTGGGCGAGGTGCGCAGGATAACTAACGATTTGAATAGCTATACGGGTGTCAGCCTGAACGCTGATGCCAGTTCCCTGGTTACTGTCCAAACAGATGCGACCACCCAACACCTGTGGGTTGTGGCTCCGGGTGACGACTCCGGCAGCGCTAATAAGATAGTTAGCAGGAGGGGGAGCGGAGACGGGCCCTCCTGGACGCCCGACGGCAGAATAGTTTACGTCGCGATCGGGGATGACAGATTGAATCTCTGGGTGGCGAACCAGGACGGGACAGAGCAGAAACAACTAACTGCTTTCACCAACCCGGCAAATGTGCGGCCAAGCGTCTCCCCGGACGGCCGACACATCGTCTTCGTTTCCGACCGGGCAGGCCCGCGCAACATCTGGAGGGTAGACATCGACGGCAGTAACCCCGTGCGGTTGACCAGCGGCGAAATCGACACTTGGCCAACCTGCTCACCCGACGGCCGCTGGGTGGTTTATGCCTCTCGCGCTTCTGGTAAGCATTCCATATGGAAGGTGCCTATTGACGGCGGCGACCCGGTTCAACTGACAACTAACAACTCTGACATGACAGCACCGAGCGTCTCACTGGACGGGAAGCTGGTTGCTTATACGAACAGGGATGCGCGGGCGGGATCTCCTGTGAGAGTCGTGGTTGTCCCTTTCGACGGCGGAGACCCCTTCAAGACCTTTAATCTTCCACCCACTGCGAATTTCGACGTCCCAGTGCGCTGGACACCGGACGGTCGCTCCCTAGCCTACGTGGACACCCGCGACGACGTCTCCAACGTCTGCAGCCAACTCCTGGAAGGGGGAGTGCCGAAATGGATAACCGACTTCAAGTCAGATCAGATCTTCACATTCGACTGGTCTCGCGACGGCAAGCAACTTGCCCTCTGGCGCGGCACTGTGACCCGCAATGTTGTGCTGATCAGCGATCTTAGGTGAGTGCAGTAGAGAATAGCCGAACAAATTGGGATGGCGTCGGAGAGATGGTGCCTCAGCTGATGACATCGGTCGAACGTCACCCGGCACGACGAAGCGGTTGCGCCCTTCAAGCAGGCTGCCCTTGTCAACGAATGGAATAACTATTATTTGAGGACGGGTTAAGACAAAAAGAGAGGGCGTCGACCTCCCCCAAGACCGACGCCCTTACTTTTATCTCAGTTCTCCCATGGAGAATTAACGATAGGGCATCATAGATCTTCCCTAAAGCCTTAGGTTGCAATTATCTTGCAAAGCCTTAACGACGTCGTAACAAAATTTTTCCAAAGCGTTGGCGCATTAAGGTACTTCCGACCAAGGTTGTTCATGTTTTCGCTATAGTCCTTTCTTCCGATCCCATCGCGAACCAACAGTATTAGAATACTCAATGTTTGAACCAAAAACTTCACCTTATGGCTCCTGGAAGTCGCCCATTACCTCGGACTCAATCGTGAGCGGCTCTGTCGGCCTTAGTCAGCCGACCATAGCCGGCGAGGATATTTACTGGCTTGAAATGCGGCCTTCAGAGGGCGGGCGCAACGTAATAGTGCGACGTCATGCGTCGGGAGTAGCGACGGATATTAATCCTGCACCGTTCAATGCCCGGACACGCGTACATGAATACGGCGGCGGCGATTATGTCACAAGCGATGGCGTGATCTATTTCTCAAACTTCGCCGACCAACGTCTATACAAACAACTCCCAGGCGGGGAGCCCGGTCTTATTACTCCCGAGGCCGACTTGCGTTATGCGGATGCGGCCGTCGACGCCAAACGACGACGATTGATCTGCGTGCGAGAAGACCATACAGTCGCGGGAGGCGAAGCGGTCAACACGCTCGTGAGCATTGGGATTGACCGTTTGTATGACAGCGGACAAGTGCTGGTTTATGGAAACGACTTCTACTCATCACCACGAGTGAGTTCCGACGGTACCCGACTCGCCTGGCTTACCTGGAACCATCCGCAGATGCCCTGGGATGGCACTGAACTATGGACGGGTGACTTTCAAGCGGACGGCTCGCTTACCAACCCTCAGCGTGTTGCCGGAAGTTTCACCGAATCAATATTTCAACCGGAGTGGTCACCCCACGGCACGCTCTATTTCGTATCGGATCGTAACGGGTGGTGGAATCTATATCGCCGCCGTGCCGACGGGGAGATTGAGTCGGTAACTGAATTAGACGCCGAACTCGGAGTTCCGCAATGGATCTTTGGGATGAGCAACTATGCCTTCGAATCGGAAGACAAGATCATTTGCACCTACTATGATCGCGGCATCTCCAAACTGGCCTCGATAGATAGTCGCACTCGTATATTACAGCCCATCGAGACCAACTACACGGATATAACCTTCTTGCGGGCGGCGCCCGGTCAGGCTGTGTTCCGGGCAGGCTCACCTGCCGAGCCACCATCGATTGTCAGATTGGATCTCAACACCAAATCCTTCGAGGTCTTGCGCCGGTCGAACAATCTGGATATTGATGCTGGATATTTTTCCAGTGCCGGCGCCATTGAATTCGCCACCACAGGTGGCTTAACTGCTCACGGATTCTTTTATCCGCCTAAGAATCTTGACTATCGCGCGCCTGACGGCGAGCGGCCACCCCTTCTGGTGAAGAGCCATGGGGGACCAACATCCGCGGCCGCAACGGCCTTGAGCCTGACAATTCAATACTGGACCAGCAGGGGGATTGGTGTGTTGGATGTGAACTATGGCGGAAGCACTGGTTACGGTCGAGCTTATCGAGGGAGGTTAAACGACCAGTGGGGCGTGGTGGATGTCGATGACTGCGCGAACGGCGCGTTGTATCTAGTGTCGCAGGGGGAAGTCGACGGCAACCGTTTGATGATCACCGGCGGCAGCGCCGGAGGATACACAACGCTTTGTGCGCTTACTTTCCGAGACACTTTCAAGGCCGGTGCCAGCCACTATGGTGTCAGCGATGCGGAAGCGCTAACAAAAGAGACTCATAAATTCGAGTCGCGATATCTCGATAGATTATTTGGTCCTTATCCGGAAAAGCAGGAAATCTATTTCCAACGCTCACCAATCAATTTCACAGATCGCCTGTCATGCCCGACGATCTTTTTTCAGGGACTCGAGGACAAGGTCGTGCCACCCAACCAGGCCGAAGTGATGGTGGAAGCGTTACGCGCGAGGGGAATTCCCGTGGCTTATGTACCTTTCGAAGGCGAGCAGCACGGCTTTCGACAGGCAAAGAACATCAAGCGTGCTTTGGATGGAGAGCTGTATTTCTATTCAAGAGTTTTCGGTTTCGAACTTGCTGAGGACCTGGAACCGGTGCAGATCGATAATCTCCGTTAGGAAAAGACTGTCCGCAGATTACGCCGACTTCACATCGTGACTGTTAGCCACAGCCAAAGGGAAGAGATCCACGAAACCTGCCAAAACACACCGATACAATTTGTGTTAGTCGTGTGATTTCGTGGATCGTTTATCTTATCTGCGTAATCTGCGGACAGTCCTCACTGCAGGGGCTTGTCGGCAATTGTGGTGGCGCTACCGCCACGATCGGCTCCTCTGAGGAGGCCACTTTCATCAACGAAAAACGACATCCTGCCGGTCTTTCCGTATTCGAGCGGCACAGCGCTGGCCTCAAACTTGGATCCCACCACTGTCAACTCGATCTTGTAGCCATGCTCCTTTAACAGTTCTTTTGTCACCAGGCTCTGCTCCACCAGTTGCTCAAGCGTGCCGTAATTTCCATCTCCCGTGGTCGCCTGGTAGGTGGCTTCCGCGCTGTGAAGCATCCTCAATGCACTTTGCGCCATCACTTCATTTCTCACTAGAGGAGGTTGATTAGTCTCGCCGGCAAATCCGGCGATCAATAACAAGACGAGATTCTTGGGAACATGCAGCTCGTGGAGAGGCCCCAGCCCTTCATTCGAAATCGCGTACGTAACCGGTTCGGCTGTCGGGCTTAGCCGCGAGAGGAAATCTCGAAGCGCATCATTCGTGGTCAGGTTAAGGTCTTTGCTAAATTCGCTATAGATCTCCATCAGCGCGGGTGAGACATAAACCTGGCCCAACACCTGGCGCGGTTGCCAGCGCGTAGAGTTCCTGAAACTGCTGTTTCCCGCGAGTGTCTGATGATTCAGATATGAATCGACGACGTTGCTAACGGCCTTGGGATCAGAAGATATAATCAGAAAGTTGCCGATGAACGCATACGAAATGGCATTAGCATAGGTGACAAGTTCAGTGTCGTCGCGCTTCTCAGTCTGGGCCATTTGGTTCGCACCTTTGAAGCCAACTGCGTCGATGATCTTTGGTATCAACCTGCGGACCGCCTGCTTGTCTTTTATGGAGATCGCGATCACGGGCTCAGATCCGGATGATGCTGGCGCTGTCTTCTCGGCCGCTCCTTCAACCGTCGGTTCCAGAGAAGCAGACGCGGAGGAGTGCGGTCCGCTAACACCAAGGGTTTTAACCGGCACGCTCAGCGCTATCTCGTTGCCGAAGAGCGGCAACAGATCCTCCTTAATTTTGAGACCCAGTTTTCTCTCATAGACGGCAAACGGTGACTCCGGCTGATTAGCCTTGATAGTTGGTCGGATTGTCCCGCGCATCTCGTTTTCTCGGGCCGCCGTTTTCAGCGTGCCCTCATAGATCATCGGAAGATCGAGCGAGAGCGTCACCAGCAATTCCGTGCTGGCCGGTAATACTGAGGGAGCCTCGGGAGCTAGCGGTGGTCCAGAGACCAGTTGCGGAGCAAAGGGTATGGCATTTCCCTTCCCTTCAGGGCCATTCACCAGGAGTGCGCGCACGACATAGGTGTCAGTATCGAAGGCAATGCCAACTCCAATCGCTTCTGGCCATCTTGGTCTTCCAAAAAACAGTGCGCTGGTTAGGTGGTCGAGAGCAGAGGGACCTCGGGCCGCTAATACCTGAGGTGAATTACTCTGCGACTCAGGCTGAGATGTACCCAACCTGGTTTCAGCTGAGGTAGGAGGATCAGGTGGGGGCGGAGGCTGCTCTTCCGGCACCACATCAGGCATCACCTCGTCGTCTGAACTACTCTCTGCAACGGCGGCCGGCGTTTGCTTGGCGGCTTCGCTGGCTTGTCGTTTTTTCTCCTCTTCATGCATCTGGAGCATTCGTTCCTGCTCCTCTTTTTCTGCAGAGGCCATATCGACATAGAGAAAAACGGATTCAGAGTTAAGCCGGTCGTGCACCTGACGAAAGTTTTGATCCTCGGTAAGCAACCTACTCCCTGTGCGTCTCAAGGTCTTAAACGAAAATTGCGAATCGCTGATAAAGACCAGCGCGCCTGACTGCTTTAAAATGTAGGGTGACGGTGGCGACGCCTCCTTTGGCTTGACCTCGGAAGGCTCATTCTTTCCCGGACTTGAACTCGGGGAACTTTCCGGCGCAGGCGTGGGCAGAACCTGGGGCAAGAACTCCTTAAGTTGTGGTTCAAATTTTTGTGCTTCTTCAGTGGAAGCAAACTCAATTACGAACAAGGCTTGAGGAAGTTTGGGGCGTGAAGGCCAGGCCGCGAACATGAGCCGGGAAGTCATCAACTCATCGGCGCGAGAGTTGAGCCACCGCAACAGGGTTTTGAATTCCTTCGGCGGGGTACCCAGCTTCATTACCGGATCCACAACGTCGTTGATAACAGCGAGCGGAGCAGCTGGCCCACGCCTCTAATTTCGCCGTAAATCTTGTAGCTATCGGCAGCGAGAAGTGTCTCAAAGGTGAGCGCAGGCTGAGATAGTTTAGCCGGCGGTGACGGTTTGGGCGCTGCGGGCCGACGTCGCTGTGCATTCAACGGTGCGGCAATTAAGAACAGTATTAGGAGCAGGCGGACTGAGATTGCGGCACTTTGGCGTATGTTCATGAGACTCTACCCCTCAATGCTTAAAGGCGTTTCGACATTACCCGGGTCGCGAGGAACGGGCAAGACGTTCCATCGTCCGCCAAGCCCAGTGCAAAAGCAATACTGGAACTGCAATCCGGTCCGGGTCGAATAGTTAGCAGCTTTTGGAGTGCGGCGGCGACGGCGCTTTGGATTCAATTCTTGCTCGACGCAACCAAAGCGGTGTCGCGCTGCGCTTGCCACCGCGCTCCAAGAGATTGAGGGCGCCAGCGTCGGTTCCGGCTGTAATCTCAAAACTAACGATATGCGCCTACACGCCGCCAGACGCCAGACTCGCCTTCCGCATCAATCAGCCTTTTCACTTCACGATGTGCAGCGGCGTAATCGGCCCTCATGTCTTCGGCTGTCGAGGGACGTGACAATTTCAGCTCAAGGTTCGCGAGGGTTATGTCAGTCTTTCGCAAGTAACGCGCAACTCTTGGTCCCTCACCAGCAAGCTGCAACGCCAATCCTTCCGCAAGCCAGCGCGGGGCGCGTCCGTGGGCGATAGCTTCAATCACTGAATGTACGAGTTCGTGGCGAATGGTTGTTTCAAGGATTCGTCGACGTGCGAGCAGTTCGAAAGGCTGCAGCTCGATTCTGTTCCGAAGCGTTGCGGCCGCCACCCAGGGCGGTTGACCGGTTCTACCGACGAAGTCGCCGGTGCTTTCATTGATGAACACCTCCAGAGTAGGTAACTGAAAGGAAACATCCCGGGTTGAAACACGCCGGATTAAATCAGCGCGATTTGACTCCAGCAGTTTCAACACATATTCCACATCCCGTTGGCTGAGACTTACTGGATAACTCAGACGAAAATGTTCGCTGGAAAGAATCTTCCGAGTCGTGGCTGAGCTATAGTCATTATTCGCAGTTCTATCCCCGTCTTTGACAGAACGGTAGTGATCATTCCACAACAAGTCGTCTAAAAACTTGTGTGAGACAGAATCACTCGACGGTAAAATTAAACGCGTTCCGGGAAAATACTTTGCCAGAATCTGCTGATAACTGGCGCCACGTCGGGCCATCACGTGTGCCCCTTCCTGGCAGAGGCCCAGCCCGTGGCCAAAGCCACTACCGCGAAAAACGTAATTAGACCCCGCCCGTGAAATCTCAAAGCGCGAACTCTTGAGCAGGTTCCATCCGAGGGCGCGGCCGACGATGATCTTGAAATCCCACCCTTTGACAGTACGACGACGAGCGCCGTCGAGAGTTATTAACTCGGCACGGCCACTAGCATCTCGTCTGGAAACCGCGACCCTGGTCAGACCTCCCCCAACCTTCGTCCTGTGGTCACTTTCGAGCGCCCTTAGTAAGTTTGCAGAGGAGATCACGTCTCTCCAAGCGTTATGGGGCGTCGTCAGGCAATACTCATCGGCGCCGCCCAACAGGTACGAAGGGGCTTTCACTCCCCAAAGCGTACCTATATTCGCTGTCACCCCACCGCAGGAGGCGCTGAAGTATGAATCAACAATACGGTCATGCTTATCCCGCAAGACTTGCCCTGCCGTCTCCCGCACAGACTGGGAGATTGCAGCCGAAATCTGCAAACTGCTGGACCGAGTATCTACCAGCACGCCACGCGGGCTGCCTTTGTGGGGACCCCGCATCGAAAAATACCTCTGGCAATGCGTGGTGGTGCAAAAGTCGTAGCCATCAATTGCGTGGCGGCGAAGGTTCCTCACTGCATAAGTGCGACTCGCAACTGCCAGAGCCTTGAGTGCCTCGGCCTCCATTTCCGTGCTTCCTTCCGCCGCCAACACACCGAGTATGTAGCTTTCCAGCGGCATCGTCCGCGTTAAGTTTTCGCGAACCAGATGAACGCGTACGTCAGAGGGAGGGACGGGGAGATGATCTCGTCTCTGCTGTAAAGCACTCTTGCTAAATCTCTCGGGTTGCCTAAATTCGGAGAGATGGTCCAACCCAAGAGATCGCATTCCAGTTAACTCAGGACCGGTTTGACGTCGACCGTCACCGCGTTCCCCCATCTCCCTATTTCCCCTTCCCCCCGTCTCCGCGTCTTGACGCTTTCCGCGAACGTACGCCTCAAAGATTGGACGCGCGGCCTCGGCCGCGTCAGCCCCATGCGCCCGCTTCAGAAAAACCAGGACGGCTAGCAGCGTGTTTTCCGGTGCCGTAGGCGACTCGCTAATCCGAGAGGCAAAGCCAACAAACCAACCGTGGGTACGAAATCCGCCGCTCGGTGAAGCTGTACCGGTCTTGCCGAAGACATAGAGCGGAAGCGAGTGTAACCTCGCGCGCTCTGCAGTACCGTAACGAACAGCGCCCCGCATCCCCTCAAGGATCAGTTGCCGGTGCTCACCATCGATGGAAACCTCCGTCTGATGCTGCGCCATATAGCCTGCCTCAGGCGCGATCTGTGGCACCAGGAGATGGCCACCGTTAACCAGTGCTGAATAGGCAGTCAGCAACTGAATTGGAGTGACCTGTATTTGATCGCCCTCACCCAAAGCGCTCTCCGCACGCCATTGCCCATGCGGCAGTTTGCCGGCAGCCTCACGGACACCGATCCGATTGATCTTCATGAGTTGACCAAAACCAAACTCAGCGAGAGTTGAATTGAAAGTAGAATCACGCAATTGCTCGCCGAGTTTTCCGAAATAGTAATTGCATGAATAGGCGAGCGCTTCAGCCGGCTTTAACGGCGCCAGACTTCGTGGATGAGAGCAAACGGTTTTGAAGTCTTCATGAGAGTATTGGTCGCGACATAACAGACGCGAATCTTTTTCGATCGTTCCCGACCGCAGCGCAGCCAGCGTGCTGAACGGTTTGATAGTCGACCCGGGCGCGAAAGCTGTTTCAAAGGCAAGCTGTGGATTCACCACCGTTCGAACACGACCAGTGCGTGGGTCAATCACAATAACCGTACCCTCACGGTTGCCTAGCGCCGACGCTGCAGCAATTGACAGGTCACCGTCAATACGATCCTCTCGGGAGACGAGCGACGGTGCATCGGGTGAAACCACTGACCAGGAAACCGGTCGAGCCGACTCGAAGCCCCCAACTGCAGCAGCTAAAACGGCCACTGCAAATAAAACTGTCATGTAGCTCTTCACTGGGACCGCTGACGTCTCGCCCGCACGGCGTTGACGGCGCTCCGTTCTCCTTGATAAACCATTGAAGCCGCGGATGAACGCAGAGGAACGCGGATCTGAACAATAAAAATAGAGTTGTCTCTTCATCCGCGGGTATCCGCCTTCGTTTGGGGCTTCAATTTCGTTGGCCATTCTCGATTCGTTTTTTGCAATGTGAGCCGCCGGATATCAGACCGGGTCGGTCGTGTCCTAGTTTCATTTTCTTCACCTGCCTGTCCAGATAAGGTAGGGACGGAAGTTCAGAAACGATCCACGAAATACCACGAAAGATCACTAACAACGTTTTCGTGTTCGTTCGTGTGGTTTGGTGGATCGTTTGTTCCACCAAGCCAACTCTCAAATTAGGATGCCACCGACCGGGTCGCTACCGCTCGCCGTTCTGACGGCCAACCACTGTGCTTGCTACGCCAAATCATTTCGTCGCTCAGTCGCGGAGATCGCCAGCGCTCCTATCGTTACGACCCATCCGAAGAGAGTCAGAATGAATACCACCAGAAGTCGGGCGACAAGAAAGGCGATCTCCATCCAGGCCCTGCTCGCTGGCGTGGGTCTAATGAGAAGTAAGTACGGGATAACTCCAAACACCACGAATCCGGCGGTATATATAAGGACAGAGGATGGAGCAAAGGCCCCCACGATCAGCTCCTTAGTCGCCCTAATGGTGGCCACGAGGTCGCTTCCAACACTCGCGATCCAGAGATGAATAGCGATGAGCGGTAGGACGAAGCCAAGCGAAAGGTAACGAATGCTGTTTAGTATTACCTGGCTCCACCCAAGCGCCGGGCTTCCGTCGTTGCTCACCCTCAACTGATATTGTGCCGCTACATCTGAAAGCTCCGGCCCGTCCGTTCCCATGTACGACTGGGCTTTACTTAGCAGATAGGTCAAGAGAACTCCCAGTGCAATAAGCGGCACGCTGACTACGATCAACTTCCAGGAATTCTTAAGTGCTCGTCTTAACGAGAGTCCGGCACTGAGACTGCGTGTTTGGCTAGCGCCGGCGGTTTGCAGTACGAAGAAGAGTAACGGCGCCGTGACTGCCAGTACCAGACTTAGAACTACCTGTTCCGTGCTGGCTTCCCGAATCGCGACAAAGAGATATAGCGCCGCAATCAGAGATGCGTAGAGTCCGGCGAACATGATCAGTAAGCTCCAATTTCTCAGGAGCTGGCGCGTCGCAGTCGCGATTGACTGAAAAGATTCTGAAAGCATTGATTCTCCTTTAGAGTCCGGCACGTGGCCCGCACCAGGCGGCGAGGAAGCCCCAGTTATTTCTCGCGGAACGTCATTCTTCCCCCAGTGGTATTCGATTGCGTAACTGGCTGATACATCAACTCCGCGCGGGCCGGAGCAATGCGAAATTCTCCGGGCACCTGAACGCGCATTGCATACTGGAAGATCGCATCGCCATCAAAATAATCAAGAAAGAAAACGGTGCGCTGATCGCGAAACTCTCTCGAGCTATACCAATCGGTCCAGCCATTGCCGCTCGTGTAATTGAGATTGAGATTGCCGACACTCTCGAGCTGCTCGGCTCCGGCAGGAATCGGGTCCTCGATCATCAAGTGTCGTGCCTTAGCACCGTTGATACGAAGGCGGACGACCAACAAATCGCCGGAGTGTATTTCGCCGGTCAGGGGTTCCAGCGCCCACTTAAGTTTGTATCCATCTTCAACAACTCGCAGGCGCAGATACTCACGCGTTAAGTTGAGATCCGAGGATCCGCGCGCCGCCACCGCTTCCTCACCCGTGTAGTAGTCAATTGAGGTCGAGAAATAGAGCATTCCCTGCCCACGCTTAACGACACGGACCTGGTTGCTGGCGGAGATCTCGTTTGCCTTGCGGTTGACTACGAAGGTTTGCGAAGTCGCTGAGGACGAGACGTGTTCGGCGAGTACGGTTTCTCCATTCAGGTAAACCTCCAGATCGTAGTTCGGCGCCAGCTCGCGACTCACTTTTAGGTAGTCGATTAGTCCAAGAATTGCGAAGGCCGTGTCTTTGGTTGAATTCCAGTAGTAGCTATTGGGACGATGCGAGACAAGCCAACGCGCGGTTCGGGGCAGGAGCTGGCTCGCCGGCCTAATACGAGCCAGAGCCTTCAGTGAAAGTGCCGTTGCTTCGGTGTCGTTCTGCTCGACGAAGTCGAGCATTTCTTTGCGTCGAGATTGCCAGTGAACCGTGACGCCGTCGTCACTCGCTGTGCGCTCGATCTCGGCGGCAACTTCGTGAGCGCGCTTTTCCTCCTGGCGCTGGTTTAGCGCGAGCGCCAGCAACGCGCGGCCATAGGGTTGCAAATTGCCTCTGTCAGCGAAGAGCCTGTCGATATAAGTGGCATCGACTCCGCCCGTCTCCCCGAGCGCGTAGACCATGAACGCGCGGGTGTCTGGATCAATGGCTGTTCCCGACTCAGTCTTTCCTGTTTCGAGCATTTTTTGAAGTTTGTCCCGCCCTTGCTGCACCCGCCTGTCATCGATCTGGTAACCAGCATGCTTCGCGAGGGTAAGCCCATCGATGACGTAGGCAGTCATGAAGGGATCGCTTTGATCGTTTTTCCACCATCCCCATCCCCCATCGTCATGTTGGAAGGCATACAAGCGATCAAGTCCACGGCGAACCTTCTTTTCCAGCTCGTTCGAACTGCGAATTGATGAGGTCCTCACTTCGTTGATCGCCTGCGATACCACAACATTGGGGAGGAAACTGGACATAGTTTGTTCAGTGCAGCCGTATGGATAAGCGGTGAGATAGTCGAGGGCGCCAAAGAGTGTGCCGGCAACCGAAGGCGAAACCTCGATGCGCAATTTACGCGCGTGGGCATCCGCATTGGCCGGTAGATCGAGCGCGAAAGTTCGATCTGCATTTTCGTCTGCAGCCGTCCAGGTTTCGTTTTTCACCTGATGAAGACCGCGCGGAACAACTTCGAGAAGCAGCTCAACTGCGTCTGATTCAGTGTCGGTCAAGGCCTTTGCCAGGAGTTTGATTTGGCCGACGTTTGGGGCAGTGACTTGCCAGTCAACGCGGTGCTCACCCCGCTTGCTGATAGTTACGATCTGTTTCGCCGGACTGAGAAGTTGCGCGCCTTCCACAGCGATGGAAATCTGGGTGGCCTTGTCTGCAGTGAGATAGTTGTGAACGATCCCCGAGAGCGTAACTGTATCTCCCTGGGTAACAAATCTGGGCGTCTCTAAACGCATGATTACATCTTTACGCGACACAACCTTGTACTTCGTGGCGCCCACTTTCGTATCGGCAGTGACACCGCGCGCGGTCGCTCTCCAGGTAGTCAGGTTGTCGGGCAAGCGAACTTTTACTGTCGCGCGTCCATCCGAGCCCGTAATCACTTCCGGCTGCCAGAACGCCGTGTCCTTGAAGTTCTTTCTGATAATCGGCTCAACCACGTCACCTTCATTCTTGAAGTCGGCCAGCTCAAACGCAGGTTTGTTCTTCGCGAGTTGCAGTGGTTTTTCCCCGGCGTAGCCAGTGAAGCCGTAAGAGATCGATAGATGCGTTTCAACACTCTTGTAGCGGAGACCGTAAAACTCGCGGTGAATGTTGGCGGCAAAATCAGGCCAGACGCTGTAGATCGCTTCGTCGACAACGCCGAGGCTCACCTCGGCGCCAGGAACTGGCGCGCCGTCAGCGTCACGAGCGAGGATCGTATAGGAAGCGGTTTCGCGTGGTTTGTACTCCTGTTTGTGGGAAATGATCTCAAGATTCAACATCTTGTCGCGCGCCGGAACGACGAGACGCTGATCATTCGTATACATGTCGCCGTCCTTTACATAAGTCACATTGAGAAACACGTTCGGCGCATAGCTCGCCTCGATCGGCACGTCGAGAATGATGGACCTTCCTTGCGCGCTCACTTGGCGGGCTGAGAGCACAGTCGACAGTTCCGTGCTGACCAGCAGGTGAGCGTTATCAGTGGGCAGAATAGCGAGCACATGGGCCATTTCGCCTGGACGGTAAGACTTTTTGTCGGGAACAAGCTTGATAGAGCCGTGATCCGTGTGGTGATACGCGGAATCAGACCATAGGTGCTGACGGTCAGTTACCCACAGATAACCTCCCACCGAGGTGATCTGCCTTCCCCCTTCGTTGACGATTGCTTTGATGGAGAGATTGCCGGCTTCTGAGGTCGTGTAGTTGTAAGTAGCTGCACCTTGCGGATCGGTTTCCAAGGCAGCCGAGCTCACCTCACGTTCATGCATTTCATACTCCGGATACGAATAGCCGCTCTCGGACTTCTTTTCTACCGCACTCCAGCTACGTTGAATGAAACGCAGCAGAATCCTGGCAGCGACCGGACGTCCCTCATAATCCGTGGTCTTGACTCTGATCTTCGCAACCTCGCCTTTGCTGTAAACGTAACGTTCGGAACTGGCGTGGGCCACAGTGTTACCGCGGGTCGCGACGAAACTTGCACCACCATTTAGAGTGCGGCGAGAAGAGTCGGTTACCTGCGCATCGAGTCGATAACTGTAGTCCCAGGGATCGTTTTCATCGGCTTCGGGAATTTGAAACTCGACATTCAGCTGGCCGTCGGCGTTAAACTTGCCTTCACTACTGGACCATGTCGTTCCCGTAACCATAGTGGTCGGAGTAGTCATCGACGCTCTCCGTTTCGTCGCTTGTCTCATCCGCCTCTTCTCCGTATCCCCAGGCGTAATACCGCGAACGATAGATGTAGTATTTCACTTCCGCATTCGCGACCGGGGAGCCGAAGAAATAGCGAGCACTGATTGAGAACTGCATCTTCTCCCCCGCGTTGATGTATTTCTTCGGCGCTGAGACTTTCACTTTGTATTCAGGTTTCTTATATTCGGCAACTTCGAAAATGCCGTGGGATGTGCCAGCGTCCGTCTCGGCCACAATTCGATAGTTCCCCAGGGCGGCTTCTTCAGAGAGTTCCATTTCGCCATTAAACGTGCCGCGCGCCGACAGTGGCAGTTCCTTCGCCAATAGGCGGGCGTTATTTGAATCCTCGATCGCGACATTCACCGTGCTCTCGTTTATGGATTTGTAATTTCCGCGCTCATCCATCGCCCGCAAGATGCCCTTGAAGTAGACCTTGTGCGAGGGTCGGTAGACCGGCCGGTCCGTATAGATATAGCTTTTAACCTGGGCCCCCTCATCTTCGCCTTGATAACCACCAAAGCAGTACGCCTGGAGATCGGAGATGGCGAAATTGTCGCCCTGATTGGCGAGAATCAGGAAAGAATCGGATCGAGTGTCATCGGTGGCGGGATCGACATCCGCCCCGGGTGAGTTAAGAAGCTGCTTGTCGATACTGGTTCTGAGAATCCCTTGTCTGTCTGTTACTCCGCCGGCGACTGCCTTTCTGTTTTTAACGATTTGAATCTGGGCATCGGGACGGGGCTCTCCTGTCTTCCGGTCCACGGTGTAAATGAGCATCTCCCCCTCGCTCGTCGTCTTATCGACCATCGTCAGATCGGTTACGACCACAACGGTATAAGCTCTCAGTTCTCGCCCCACCGCCTCAACTAGATAGACACCCGGCTCGCGTTTGCCCATTGGAATCATGCGACGGTCATACTGGTCCTCGAGCGGCGAAAGAGGTTCACGCCAACTACTGACTAGTTGATCTGGATTCAAGAGGGGTACGCGGGCATAGTCAGCCACGTTAAGGGGCATGCGGCCAGCCACCTCTTTGGCGCGAAACTTCTGATTGAAGCTCCTTCGCGAGGCGTGCTGCAGTTGGGTTCGCATATACGATTTGACGCCCGCAGCGGCCCAGCGCTTCACCGCGCGCAGCCGTTCCAGCACAGAGGGACTTCGGCGTACGGAGCCGGCAAACTCCTCTTCTTCGCGGTCGCCCATTTGATGTGGATTGTCAAGTTGAGTGAAAAACTGGTACTGCTCTATTAGTGTGTTGCTAAAATAAAGGCTTGGATGATATAAGGCGCAATAGCCACGTTCACCCAGAAGGGCGTTATCGCTTTGGTAAGAGCGGGTAGCGCCCTTTTATTCTAATTGCTCTTCGTCTTCTTTTCTAAGCATCTGGCCTTTCAGTAGCAGCCGGAATACACGTTGCCGGTGCGCTCTTTGTTCGGGCGTTAGTTCTTTCGGCGGTTCTTCTTGCTGTTTTTGCTCTTCTTCTGAGTCC
>JACCUI010000256.1 GCA_013811945.1 Pyrinomonadaceae bacterium | reverse complement strand
AGGTTCGAGACGCTTGCCCTGCACGCCGGAACGCCGCCCGACCCGACCACCGGAGCGATTCTGACTCCGATTTACCAGACCACGACTTACCGCCAGCAGTGCGTCGGCCAAGATAAGGGATTCACTTACAGCCGATCTGGCAATCCCACGGTATCTGCGCTCGAACGACGATTAGCCGCACTTGAAGGTGCGGAGTTCTGTACCTGCTACGCCACGGGACTCGCAGCAACCACGGCGCTATGTCTGGCGTTGCTGCGCTCCGGTGATCGAGTCGTCGTCTCGCAAGCAGTGTACGGAGGGACAGTGCGACTCTTTCGGCAAGTGCTCGCATCCTTTGGTGTGAAAACGGAGTTTGTTGACACTGCGAACGAGCGAGCTCTTGCCGCAGCTCTCGTGGAACCGGTGCGGTTCGTTTTTGTCGAAACTCCCGCCAATCCTACGCTCAAACTCACGGACATTGCGCTGGCCGCAAGTCTCGCAAAACCAGCGGGCGCATTGCTGGTCGTTGATAACACGTTGCACACGCCAGCTCTGCAGCGACCCTTTGACCTGGGCGCAGACATTGTTCTGCACTCAACAACGAAATTCATCGAAGGCCATAACGCCACCGTCGGCGGGGCATTGATCACGCGCGATGCGGAATTGCACGAACGGCTCGCATTCACGCGCAACGCCATAGGCGCTATCCAATCTCCGTTTCCGGCGTGGCTGACGCTGCAAGGAGTGAAGACTCTGCCATTGCGCATGGCGCAACACTCAGCCAATGCCCTGCGCGTCGCGCGCTTTCTCGAACATCAGACTCAGGTCACAGAGCTCTTCTATCCCGGACTTGAATCTTTTCCCCAGTTTGACCTGGCACAGCGTCAACACAAAGCAGGCGGCGCGCTCATGGCTTTCGAGGTTGAGGGAGGAGTTGAAGCTGGTATTCGTCTTATGAACTCAGTGCGGCTGTGCGCACTTGCAGAGAATCTCGGCGCGGCAGAAACGATGATCACCCACCCTGCTTCGATGACCCACGCTGACGTGCCGCACGAGCAGCGAGTTGCTGCCGGAATTACCGACGGGTTGGTGCGCCTCTCAGTTGGACTTGAGAATCCGGAAGATGTGATTTCAGACCTGGACCGGGCTCTCGCCCCGCCGACCAAGCAGAGGAGGTCAAAGTGAGGAACAAGGAGAAACAGCCTGAGATTGTGGTCTTTAAGTTTGGTAGCTCAGTGCTGCACAGCGAAGAAGATCTACCACGCGCGGTCCATGAAATCTATCGAGCCTGGAGCGGCGGCACGCAAGTCGTGGCGGTAGTATCCGCTTTCGGCAACACCACTAATGAACTATGGAGACGCGCCCAAAGCATTTCCGATGAACCCGAAGCATCGGCTCTGGCCGCGTTATTGGCGACGGGCGAAGCAACTGCATCGGCAATGCTTTGCCTTGCGCTCGGCAAAGTGGGTATCGCCGCTAAAGTGCTCGACCCGGCGCAAGCGGGCTTGCGCACTGTAGGCGACAGACTTGAGGCTGACCTGGTAGCGGTCGATGCCGCCAGACTAAAGAGTGAGTTGCGACAGGCAATCGTGATATTGCCGGGTTTCGTCGGCCGTGACGAGGGCGGATACACTACTCTGCTAGGTCGCGGCGGATCGGATTTCTCCGCGCTCTTCCTCGCACACCAACTGGGCGGACGTTGTGTGCTTTTCAAGGATGTTGACGGCCTCTACGCCAATGACCCGGCGTGCTCCGGCCCGCGGCCTCTGCGCTTTGCCGAGATCACGTACGAGACGACTCTCCGCATCGGCAGCCAGGTGGTGCAAGCCAAGGCCGTTCGCTTCGCGGCGTCGCGAGGGCTACGTTTCAGCGTGACTGCTATTGGTGCGAGCAGCCAGACAGTAGTTGGCTGCGGTCGTGATCGCCTGGTTGCCTCGGCCAACAGTACACCGCTGTGTATAGCTCTTCTTGGCTGTGGCACTGTTGGGGGCGGTGTCTATCAAAGGCTGGCCGCGCTGCCCGAATTGTTCACTGTCACGGCCGTCGGTACTCGCAACGGGGTACGCGCGCTTGCTGCAGGAGTACCGGAAAGGCTTATCGCCTGCGACCTGGAGGAGCTTGTTGAAAGTGAGTGTGACGTCGTGGTTGAACTAATAGGGGGCACAAAGCGCGCCGCTGCGCTGACGACAAAGGCTTTGCGTTCAGGTCACCACGTCGTCACGGCCAACAAAGCTTTGATGGTTGACGAAGGCGAAGCCTTGCTTTCGCTGGCGGACGCTTGCCGAGTTACGCTTCGATACAGCGCAGCTGTTGGTGGTGCGCTCCCATTATTGGAAGCTATCGACCGGGCGCGCAAGGATGGGGCAATACGAGCTTTCTCGGGAGTGCTGAACGGCACTACGAATTTTGTTCTAGACCGACTTGCAGAGGGCAAAGATTTAGAGAGCGCAGTTGCGGCCGCTCAGAAAGGTGGGTACGCGGAAGCGAATCCGCGCTTCGACCTAAACGGCATTGACGCCACTCAGAAACTCATCCTGCTTGCGCGCAAGGCTTTCGGGATCTCTTTGCCATTTGCTGCAGTTGCCCGGGAAGGCATCGACCAGATCGATCCACAACTAGTTCGCCAGTCGCGTGAGCAGGGGCAAACGGTGCGGCTCATTGCATCTTGTCGGCAGGAGGCTGACGGGCTAGTGGCAACCGTGCAACCGCGGGTGTTGCCGCAATCGCACCCTTTGGCTTCAGCCGCCGGAATAGAAAACCGCTTATTGATCGAACCCGTTGTCGGCGCGCCTTATCTATTGTCCGCCAAGGGCGCGGGGCGCTGGCCGACGACCGAAGCGGTGATGGCTGATCTCTTGGATATCAAGCGCGAATTACAACTGGCTACCGCGACCGAGCTGTTCGAAGACCTGAGGGAGTGTGTGGCATGAAAACATCAACTCGCTGCGTACACCTCGCCGCTCAAGACGACGTTTATGGCGCGGTTGTCCCGCCCATTTATCAAACAGCCACTTTCCGCCAACCGACGGCAGCGGAGTTCGGTGAGTACGATTACACGCGTACAGCTAACCCAACCCGCACCCTGCTTGAACGGCAGCTCGCCGAGCTTGAAGGCGGCGCACATGCTTGCGCGTTTGCAAGCGGAATGTCGGCCATCACTGCGCTGGTTAGAATGCTGAAAGTTGGCGACGAAATCATTGCCGGGAATGATCTTTATGGCGGCACGGTGCGGCTCTTCGAGCAGATGAGCCGACAGGGTATCGGCGTTCGATACGCCGATCCGACTGAAATTGACGCAGTTCGCTCGGCTCTAACTTCCCGGACGAGACTGATTTTCATAGAAACTCCAACGAATCCTTTGTTGCGCATTTCCGACATCCGAAGCCTGGCCCAACTCGCACATGAGGCTGGGGTTATGTTCGCGGTCGATAACTCGATGCTCTCGCCCTGTTTCCAACGGCCGCTGGCGCTGGGCGCGGATTTCGTCATCCACTCCGCCACGAAGTTTCTTTGCGGTCACAGCGACGTGACGGCTGGGGCAGTAATCACAAATGATCTAGCGCTGCATGAAGGGATCGCGTTTCAGCAGAACGCCGAGGGGGCGGGTCTGAGTCCCTTCGAGTCATGGTTGCTGCTGCGTGGGATTAAAACGCTTGCGCTACGGGTCGAACGGCAGAACGAATCGGCACTGAGAGTGGCAAAGTTCCTGGAACTTCATCCAGCGGTTAAGAAGGTCTACTACCCTGGCTTAAAGGATCATTACGGACACGAGATCCACAGAAGTCAATCCGCGGGAGACGGTGCTGTCATAAGCTTCACAACTGGCGATGCAACACTGTCCGAGCGGGTAGTCGAGGCCATGCGGCTGTTCGAGATTGCCGTCAGCTTTGGTTCGGTTGGCTCGGTGATTAGCCTTCCGTTCAGGATGTCACACGCGAGCATTCCCGACGCGGTTAAAAAACCGCTCGCGCCGCCTGCCGATCTGGTGCGCATCTCAGTGGGGATTGAAGCCGTAGAGGATCTCATTGACGACCTCGATCAAGCGTTCGCTGCCGCCATGAAGGAAGGCGCCACGCAAAGCTTCGTTCGAGGTGTGGGATCATCCGCAGTTTAAGATGATCCTCTTGAATTGCCCGGTCGCTAAGAGTATCCTCAGCTTGGATATGCTTCAGGTATCGGAACCTATGCGTAATCACTCTTTGCAGTTTGTTGATGCAGTGTTGCGGCCGGGCCTTGTGGTCGCGGTTCATCGGCCTGCGGGAATAGTTTCGTGGTCTTGCTGTTGTGCGTGTTGGCCAACGTCGGCTGTCATGGCAATGGCGGCTTGCGCTTGTTCGCGAGGAGGATGACGACGAGTAATTAAGAATCTACTATTCTTCAATTTAAGGTCGTCATCGAAAATTTCACGATGACGGCCTTTTAGTTTGAATGCAGTCTGGCATCGGGAGCGCCGGTACCACCACCCCAGGCGGGCTGTCAACCTGGAGCCCCGGTTCTTGAATTGAGTAAGGAGGGCCAGTGGAGTTCCAACAACTGGAGATGTTCGTCGCGGTGGTTGAGGAAGGAAGCGTCCGCCGCGCTGCGGAACGCGTGTTTCGCACCGCGCCAGCGGTCAGCATTGCGGTGCGGAAGTTAGAGCAAGAAATGGGTGCTCCGCTCTTTGACCGCTCTCAACGACACCGCCATCAACTGACGGCCTCGGGCAGACTACTCTATTCACATGCCACGCGTATCCTGGAAATGCGCAAGGTGGCGATGGCGGCGGTCAGAGACACTAGTCGCGGTCAGCACGGCAATCTGCGTATCGGCACGCTCGAAAGCACAAGCCTCTATCTTCTTCCTTCGTTGATTTTTGCCTTTAACGAAGCGCATCCGGGTGTTAAGACCGAGGTGATGTGTGGTAACTCGGAACGCCTGATCGCGGCGCTTGGTTATCGAGCGATTGAATTAGCCCTGGTCGCAAACGCACCCGATGAGCCTGAGCTTGATCGACATCTGATCATGAGAGACGAGCTCGTACTGATAACCAGTCCAAGACATCGGCTGGCTAGCTTGCAGCAGGTGCAGGTAAGTGATCTGGCAGGCGAGTTCCTGATTGTTCAGGGTACTAAATCAGCGCTGCGGGAAAGAATCGTCCAGGCATTTCAGGAATCGGATATTCCTTTCAACGTCAGCGTAGAGAACATCGCAATTGAGGCGATTAAGCGGATGGTTGCTGAAGAGTTGGGGATCGGGTGTGTGCCGCTGATGTGCGTCCGAGAAGAAGCCGCGCGTGGCGAACTGACCACTATCAAGTTGGAGGGGATTAGCAGCGATTGGAATCTCTGGCTAGTTCGTCGGAAGGATCATGCGCTTTCAGCCGCGGCGCGGGCTTTTATTGACGCCAGTCTTGCTCGCGCACGATCTTTTGAAGATCCAAGCAGATCTGGGCCGGAAGAATCGGAGAAGCAGTCTCGGGTCGGCACTGACAATCGGCAAGCGATCGCAGTTCATCCGCGCCGGGTCATTCACTGTTGAAACAGAAACGGCTTGCTTTGGAGTGCGCCGATCTGTCGGCGCTTTGGTCGGTTGCGACCTGTCGCAGCCTGCCTGGCGTTGAATGCCAACGTCGCGACGTCAAGCCGCCGTGGGCCAAAGCAGTGACAGGTCACCGCACTCCACGGAGTTAACACTTCGCCTTACCACATGGCTACGCCGCCTCCGGCACGCCAGTCAGCTGGATTGCAGGTTGCGATGAGACTGGCGCTTGGCTTGTCCGTAAGAGTCTCTGCCGCTCCAACTCCTGAATAATCTTGTTCGTGCTCTCCTCAATCGTTTCCCGATCAGTCTCGACGACGACTTCCGGATCAATCGGCGCCTCGTAAGGATCGGAGACGCCGGTGAATTCTTTGATCTCGCCCGCCAGGGCCTTCTTATATAGACCCTTAACATCGCGTTCAGCCAGCATGTCAATCGGGCATTGGACAAAGACTTCAATGAACGCGGCCCCTTCCGCTTCGATTGAGCGGCGTACCTCGTTGCGCAATTCACGGTAAGGCGAGATAGCCGCAGCAATAACTCCTGCGCCGTTGCGCGCAAGTAGGCAAGAGACGTAACCGATGCGCCTGATGTTCGTATCGCGATCCTCCTTGGAGAATCCCAAACCCTTCGAGAGATTAGTGCGCACTTCATCACCATCCAATATTTCAACCTTCACGCGGCGCTGGCCTAACTTTGTGGCCAACGCCGTGGCCAGCGTCGTCTTGCCGGCCCCCGAAAGGCCAGTGAACCACACGGTGAATCCTCTGTGACTAGTCATCGATGTCTCCTCTTATATGTAGCTATGAAATTTGATCCTACTGCTGTGGCTCAAGACCCGGTAGGTTAAGTCATTGCCACTTCAGGGCCCCGATAGGCTTCGATAAGCACCCTGGCGACCTCCGGCCTGGAGAACTCAACTGGGGGCAGTTCACCCGCTCCTAACATCTCTCGCACTCGCGTGCCGGAAAGTGTTACGTGCTCGCTGCTCTCATGCGGGCAGGTCTTGGTTGAGGCCATCCCAGCGCAAGCGCGACAGAAGAAAGTGTGATCGAAGAACAATGGCGTAATACCCAGCTCCTGCGGGTCGAACTCATCAAAGATGTGATGGGCATCGTAGGTGCCGTAGTAGTTCCCGACGCCGGCATGATCGCGGCCGACGATGAAGTGCGAGCAGCCGTAGTTCTTGCGGATCAGCGCGTGGAATACCGCTTCACGCGGCCCGGCATAGCGCATCGCTGTGGGCAGAACCGAGAGCACAGTGCGCGTCGATGGGTAGTAGTGATTTAGCATGGCTTCGTAAGAGCGCATGCGCACGTCTGCGGGCACATCGTCTGACTTGGTTTCACCGACGAGCGGATGAAGTAACAGTCCATCAGCGATCTCCAACGCGCACTTCTGGATGTACTCATGCGCCCGATGAACGGGATTGCGCGTTTGAAAAGCGACTATCCGACTCCAGCCGCGTTCCTGAAAGAGAGCGCGGGTTTGTGCGGGATCTTTCCGGTATTGAGTGAAGGTAGGATTGCGGGGACGGTTAACCAAACTAATCCGGCCACCGAGGCGCCAGTCGCCCTGGGCGTACAGCACTCGCACACCCGCATGAGCTTCATCGGTGGTGCGATAAACCAGTTCCGCTTCTCGCTTCTTGTCACAGGTGAATTTCTCAGCGAGATGCAGCACACCCAGCAGGTGATCGCCCTCGTACAGGGCGACGTCTGTGCCGGCACGCACTCGTTTGGCTTCTTCGTCGGAAACCGCCAGTGTGATAGGTATGGTCCACGCAACGCCGCTTGCCAGGCACATGTTACGTACTACCGACTGGTAGTTTGAATAACTCAAGAAACCATCGAGCGGAGAAAACGCGCCGATGGCGATCATTTCCAGGTCTGAGATTGCTCGCGCACTAACTTCAATTCGCGACATTTCCGAAGAGGCGTCAATAAGTCGATCGCGCTCATGACCTGTTACTTCGCGGGTTAACCAGTGTTCCCCCATGGGGATCTATCAGTTTCATAACGTTTCTGTTCCTCTCTTGAAGTTAATAGATAACGCAAACAGCTATCGGTGAAGACCACATTCGGTCTTACACGAGCCGCGCCAGCGCCCTTCCCGTGGGTCTTCCCCGATTTGCACCGGTGTAGTACAAGGAGCGCAGCCGATTGAGGTGTAGCCATATCGGTAGAGAGTGTTGTGGGGTACATCGTGGGTATCGATGTAGTCCCAGACTTCTGCCGAGGACCAGGTTGCCAGTGGATTGATCTTGATCAGGCCGAACTTCGGGTCGCGCTCGACGGTACCCGCCCCGGCGCGCGCGGCAGTTTGGTCTCGGCGAATAGCCGTGATCCACGCTCGCAGACCGATGAGCACTTCCTGCAAGGGCTCGACCTTGCGCAAACGGCAGCAGAGGTCTGGCTGGCGTTCCCACAAACGGTCGCCGAACTGTCGCGCTTGCAGGTCCAGGGAAAGTCGTGACGATCGCCGTTCGAGACGTATGCCGTAGCGGGCTTCAAGCCGACTGCACAGCGCGTAAGTTTCCGAAAACAGCAGATCAGTATCCAGATAGAAAATGCGGGCGCCATTGGTGAGCTGCGCGACCATGTCGATGAGCACGCAGCCTTCGGCGCCAAAGCCGGTGGCCAGGGCCACATCTGGGCCAAACTCCGCAAGCGCCCAGCGCAAGACTGCTTCCGGAGGCTTATGCTCATACTCGCTGGAAATTGCTCGCAGGTCCTCGTCCGCCATCTCGAAACCGAGTGCTAATTCAGCAAGAGCCATCTATTTATTTCCTCCCTTTCGTCAGACTTCAGCGAACGCTGCTTTTCAGCTCAGCGCTCTCCGCCAAATCCCTCCCCAGCGGGGCAAACCCTCTGGGGACTGTCGGAATAAAATGCCTGAAGTCTCTGCCTTGTCCCTGAAAGGGACGCAGTTAATAGCCGGGGGCAGCGCCCCCGGAAAGCTGCAAAGCTCGTCCGACCCTGAAAGGGTCCAACTGTGCCCAACCAAAAATACTCAAGTGTTGTGGTTTTACGGAAGAGTGCGACCCTTTCAGGGTCGGGACTCGCTCATCGCCTTCCCGGGGGCGTTGCCCAGGGCGTTGCCCCCGGCTACTAACTTCATGCCTTTCAGGCATGTTCACATTCGCAATTGCTCATGCTGATTTTTCTGCAAATTCCTCCAAATGTTTTCCGACAGACTCCGCTGAGGAGGTAGTTTCTTTCTCAAACCACTTGAGACGTCCGCGCAAACGCACCACTTCACCGATGATGATTACTCCCGGAGGGCGCATGGCAAACGCTTCTGCCTCACGAGCGATCGACTGCAATGTACCTAC
The DNA here is from genome assembly GCA_013811945.1 of Pyrinomonadaceae bacterium. Taxonomy (GTDB): domain Bacteria; phylum Acidobacteriota; class Blastocatellia; order Pyrinomonadales; family Pyrinomonadaceae; genus PSRF01. Next base: position 13,020 of record JACCUI010000256.1, on the reverse strand, counting down.
GATCGTTTGCTGAGTCTCATAGCTACCCCAGCGAATAACCGCTGCGGGCGTTTCTGGATCTCGCCCGCACGCGATGAGGTCATCGGCAATTACCTGTAGGTTGGCTACACCCATCAGCACCACGATAGTCTCGGCTCGCGAGAGATCGGCCAGCGTAGCTGAAACGTCATCGACATCACGAGAACTAGCGCCGGTGAGTATGGCAACTGACGAAGACACATCGCGATGCGTCAGAGGGATTCCGGCATAAGCAGGCACGGCCAGAGCCGAGCTGATACCGGGAACGACTTCAAAAGGAATTCCAGCGTCGAATAGAGCCATAGCTTCTTCGCCGCCACGTCCGAAAAGAAACGGATCGCCACCCTTGAGACGCACTACGCGTTTTCCTTCTCGCGCGTGAAGAATCAATAGGCGACTAATTTCCGCTTGCGAAGTGTTTCGGCCCCCGCCGACTTTACCCACATAGATGCGTTCAGCTTGTGAAGAAGCGAAGCAAAACACCTCAGGATCGACGAGATAGTCATAGACAACGACATCGCATGACGCTAAGAGATCACGTGCGCGCAAGGTGAGCAGCAGCGGATCACCTGGCCCAGCACCGACGAGATACGCCTTTCCAGGTCGAGCTGCACAAACGCTCCCCACTTCTGACGAAGAGATTTCAGTTTCGCGAATGCGCGCGATCGAGGCTTCGATGACCAGGGGATGCGCCGACAGAGGCTCAGTGATTTGATAACTCACACCGGGGTAGCACGTTGCCACGTCGCCTACCTTGCGGGGCAGGTCACCCCGTGTGTGCCGGCCCGGGGAGAGGAAGTAAGGGTGCACTGTGACATAGCACGTCCCGCGCTCAATCAAACGCTTGAAGCCCTCCTCGACGTCTGGTCGCTCAATCTCCAGAAAAGCCGCTTCAACTAAAGGAAAGCCCCCGCGGTTACCAATCATGCGCGCTGCTTCGCGCACGTCATCGTTCGCTTCCTTGCGGCGGCTTCCGTGGCCGACGACAAGTATTCCCGATTTTGCTTCCTCTCTCATTGTGATTACCTTTGGCTCTTCACTAATCACATCAAGCGGTATAGCCGGAAAACCAATCAGCTTGTTTGTCCGCGCAATAACTGACGAAGCTTCGCGTTTCCTCAAGGATCGCCCGCGCGCCGGCTTCATTCGGGTTGTCGTTCTTCAGTTCTCCAAAGCGACGCGAAACTTCTTCCCAGTTCCCACGCGTTTCGCCCGACAGCACAAAGAGGTTCTCGAACTCCCACAGGGCCTCATCTGAGGTGAACGGATCTACCAGCCGCCCGTATAGCGGAACGCGAGCAGCAGCTGCTGCTGCTTCATAAGCCGTAAGCATCGCTTGTTCGTATTCCTTGTGGTAGATCAATGCTTCCGCTTGGGCCAGAGATTTCCGCGCCGCATCGATAGTCGGCACAGTCTCCGCCACTGTTGAGCCCGCACACTCGCCTTTAACCCCCTTGCGCACGGCAAAGCTTTCATGCTCGTGTCCGTAGTCCTCGTAAAAAGAGGGGTCGTCTTCGAAAGAAGGAATCTGCCGCAGCGTCTCAAGAGCCTGCTTAAGCCGTTCAGCTCCAGAGCGGGTCACGAACGAGTTGAAGTCTTCCGCGGGTGCTTTCTCTTTCTCATAGAGGTCCAGGAGAGTCTCGGCGACTCTTACGCAGTTCCTTGCGGGAAACTTGCCGATCAGCGAGCCGAATTGCGCATGGCCAGACGTCGCCTGGCCCCCCACAGTTACAAAGTGAGCGGGTACGGTCTGGCCTTCATGCGAAAGCGCCGCCGCATAGAACCCGATGCTGGATATTGAGTGTTGGGCGCAACCGTTGGGGCAGCCGGAGATCTTCAAGCGCAGTGGCCGCGCCAACTCCGCATACTTCTTTAATGGGCCATCATTGAAAGCGTCGCTCAGCGCGCTGCCCAAGCCTTTTGCTGAAGCAATACCCAACCGGCAGGTATCCGATCCTGGGCAAGTTGTCACATCAGCAACAGTCCCTGCTCCGGGCTCGGCTAGTGAGAGTCCACCTAGGGCGACATAAAGATCCCACAGTTCCTCTTCGCGCACCCATGGCAAATAGATGTTTTGTTCTATCGAAATCCTCAATTGGCCGGCCGAGAATCTGCGGATAATCTCGGCGAGGTTACGCGCTCGCTCCGCCGTCAGATCGCCCAGCTTGATACGCACGTGGACTCCGCGAAAACCCGAGATTCTGTGTTCGATCGCCGAGTCACGCACCCAGACCTGAAATTGAGCATCAGCGGTCTGCGGATTCAATACCCGCAAACCGCGCGGGGGTGCCGCAGTCTCAGGAATGAACTCTTCGGTTTCTTGTAAATAATCGGTCAGCAGTATTGGGCCAACCCTTTTCCGCTCTTCGTCGAGGGCGGTGCGAAACACTTCCCAGCCCATCTTCTCAATCAGGAATTTCATGCGCGCCTTCATGCGCGCCTTGCGCTCGCCATATCTGTCGAACAATCGCAGAGTAGCGGCGGCAAGATTGAAGAGTTCTTCCGCGGGCAGGAAATCAGTAAAGAGATGTGCCAGATGAGGCGACGCCCCCAGCCCCCCGCCTAGATAGACTCGGAAACCACGCCTCGGCTCTCCGTTCCCGGTCTTCTTAACGGCCCATAAACCGATATCGTGAATCCGCAAACCCGAATGGTCTTCGGCGCAACCTTCGAAAGTAATCTTGAATTTTCGTCCCAGGTTTTGGTTGTACTTGTTCCGCACCAGATAACGAAACAGACCGTCGGCATAGGGTCCAACATTGAATGCCTCAGAAGCCGACGTGCCGGCGCGATAACAGGCAGTGATATTGCGTACGGTGTTACCGCAGGCCTCGCGAGAGGTGATTCCACGTTCCGCCAGGAAGCGCAAGAGATTGGGAGCTTCTTCCAGTTTGACATAGTAGATCTGCGCATCTTCTCTCGTGGTGAAATGAATGAAGCCACTGCCAAACCTCTCGGCAGCATCAGCCAGGCGCACCAGTTGATCCGCCGTCAAGATGCCGCCGGGAATCTTAATGCGCTGCATTTGCACGCCCTCCTGCCGCTGGGCGTAGGTGCCAAAATGCAAGCGCAGCTTTTGCATCTTGGTCTCGTCGACTTCACCGGCGCGATACTTCTCAATCTGAGCTTGGTAATTAGCCAGCTCCTCCGAAACGTACTCGGTCGCGACCCGCGGTTCCGGCTTGGAGATTTCAGTGCTCATTTCTTTCACGTGATTCCCTCACTTCAAGCTAACTCGCAGCTGTCCTTGCTAACAACGCGGATCGTACCGAGTACCATGTGGGATCTCTCATTCACACCGAGGCTTTAGCCTGGTGGTTCGGGGCGACTACCGAACCGCAAACCGTTTAAACGGTTTCCAATTCCGGGAGGTGCATCCGCACCGGGCTGAAGTCACGGTGTGAATGAAACCGGGACTCCCTAACAACGTCCTGCCTCTTGAGGAAAACAAAAAGCCTCCGACCAGTCGGAGGCGCAAGTAATTAACATTTCAAGATGATCGAGCCGGTCGCGCCCGCGTCCTACATGCTCAACTCCGTTCTTCTTGTTCGTCGCCGTCATCAATCGAACCTTCCGTTATCTGCTGTCTCCAGTTACTCCAAGCCACTCCCGTGGCCAAAGATCGACAACAGCAGCAACAACAGAAGGCAAACATTTGCGCGTTTCTTGTCAAGTTTCTCGAAACCTCAACTAAATCTAATGCGGCCGCAACCCAAAACTCTTCTAAGGTAACTCGGCGCGAGAGCTAATGCCTCACTCGGTTCTCTAACAGTACTCTTCTTAGAGCAAGTCACCGTAAATCACCACGCTATGAGCGGCTGCGCTGGGGTCCAAACATCGGACTTTAATCTCAAGGTGTAAACGGGTCAAGCTAATTATATTTACGCTTAGTTAAATACTTTTACCGGTGCGGCGCGTCATAAATGATCCCTGTTGCCTAATAACAATGTGCTCCAGATTGTGATCCGCGTGTGGGATCTAAAAATATCAGCGAAATGAGAATCGTGGTTGACACCTAAACGGATTGTCGGTAAGGTGGGCCATCGAGTTCCTGCGAAGTGATCTTTGCAAGTGAAGTAGAGGCGCGACCATCAAGAGTAAGCGCACCGTAGAACGGGAAGGGTTCACAGACGGTGCGCTGAAAGGGATAGGTCGCCGAAGCTTGCGCGAGCTGTCCTTCAAGCCCCGCGAGTTGGTCACTGCGGCTAAATCCGCGGGACTGTCACCGTAAAAGTCGGTGGAGGGCTACGACAAGATCGGCCAGGACGCTCCCAGCGAGTGCACCGGCTAGTTTTCCAAAAGAGGCCCGTCGTATCCACATACGGCTGGGCCTCTTTTGTTTTTCGAACCGCATAATTCTCAATCGCTTCGAGTTACAGTTAGAAACCGTGACGAATACCCCCACAATTATGAAATTTGGCGGGACCTCCGTCGAAGACCCGCAAGCTTTCCGGCGAGTCGCGAAAATCGTGCAAGCACATGCACAGATGCGCCCCGTAATCATTGTTTCTGCCATGAGCGGTGTGACCGATGCCCTGCTGCAGAGCGTACAGATGGCCAAGCGGGGCGAGCTGGAGCAGGCGACGTCAACCTTGGAAGTGCACTTCGACCGTCATTTAAAGGTGGCAACTAGTCTCTTGAGTGCGCGAGAGGTCGCGCGCCTCGAGTCCGCCGTTGAAAGTGCTCGACGCCAGATCTGCGGTCTGCTGCGTAAGGTCTCCACTCGAATGCATCTCGAATTCCTGGAAGACACTGTGGTCTCATACGGTGAACGTCTTTCGGCTGAGTTATTGGCTGCCGTTCTTTGCACGGACGGTCTGCCGGCCAAGCATATAGACGCTAGGCGATGCATCACCACCGAAGAAACTCACGGCGGCGCCCAACCGCTCGTTCGTGAGACCGAAGACCGCACTCGCCGAGAGCTAGGGCCGCTCGTCGAGGCGAGGGAGATTCCGGTACTCGGAGGCTTCATCGCTGCGACAAAGACTGGCAAGACGACCACGTTAGGTCGCGGTGGCTCCGACTACACTGCCGCGCTTATCGGCGCGGCCCTTCGTACGAGGGAGATTCAGATCTGGACCGATGTGTCGGGCGTGCTCACAGCCGACCCCCGCTTAGTTCGAGCGGCACGTACCATTCCCTGCCTTTCTTACCGTGAGGCAGCCGAGTTGGCTTACTTCGGGGCGAAGGTGCTCCACCCGAAGACGATTCGGCCGGCTGTCGAGCGAGGCATTCCGGTTCGCGTCTGCAACTCGCATCGGGCGCAGGACGAGGGCACGCTGATCTTCTCTGGAAGCGAATTCGTACCGCACACGGCGAAAGCTATCGCGCATAAAACGGGGATTACCGTTTTACAAATCACCTCGGCACGTATGCTGGGAGCGTACGGATTCCTGAGGACCATCTTCGAAATCTTCGACCGCCACCGCACGGTAGTGGATGTAGTCACGACATCGGAGGTGAGTGTCTCGCTGACTCTAGACGACACGAGGGCTCTGGGAGAAATTCTCACGGAGCTTCGCGGCCTCGGCACGGTTGAGGTTGAAGAGCGGCGGGCGATCATATGCGTCGTCGGAGAGGGTTTGCGTACGACACCAGGGGTTGCGGCGCGAGTCTTCGCTACGATCAGCGACATCAACGTCTCCCTAGTCTCCCTGGGAGCGTCGAACGTGAACCTCACTTTCGTCATCGATGAAGAGCGGGTGAGGGAAGCAGTCGCGCGGCTCCACTTTGCCTTCTTCGAACAAGAAGTTGAAAGCGTTTGCGGCAACCACCAGAGCCGAACAACAGCAGGAGCTTCTACTGGACTTTTATGAACCTGTATCGGCTTACTCGTGATCTCATCGACATCCCCTCCGTCACCGGGGAAGAGGAGGCCGTGTCACTTTTTCTGTCTCAGTTTCTTTTGAGCAAGGGATACAAGTGCGATTTACAAGAGGTGAGTCAGGGACGCTCGAACCTTGTGGCAACTCTCAGCCGGTCTCCCCGCGTCGTTCTTTCCACCCACCTGGACACTGTGCCACCGCACGTCGGCTCAAGTGAGGACGAGGTTTTCATCTACGGACGCGGCGCGTGCGACGCCAAGGGAATTATCGCCGCGCAAGTTACAGCCTGCGAGCGGCTGCGCGCCGAAGGAGTAGAAGACGTCGGATTGCTCTTTACAGTAGATGAGGAAGAGGGAAGCGCGGGCGCGCGCGCGGCGAACGTTCACCCGTTGGCCAGTCACTGCGATTACCTGGTTAATGGTGAGCCGACTGACAATAAGCTCGCGACTGGATCGCAAGGCTCGTTGCGCCTGGTCGTCAGAACCACAGGTAGTGCTGCGCATTCTGCTTATCCCGAACAAGGCGAGTCAGCGATTGAAAACCTTCTCGATGTACTAACAGACGTACGCAAATGCGAATGGCCTGCCGACCACTTCTTCGGCGAGGCGACCTGCTGTATCGGAACAATCAGCGGTGGCACGCGAGCGAACGTTATTCCCGCGGAGGCGCACGCCTCTCTGCATATTCGTCTGGCGACCGATTCTGCGCTTGTTAAGGATGCGTTGGAAGATAGCGTGCGGGGGCGCGCCCAACTTGAATATTTGTCGGTCAGCGAGCCGGTCCGGATGCTGTGCTTGGAGGGTTTCGAGCAGACTATCGTGCGTTTTACGACGGATATTCCACACCTGCGAAATTGGGGAGAACCGCTGCTACTCGGGCCGGGATCGATCCTCGACGCGCACACTGCGCACGAGCGAGTTGCCAAACGGGAACTCGCAGAAGCGGTTGATCTCTACGCCCGCCTGGTTCATGCGTTACTGGCTCGCCAGCCTAAGGTCGATATCAATGCCGTGCAGCGAAAGGAGTGCGAACTGTGAGACTTGCTTTGATCGGACACGGCGCGATGGGACGCCTCGTCGAGGCAAGGGCGCGCGACGAAGGGCACGAGGTTGCCCTTGTCCTTTCATCGCGCGACGCTGCGAACGGGATTGCCGAGCTTGGGGAGCGATTACGTGGCCTTGATATGGCCATCGACTTCTCGGTTGCTGACGCAGTGCTCCGAAATGTCAGCGCCTGCGCCCAGGCGAAAGTTCCGCTGGTAGAAGGGACCACCGGCTGGAGCGCGCGGCAAAGCGAAGTCGAGCGCGCAGTTGAGCAGGAAGGCGGCGCGCTCGTCCACGGCGCCAACTTCTCTGTGGGAGTACAGATCTTCTATCGTATGGTCGCACATGCCGCTGAGCTTTTTGCGGGGTTGGGTGCTTACGATCCCTTCATAGAAGAAGCTCACCATGCGCGCAAACGTGACGCACCATCGGGCACCGCAATTCGCCTGCGCGATATCCTTAGCTCACGGTTCGGGGACAGTGTCTCTGTCGCCTCGACGCGCGCCGGGCACATCCCTGGCACGCACCGAGTCGGCTTCGACTCGGCCGCCGATCAGATCACACTGACGCACACCGCGCGCTCACGTGAAGGTTTTGCCTCAGGCGCCCTCCTCGCGGCGGGTTGGCTCAGAGGCCGGCAAGGCATCTACGACTTCTCGGATGTAATGGACGAAATTCTCAACGAAAGGATGAAATTATCATGACAATGAAAATTCGTTGGTTGCGCGGGTGTGCGACGGCGCTGGTTACGCCGTTCCAGGCGGACGGAGCAGTGGACGAGGGGCGTGTTCGGGCGCTCGCAAAGCGACAGGTTGAGGGTGGTGTGCGCCTACTCGTACCCTGCGGCACTACGGGCGAAAGCGTCACGATGTCAGAAGAGGAAGATCAGCAGGTAATCCGAGCAACGATCCAAGCCGCGGGCGGTCGCGCTCGAGTGATCGCTGGAACAGGAAGCAATTCGACTATGGAGGCGATCAAATACTCGCGCCGCGCGCGGGAACTCGGCGCGGACGCGGTGCTAGTGGTGGCTCCCTACTACAACAAACCAACGCAGGCAGGACTCTGCGCACACTTCCGCGCCGTGGCGGAAGCGGTGAGCCCGCTGCCCGTTGTGCTCTACAACGTTCCAGGGCGCACCTCTTCCAACATCTCCGCGCAAACGGTGCTCCACTTGGCGCGGGAAGTGGAAAACATCGTCGCTGTCAAGGAAGCTTCTGGCAACTTTTCCCAGATCATGGAAATACTGCGAGAGCGCCCCGAAGGTTTTCTCGTGCTTTCCGGCGACGATGCGCTCACGCTCGCGCTTTTGGCCCTCGGCGCTGAAGGGCTGATTTCCGTAGCCTCGAACGAGGCTCCCCATTTGATGTCGCGGATGGTTGACCTGGCACTCGCCGGAGAGTGGAACGAGGCACGCGCGCTGCACTACCGGTTGCTGCCGTTGATGGAGGCGAACTTCATCGAATCGAGTCCCGGGCCGGCCAAGGCGGGAATGGCGCTGATGGGACTGCTGGAAGAAAACTTGCGGCTGCCGCTCGTCGCCGTGCAAGAGCAGACGCGGGCGCGGATGCGCGCAGTGATCGAGGAGCTGGGGCTCTCCAGGGAGACAGCGCATGCCGCTGCGTGAACGCATCCAGACGTTGGCTGCCAGCCAGTTATTCGAATACTCAAAGCAAGACATCAACATCTTTGAGGAGTTCAAAGAAGCACTCACGCTCGGGCAGGTGCGCGCCGCGGAACGTGGAGCTGACGGCGTCTGGCGGGTCAACCATTGGGTCAAGGAGGGGATCCTGCTAGGTTTCCGCATGGGTGAGCTGGCCGACATGTCGTCCGCGGACGAAAATTTCCGTTTTTTCGATAAGAAAACATACCCGGTCCGGCGCACAGCGTTGGCAGACCGCGTGCGCATCGTGCCTGGCGGATCGAGCGTCCGCGATGGCGCGTATCTCGCCCCCGGAGTTGTGTGCATGCCGCCGATGTACGTTAATGTCGGCGCTTATGTGGACGAGGGAACCATGATTGACAGCCACGCGCTGGTCGGTTCGTGCGCGCAAGTGGGCAAGCGTGTCCATCTGTCCGCGGCCGCGCAAATCGGCGGCGTGCTCGAACCAATAGGCGCGGTGCCCGTCGTCGTCGAAGACGACGTGCTTGTCGGCGGCGGCTGCGGAATCTATGAAGGGACGATCGTCCGCGAGAGAGCGGTGCTCGCCGCTGGAACTATCCTCACTGGCTCGACGCCGGTGTACGACCTCGTGCGCGGGCAGATCTATCGCCGCGCGCAAAATGCGCCACTGGAGATTCCGGCAGGTGCGGTCGTGGTCCCTGGCTCGCGGACCGTCGCAAGCGAGCAGGGGCGCGCGTGGGGGCTGTCGCTCTGCGCTCCTGTAATCGTGAAATACCGCGACGAGAAAACCGACCGAGCTGTGCAACTGGAAGACTATCTGCGGTGAATTAGGCAGCTTGACACATCGGAAGAACGTACCTATGTTTAATTTAGAAGTTACATCATGATCTACATCCAGATTAAAGATAGCTACAGAGCAAATGCCTTTCTTCTTTTGGTAAAGAGCGGCTTTCCAGTTGTATGCCTGCCCGGGAAAAGATACGGAGTGCGCGAAGAACATCTCAAAATTCTAAGGCGTAAGCGAATTCCTTTCAAAAAACTGAATGCGAGCAAGATTCCGATGCCAGAGCCTACCCTCGCTTTATGAGAAAATCTGAGATCTACTTGCCTCTAAAGTACAACAGCGGCGAGCCGATCGAGTCAGTGAAAATCACTGCCATCTGTGATGAACTCGCCGAGGCTTTTGGCGCAATCACCGTGAGCCCATTGCAGGCGCCGTATCAAGGAAAATGGAAGTACGGCGGGGTCCAATACGTGGACGATATCATCAAGGTTGAGGTCATCACGCCGAGTAATAGTGCGACAAAGAGACGCCTCAAAGATTTCAAAGAACGCCTCAAAGAATCTCTTCAACAGATTGACATCCTGATTACAACCCACGGTATTCAGGTCATCTGAGATCGTGTTTGAAATGGAATATTTCTGCACTCGTTTGTAGGTCAGCTGAGCCCAAGGGTGGATGATCTATGAGAGCTGCTTGGGATACGTTCTTTCAAAACACCCCGAGTGCATGTCTGGAGAAATACACTTCGTTGAACAAATTTCAGCCGCCAGCTCGTTTGCGGGGAATTGAGAAGAGCATTATTCGTCAGGCCTTCGACCGCGCTCGACCGGGCAGCATCAATCTCGGCCTGGGCGAGCCAGACTTGCCGACACCCGAAGTCATTCGTCGGGCTGCAGTACGCGTCATCGCAGAAGAGCAGAACGGCTACACCTCCCACGCGGGTCTGGCTGCGCTACGCGAGCAGGTTGCGGCCGAATACGCGCAACTTCGGGCGACGCTGGAGCACGTGATTATCACGGCAGGCTCGCAGGAAGCCTTGTATCTCGCGCTGATGACGCTTGTGGACGAGGGCGACGAAGTGCTCTTACCAGACCCCGGCTTCGTTGCTTATCCAACCATCGTGCGCATGGCTGGCGGTCGTCCCGTTTTCTATAGTCTTCCCGCCGCCTCGGGCTTCTCCTTCGACGCCGAAGAGTTTCGGCGCCGTCTCACGTCGCACACGAAGGTCGTAGTCTGCATCAGCCCCTCGAACCCGACTGGGCGTGTGCTGTCGTCTGACGATCTGGGAGCAATGGCTGACGCTCTGCGCGACACAAACGCCTATGTCCTTAGCGATGAGATCTATCGCGATTTGTACTACACAGAAGGTAAGCCGGCATCCATCTCGGAGTTTCTCCCTGAACGAACACTCATCATCAGTGGCCTATCGAAGTCAATGAGTATGACGGGCTGGCGCCTCGGCTGGTTGTGCGGGGACAGGCAGGTTGTCTCCAGTGCTTTGGTTTTGCACGGCTACGTCACTACGTGCGCTTCAACAGTCTCGCAGAAGGCTGCGCTCGCTTCGTGGACAGTGGAGGCAGAGGCGGCCCGTCAGGCATTTCGCCATTCGTTTCGTCTGCGGCGCGACCATTTGCTCAATCTTCTTTCAAGTCAAATAGGAAGCCGGGCGATCGTCCCTGACGGAGCCTTTTACGTGATGACGGACTTGAGCGCTTACGGCGACTCAAAGCAGGTTGCCGAAATACTCTTAGAAAACGGCGTTATCACCGTCCCCGGCGTGGCATTCGGCAGAGAAGGCGAAGGCTTCCTGCGCCTCTCCTTCTGTGCTGATCAACGCATACTTACGGAAGGCGTGCGTCGCATGCGTGACGCGCTCGCGAAAGAGAGATAGACGGAAAGTTAGTTCGCTGTTGATCTCTTCTCCAGATAGTGGGTCAGTTTGAAGAGTGGCACCGGCGTCTCGCCCGTGGATCACGTTGGCATTCGGTCTAGAAACATCCAAACTCCGGGCATGAGGCTAAGCCACGCACATCCACGCTTTCGGCGTGAAGAGATTTGGTTCACGCTTCAGTGTGAAAGTGCCATCCCTGAAGGGGATGAAGTTAATAGCCGTGGGCGAGCCGGGGTCCCCGGCGGGGCAGCCCCGCTGGGGTGGAAGCGTTGCGCGACGCCCACGGACAGGCGAAAGAAAAATTCCTGACCCTGAAAGGGTCAAACGATTCATTCGAAAGATATTGCGACGAGGTGACCGTGAGCAGGTACCGTTTTTGCCGTCTTTAACTTCAGCGGGTTCGACCCCTTCAGGGTCGGAAACGTTCCTGACTCTTCCGGGGGCGCTGCCCCCGGCTATTAACTTCCACGCTTTCAGCGTGAAGACTTAATTCACGCCTTCAGCATTAATTCACGCCTTCAGTGTGGAAGGCGCGAGGCTAAGCCTCGCGCAGAATGTGCGCACGTTGGTGCGGGCTCCCCAGGTCATAGGCTTTGACACGCGCTGCATTGATGAAGGGTTGGTGATTCAAAGATCACCAAACCGCAGAAACAATGAAGGTGAAGCGTGCCCTAACGGCACTGTCCCGATCGACCGGATGCTACCACTCAACCCAAGGAACCGCGATCAACTGTCAGAACGTCGAGCGGTAGCGACCCGGTCTCAGTGTGGAACCTTTTCAACGGTTTTCCGTTCGAAACGCTATCTCGGCCCGGCCCAAAAAACCGTTGAAACGGTCCCTTTCAAGACTCCTTTGGAGGACGACAGCCTACGAACCACATCTAAGAGCACTTAGGGAGAGTCGCAAACTTACCGTGCGCGAAGTCGAATTGAAGAGCCGGGAGGATCGCCGAAGCTAAGGGCCATAAGTGGTTCCGCATTTCAAACCCGAGGCTGACGCAGTTAGAGAACGATCCACCGTCGGACATCGGCATCTGTGAGCTGTTTAGTTTGAGCGTAATCTACCGCATCAGAATGACTGGGCCAGTCTACTTCGTTGCACTGCCGGATGCTTATGCCTGCGGCTGGTGTGAGTTGCAGGGAAACCAACTTCTACTCATACCGCATATCTTGTCGCACGTGAGTAGTATCCGGCGCTTCAGCTATCCGAAAGAGGCGGAGATCGTCGGTCGGGTCATAGGCTTTGACACGCGCTGCATTGATGAAGGGTTGGTGATTCAAAGATCACCAAACCGCAGAAACAATTGAAGGTGAAGCGCGTGCCTCACGGTAGCAGTTTACTGAAAAAGCGGTGGGCCATTCTCAGGGGGAGTAAGACGATCCACGAAAGGACACGAAACGACTCGAACTAAGGGCTTTTCGTGCCGCTTCGTGTGAGTTCGTGGATCGTCCCTAGTTTTTCAGCAGCGGTTTTCACCCCGTTTAGGGGTGAGATGTTTATAGCCTGGAATACCGCCCCTCCCGGCTCCGTTCGGAGGAGCGGGGAGTTTCTTGAGCAGGACACGTCTAGTTGAGTCCCGCTCCTCCGAACGGAGTTGGTTCAGGTTGTGTGCGGGATCTATAGACATTTGACTCCTATCATCAGGTTCCTGATCGATGATGTGATCCCACAACGGCGCATGTCGTGGCTGCCACTCGTAGCCGCGGCGTTTTTTCTCACTTACGCGGGCCGGCTGGGATTTGACAGTCTGGCGGCAATGCTCAACTTTCGCGCCGTGCAGAAGATGACCTTCCGCTCAAGGTTGAGTCTGCTGCGCCACTTGCAGCGTCTGTCCGCG
>JACCUI010000158.1 GCA_013811945.1 Pyrinomonadaceae bacterium | reverse complement strand
AAAGCGTGAAGGTGATCAAAGGTTCCACCGATGGCGAGTGCCTTCATTCGGTTCCGTCTTGCGATGCCTCCAATGTAGGGCCAGAGGTCTGATTCCAATTGCGACCAGCATGGAGTTGCTGGGCTGTGATTGATGCTAACCCTTATCCGATAAATTACTCAAACACCTTTTCAACCGGTACGATCACCACACCCTCCGGATTCACCTTGATCTTGTAGGTCTCGATCACTTTGTCTTCGTCCGTAATCTCCTTCGGCTTGGGTGAGTTGTAAGTAATCGGCGACGGTCGACTGCTAAGGATCGCGTCGCGGAGAGCTTCCGCGTCCTTGGTGATGATCACGATGCGTATGGCCTCAGACTTGAGATGTTTGCGAATGGCGTTGTTCACGTCCTCGAGCGTCAGTTTGCCTAGCTGTTCACGCATGTAGCTGACGTAGTCGGGAATGTTGTAATAACGGCTGTCGAGAGCGTAGCCGAGTTGCGCGTCCTGGGTTTGCGTCAGGATGTTGTTGTACTTGGCAAGAAACTCCCGCGTCGCCTCAAACGTTTCCTTAGTCATGCCCTCGCGCCCCAGTTTCTCATATTCGTAAAGCGCTGCGCGCAGCACGAAATGGCCATTCTCCGGGGTCACTGGACGAATCCAGATCTGAAAGATCTGTGACGTGCGTCCCTGATTTGGGTCAGGAGTAAACTGAAACATACCGCGCGGGAAATATTCAATGTAAGCGTAATCACCGTAGTTGAGTCCCCGGGCCTCGCGAAGTTTCTGGTAGAGATAGCTGCTGCTGTTACGGTGCTGTCCGAAAAAGGACGCGACCACGGCGAGCGCCGGCCAGTCCTTATCTGAACGCGTAACCTTGATCGGAAAGCCGAGAGAAAGTCCGGTGGCCCGTGTCTCGCGTTTGACGAGCGTGATGCGCGTTCCCGGCGCAAGCTTCGGCGTCTGAAACGTAGCTTTGCCAGCCTGACCCGCCGGCAACTTAATAAAATCGCTTTCCACCTTCGCCGGCAATTCTTTCGGATAACCACCCGCCAGACCGAGCACCACATTTCCCTGTGTATAGTTTGTCTTGTAGAAGGCGCGCACGTCATCGAGCGTCAATTTCTCGAGAGAACTAACCGTCCCGATATTGTGATGCTGGTAGGGGTGCCCCTCATAGATGAGGTTGTAGAGGTACTCTTTGCCGAGCTCTTCGTCATTGCTCTCGCGCAGGGAGACTTTCAGGAAGTTGACGGCATCGGTTCGCAGCCGGGTAAAGTCGTCAGCTCTAAATCCGGGATCGAGCAGCATCTGGTTGATGAGGTCGTAGTACTTGTCGAGGTTATCAAGATGTGTCGTTCCGGCAAACACGGTCATCTCTTTATCAATCTGCGAGCTGAAGGAAGTGGCCATGGGATACATGGCCTCTACGATTTGCTCGTAGGACATAATCCGCGTGCCGCCCTGTGAGAGCATCGCAGCCGTCAAAGCGGCGACACCTTCCTTACCTTTTGGATCGGCAGCAGCGCCGGTCATAAAGACAATCCGAAAAGTAACTAACGGCGAACGGTTGGATAGAAGAACATTGGCAATCTTTGTCGACATGGGTTTGTGTGAACGACCAAGAGCCGCCAAGGGCGTCACGAGTGAAATGGAAACGAGTAGAGTTAAAATTGCGCGTCTCATTTAATTCTTGACCTCCGTCGCTTCACTCTTAGCAACCGCTTTGGTCCCTGTGGCCAGGGTGACTATCGTCCGACTCTCGTCGCGAAAATACCTCGCGGCAGCGTCGCGCACGTCCTGCGCCGTAATTGTTTCCATTAGCGCAGCCAGTTTGTCTATCGTTTCCGGCGAGCGACGCAAAGAAACGAAAGGCGCGAGGGTAGAAGCGATAGCGTCTGAGCTGTCCATTGCCATGGCAAAGCCATAACGTAAGCGTGAACGCGTAGCATCTAGTTTCGCCGTGGGAATTAACTCGGTTGTGTAGCGCTTGAAGGTTGCTAGAATTTGATCCCGCACATAGTCAACATCCTTCGCATCCTTGACGCGCGCCAGCAATGCGAACAACTCGGGATCCATCCGGTTGCTGAAAGTGGGGGACAACGCGTCCACCTTTTGCTCTGTCAGAACGAGTCTCTGGTAGAGGTCTGAGTTCTCGCCGAACGCAACCTGCGCTAACAGGTCGAGGGCCATCTTGTCCTTTTCGACATCAGAATATGCGGGACCACGGAAAGCTACAGCCACAATCGGCAGAGTCGGTGAAGGCCAGTCAACGTGCGCCTTCCGCGGCTCAGTCTGCTTAGGCTCTGCCGGGATTTTCGCCACATAGTCACCGCGTTTCCAGTCGCCGAAGTATTTCCTGGTCAGGTCCATAGCCCCGGCGCGCGTGACATCGCCGACAAGCACGACGGTGGTGTACTCCGGGCGATAGAAGCGCTTAAAAAATTCCTGGCTGTACTCAAACTGGTTTGGCATGTCCTGAATGTCTTTAAGGTAGCCCATGGTTGTATGCGAGTAGGTGTGGGTTTTGAAGGCGGTTTCGCGCATTACTTCAAAAAGTTTGGAAAAAGGATTTGCGCTGTTTTTATCGTACTCACCCTTCACCGCCAGCGACTCAGTCTGAAACTCCGGCAACGCGTACTTCAACCGAAGGAAGCGGTCAGCTTCCATCTTCAAGATCTCGTCCAGATCTTCCTTCGAAAAAGTCGCGTGGTAGACGGTCCGATCGTCTGACGTGTAGGCGTTGGTTTCTGCACCGGCTCGTTTGAAGATTGCTTCCCGCTGGTCACCAGTGTAGTTTTCACTGCCGCGAAACATCATGTGTTCGAAAAAGTGTGCGAAACCGCTCTTGCCAGACTCTACCTCGTTTCGCGAACCAGTCTGAACGACGATATAGAGAGCGACCAGATTCGGATAATCTGTCGGCACAGTTACTAGTCTCATGCCGTTCGGAAGATCATCGATGGTGTAATTATATGGGAAGAGTTTGCGCGATTTCTGCTGAGCCAGCGCCATAACCGGCACACAGATCAACAAAGACAGGACGATGAGTAGTCTCATTCTTCATAACCTCAACTAGCTAAACTTAATCAGTGGGAAGAGTGTTTAGTATACCCTACATCAGCAACGTCTCCACCCGGTGTGCGTGAACCATATGTTCGCAAGGAGACCAAGCGAAGATCGTGAAGCGACCATCCACAGAGGCAACCAGCGCCACGCAGTCCGGCTGATCCTGTACGAATTGCGCGGCCGAAAGGTGTCGCGTACCGCCGAGTTCCAGGGGATGAACGATCGTGGCCACGCCGTCGACGATTGGTTCCGTCACGATTACCTGCTCGATTTGTGCCCCGCCGTCACGACGACCAATCTTGGCGCCGAACGCCAGCAATTCATATTGATCGCTAATGAGCGCCGCGCCGTCGACCGCAGTCAGGCCCGCAATCCCGTCTACTGCATCAATGAATCCCTCCTGCCATATCGGCTGGCTCTTCTCGACCGCGCTCTGCCGCATCAGTGCTGCCAACTCTGAGAAGGGAGGCGTAACGAGATACGAAACCGGTTGGAGGATCGACTGCCGCCAAGTCTCGGAACCCTGAGGTATCACCAGTAATGAGCCACCCCGACCGTGCGCGCGCATAGAAACCGACAATTGCACGAGGACATTCGCGGAGTCGGACGTCAAGGTTCGCGAGCCGAAGCTGAGCAGCGACGTGACTAGCTCCGGACAGTCGGGCAAACCCGAGCCCGCTTCGTCCACCATTTTTATCTGGTCGCCCTTGAGCACCGCAACGTTGACATACTTACCTTGCTCCTGACCACGACGGTACTTGACCACCAGTAGGCCGGGTTCTATCACCTCGAGAACGAAGCAGAGTTTTGGGATGGAACGGGTGGTGCCCCAAACGCGGAGGTCAGAACTTTCGTCATGATTGCGCCAGACTCCGAGATGAATTCCGGGACGCTCAACGGCAGGTGCCAGCCGCGAGAGTACGGGTGGGGTAAGCGGGAACCATCGCTCAAATGTGAGTGGCTGGCCTGCCTGCTCCGGAGGGAGAAAAGCTAGTGATATTTTCGGAGCGTAACCTTCTTCGCGTCTGAGACTGGCCCAGAACGCCGCGTCGATAATGGCCTCGACCGCCGCGGCATCAGGCTCTGGTGCCAACTGCCGTGGACTGCGTTGGCGCGCCTCAGCGAGATGGCTAGCGAAGTATGCCTCGACAGTCGCGGCCACCGCTCGGGCCGCCGGATATGCGGGCAAGGTGATGCTGTCGAGGTGTTCAGACATTAAAAAAAAAAGTACCAAGCCTTTGGGTTGAATCGGAGAAGGTAAGAATTAAAACCAAATCTCAAATCCAGATTCTTCCCCTTTCCCCGTTGACCCTTTTTCCCCGAGCATTCGCTCGGGCCATAAGCAGGTTCATTCAGGAAGCCTCACATGCTGAATTAACTTTTGTAGACTCTCCGCGGATTGAACACCGCTAAGTGCAGCATTCCGATCCGCAACAAATGCGGGCACACCGCTGACGCCGATCCTCGCGGCTTCCTGTTCGTCCCGGAACACGCTTTTTTCAAACTCATGTTTTCTTGAGAGCAGCGCGTAGCGATTCCATGTCCAAACCTAGATCGGTTGCCAAAGGCATAAGCACCTCAATATCGCCGATGTCCTCGCCTCTCTCGAAGAAGGCGCGAAAAATTGCCGCGTGATAATCATCAAATCTGCCTTGAGTGCGGGCCCAGTGTGCCGCTTCATGGGCCAGCCTGGAACGAGGCTGCAGGGGAGGAAGTTTCATTTTTACCCCCAACCTCTCGGCCAACGGGTAAACCGAGGTACTCCAGGCGCGTTGCAGGTATTCACCTTTTGGATCCAGCGGCGGTACCGGTTCAGGACGCAACTCGAACGCTCGCCACATGACCTCTACGTCAGGCTTAGATTGCATCAATTCGTGAACGGCTGGCTCCGCCAACCAACAGAACGGTCAAAGATAATCCGAAAAGATTTCTAACTTAACTTTGTTCACGTCTACTTTATGCATCGTTGGGTCACATCTGCAATCCGACTTATTCAGCGATTCAATCCCCATTGCTGCGACCAAACCTTTGAAAAAGACTCTATTACACGCGGATGAAAAGTTAAAGCAGGGTTTGTGGCAGCACCACCGCGTCCCCTGTTGGCGTGTCAAACTGGACTTCCCCAAATGAGTGTCGATCTATGCCGATGATCGAGTCTTTGTTTCCTTCGCGTTGGGACATCCGGACGGTGAAACAGGCCGAGCTCTTAAAGCTCTGGAAACTGCCGGACATCCGGTAGTTTGCCGCAGTCTGAACGACTCCTATGACCTGGGTAAAGAATTTTTCCTGTGGGAGTTTGCGACAGCTTTCGCCGCTGGCGCCTTTCTATTAATCCGTTTGAACAACCAATGTGCAGGAATCGAAAGATGCCACGAAAGAACTACTGGAATACTTTACTAGTGAAGGCAAGCTTCAGGAGCAAGCGGTCCTCGTGAGCGACGGTGTGCTGACTGTCTATGCCGACGATCAAACGCGGGCGGTCCGGCCATCAACGTCGGTGCTGGAGGCATTGCTGGCGCGTCTATTGGTGATTAACCGTGTGATGCCCACAAGCAGGCTCGAGGCTGAGCCGCGAGCCCTGCTCGTTTATTTGGAGACGGAAAGGCGAGGCTCTGCGGATAACCTCGACCTAGCAATTCACAAAGCCGAGCATCCAAAATACAAGTATAAAAATCAAGATGGTGGAGATACACCCGCCACCAAACTTCCACGCTGCAGCTCCAGCCAAGAGTCCGCGCAAAGGTCCCTGCATAGCATTTCTCCTACACTTTTAAGTATCGATTCAGAGGCACGGGTTGCGTGCCCGGGGATCAGCCCGTTATCGAGCGGCGGCCGCCTTCCGCTCGCCTTTCGCTTTTTCCATGCGAGCTCCCAGTTCTTCAATCTCTTCCCGGCTGAGAACCTTTCGAGCCTTCTTAAACATCTCGCCTTCCTCTTCTTCGACGTGGTGCTCGACTTGTTCTTTCAGAACAGTGAACTTTGCGGTCCACCTCTCGTCGTCTTTAGCATCTGCCTCCAATTCGCCAAGAAGTTGCTTTACGAGTCGATGCTCTTCGAAAGCTTCGAGCGTGATGTCTCGAGATTCGTCGGCCTTCTCCAAAACCGGATAAAAAATCTTCTCCTCGACCTCGGCGTGGATATCGAGCTCAGTTTTCAGTTGGGTGAAAAGTTCTTCGCGCGTTTTAAGTGCACGTTCGGTGGTTCCCTCAATCTTTTCCAAGAGCCCCGCCACCTTCTCATGATCACTCTTTAATAGTTCAAAAGCGTCCATTTGATTCATTACCTCCGTGTTGGATTCGACTCCTGCACGGTATCAAGACACCGCGTTAGGATTTTCTGTTACTGCCGCAAGCGAGATGCCAAAACTCGGGGCGGGGCTGAAAAACAAGCTTAAGACACGCGGAAGCATTCGCCTCCGGCTCTTGGACCAACATCCGGCGCTCGAAGTCACTTCTTTGCATCACGCTTAAGAAACTTCAGTAACCCCAGTTCCGCACGATGCAGGGTTCGGCCGCGGTAGGAAATCAAGTCTTCAAGTGTTTCAAAATAGCCGTCGATGATTTTTCCCTTTTCAAAACTGTTGATGATTTCGGGATTGATATAAGAGCTGCGACAAACAGCCGGAGTGTTGCCCAGCATCTCAGCCGTTTCCTTAATTGCGGCTACCACCTTTCGCTTGCGCGCCGCCCTCTTCTCGAGGTCCTCGGTTCCTACGCGCGCAAGGGCACAGGCACAGATAATAGTGCCGGCCCAGGTGCGAAAGTCTTTGGCGCTGAATTTCGCGCCCATGATCTCCCTGATGTATTCATTAATGTGACGGTTGGTGACGTTGATGAACTCGCCGTCGCCGTTTTGATACTGGAAGACTTCCCGGCCCGAGTGCCCGAGCAGGCTTCTCACGACTTTCGCGGCCTGGCGATCTCTTAGCTCTCGGCGTTGACGCACCCCTGATTTGCCTGGAAAGTCGAACTCCACCACACCTTTTTTCACTTTTACGTGCTTTGGTCGGAGCGTCGCGATTCCATAGCTACCATTTTCGGTAGCGTAGACCTGACTTCCCGGCCGCATATAGCAGGTGGAAAGGATTCGCACCATGCAGGCCAGCACTCGTTCCTTGCCGAGGTCAGATTGGCGGAGGTGCCTACTAACTGTTGAGCGCAGTTTAGGCAGCGCTTCCGCGAATTTGATTAGTCGCTGAAACTTCTTAAGCTCTTGGGCACGGGTGTGGCTCTCGTGGTAGAGATACTGCCATCGTCCCGCCACATCTTTCCCGATAGCTTGCAGCTTACCACCCGGCGCAACGTTGATAGCGACATCAGCCCAGGCGGGCGGAATGCCCAACTCCCGAATCCTGTCGAGATCAGCAGCGCGAACCTTACCGCCGTCGCCTCTTTTGTACCGGAATCCGCTTTTCGGGGTGCCGGTTCGTGCGATGCCGGTCCCTTGGAGTTGTTCAATTCGTGTCATGCCAGCCTTACGGTGCGACCGGAACGATATTTGTTTGTGCGGCGCAAGAGTGGTGAGAATGGCTTAATCGAATCACGTTGTGCGTTCGAATGGTTAGTTTCGATAGCGACTAGAAATTGAAATGACCTATTTCCTATCCGTAAAAAACACCCTGATTCATCGTAGATTGCTTCTGGTGCGGCGCGCCGATACGGGCTTCTCGAACTCCGCAGAAGTTATGTCTTATTCGCCAGGCGCGCATTCTGAGTGATCAATTTCAAGTTCGGGGCGGCAAATCCGGTAACGGACAAGTGCCGCCACGTTCCGAGGACTTTTACTTTCCTTTCTGGTCACCACGATCGCCGTGACACGCAGGCACCTTTCTTTTGGCTGCCTGCCCTCCATACTGGGCTAACGAGCGTCCCACATCGTCTGATTCCTTAAATTGACCTTCATGGTCGCGCCGAACAAAACGCTTGTCTGTTCAGGGTCGATTAGTTAATTTCACTCTTTTTCGCCATAAATTAGCATCTGCCCTTTGTGTAGGCTTCCTATACATTACGCACTTGGCTTTGTTTACTTACAGACCAGTATTTCTCCGCAAACTGCCGGGTATCAAACCCCAGCGCAATCACGATGCCAGCACTCTCCAATTCAATCGCAGATAGGTGCTGAACATACCCAATATTTCATCCAGTAACGAGGGCCCCCAGTGTCGGCTCAGCATTTGCAGTAAGCGCGCGTGGCCAACAGCCAAAGAGGCGTCGGATGGGGCTCAGCGGGCGGCGCAAAAGCTGAGCCATAGCTCTTCGGAAAAAAAGGAAAGAGCCACGATCGGGGAATGGTCAACAGAAATAAGAAAAAAACCGTCACGCGGAGTTCGCGAGCAGCGATCTCCAGCACGAAAAAGCGAGCGACTGACGATAAACGCCGGGCGCATGGCCGATCATCCTCAAAGGCATCCAGAAAAGTATCCAGAGAGGTGGGCCTAATAAGCCAGCCGAAGTCGCCCATGCCCGCCCAGCATCAGCAGAAGCCGGGCTTGGAGTCGAAACTGAAGCCGCGACCGAGATATCAGGCTCCTTACTACAAGGGATCGGAGAAGTTGAGGCGGAAAGTCGCTTTGATTACTGGGGGTGATTCAGGCATTGGGAGGGCCGTGGCAGTGTTATTCGCTCGAGAGGGAGCAGATGTGGCAATCACGTACCTTCCCGACGAGCAAAGCGACGCAGAAGAGACTCGAGAGGCTGTCGCTGCCGAGGGCCGAGACGCCCACCTGATTGCCGGCGACCTCACGGATCCGGATTTTTGTAAGGAAGCCGTCGAGGCGACAGTGTCTAGGTTCGGAAAACTCGACATCCTGGTGAACAACGCGGCGTTTCAACAACACCAGAAGAGTTTGGCCAAGGTATCAGAAGAACAGTGGGACCGGACGTTTCAAACAAACATATATAGCTATTTTCGGATAACGAAGGCGGCCCTGCCGCATTTGAAAAAGGGAAGTTCGATCGTGAATTGCGGATCGATTACCGGTCTGGAAGGTAGCAAGCATTTGCTTGATTACTCAGCGACGAAGGGGGCCATCCACGCGTTTACAAAATCGCTGGCCCAGAACCTGGTTGAGAAAGGCATCCGCGTGAATTGCGTGGCGCCTGGTCCAGTATGGACGCCACTCAACCCATCGGATAAACCGGCGAAGGATGTCGCGGAGTTTGGCGCAGATACGCCGATGAAGCGTCCAGCGCAACCGGAGGAAATTGCGCCAGCTTTTGTCTACTTCGCTTCAGAAGTCGATTCGAGCTATGTCACAGGGGAAGTCTTAACACTTCTCGGTGGTGAAACAACCGCCGGGTAACCATTTGAAGAGGAGGATAGTATATGGGAGACGATGGTGGTAGTGGCAGCACTGGAGTAGTGGCCATCCTGGTGATCTTTGTGATCGTCGTGGTGGTGGGGCTTTTCATTTTTGGTGGTCGCATTTTCAGCGGCAACAAGAGTATCGACGTCAACGTTACCACGCCGAGCAAATAGGTCGGCCGCATTGGTTGCCATTAGGTCGCTTCGGAATCGGTTTCTAAGGCGCCTTAAGTCGGCGCGGGCGCCTAATTTAGCCGTACCTGGCCGCCCTTAACGCAATGAGCAAGTTAAAGTAGCAAGTTCTAAGAGAAATATCTGGAAGATGCGTTTAATTGATGTTTTCTCATAAAAAGGAGTTAATATGAAAGCATTCGCCGAGCTTAAGCGTAGACAAGTCTCTTCCGCCGTGGCGGCTGCCCCCCTGCCGGACAAGGACTTTGATAACCACTTGGAAAAATCTTCCCGAGGGCGGTTACACGCGGTTCCTCCTCAATCCGCGAAGACACAAACGCCGATGCTCACAATACCGATGCTGACCACCGAGGAGTTTATCCAGGTTAGATTAGCCACGGTGCGGGAAAGCAACAAGCACCGTTTTTGGCCGACTGAGGTTCTGGCGAGATTCGCTGCCGCAGACGTTATCCGTTGACGTCCAATAATAATTCGCCCGCCATTGCATCCTGATTTGGTTTGAAGTTAGAACTCTTGAGGCTGGAGTTTCCAGTAGGCACCTCCTGATCCCCTCTTACTCAACAGCTAACACTTCAAGCTACTTCACCATCGCCTATTCTTCGTCAGGGTTCTTGTTTTGCTCATCCAGCCACTGCTTTAAAGGTGCGAAGTAATCGATGATGGCGGTGGCGTCCATTTTGTCTTCGCCGGTCATGGCTTTGAGTGCTTCCTGCCAGGGTTTGCTTAGACCCATGCCCAGCACTTGCTTCAACTTCTCACCGGCCTTCTTGTCGCCGTAAATCGAACATTGATAAAGCGGTCCGTTGAATCCCGCTTCGCGGCACAAGGCGCGGTGAAACTGAAACTGCAATATCGCTGCTAGAAAATAGCGAGCGTAGGGTGTATTCGCCGGGACGTGGTATTTCGCTCCAGCGTCAAAGTCCTGCTCGGAGCGCAGTGCGGGAGGAGCTACTCCCTGGTACTTCTCTCGTAGAGCCCACCAGGCACTGTTGTAATCGCCAGGCCTCACTTCGCCGGAGAAAACTTTCCAGCGCCATTGATCTACCAGGTAACCAAACGGCAGGAACGCGACCTTCTCCAGCGATCGCTGCAAAAGAAAACCAATGTCTGCGCTCTGATCCGGTACTTTGTCGATCAATCCAATCTGCTTGAGATAGGGCGGAGTGACGGAGAGGGCAATGGTGTCGCCGATGGCTTCGTGAAAGGCATCGTTGGCACTGTCGCGATAAAGAAAGGGCTGGCCGGCGTAAGCCATCTGGTAGTAATTGTGGCCCAGCTCGTGATGAACGACCGTGAAGTCTTCCTCACGGATCTGAATGCACATCTTCAGTCGCACGTCTTTCTCGTAATCAAGGTCCCAGGCACTTGCATGGCAGACCACTTCACGATCCGCCGGCTTGACGAACAGTGAGCGGTCCCAGAATGTTCCCGGCAACTGCTCAAACCCCAGCGACGTAAAAAAGCCTTCGCCCTGGCGCGCCATCTGCTTCGCATCGGTATTGCGCGTCTTGAGTATCTCAGTTAGATCATAACCTCGATCACCACCGGCCGGTGCCAGGAGAGGATAGATGTTGTTCCACTGCTGGGCCCACATGTTGCCAAAGAGATGAGCGGGAATCGGCCCTTCGTTGGGGACCACCTGGGTGCCGTATTTGGCGATCAATTTCTTACGCGTATAGGTGTAGAGCGAATGGTAAAGCGGCATCACCTGTTGCCACAGCCGCTCCATTTCAGCGGCGAAGGCGTCGGGCTCCATATCGTACTTCTGACGCCACATCGCGCCGGTATCTTTGAAGCCCATCTCGCGCGCTCCCTTGTTACTCAGCTCTACGAAGCGCTGATAGTTTTTGCGATAGGGCGGCGAAACCTGGTGCCAGCCCAGCCAGATACGTTTGAGTTCCTCCGGGTCGCGGCTGTTCGCGAGAATTACCTCCATCTCGCTGAGACTGAGACACTTTCCTTGGTCTCCGTCAGGGCAATATTTGCCTTTGCCATAGTCGCCTTCCAGCGAGGCGGCAATCTTTGTTAACTCATCTCGTTCAGCTGCATTTGAAGGCGCCGGCAGGGTAAGCGCCAGCTTGAGAAGTTTGAGCTTGCGGGCTGTATCGTAAGGCAAGTCTACTCCGTCGAAGCGACGGGATTGTTCGGCCAGTTCCGTTGTCGCTTCTATCACTTGTTTGTTCGCTTCGGCCGAAAGGCTTTCGGTGTCGTCGGTTATGAAGGTGCTCTTCACCCAGTCAGCGCGAGCGTACTTAATGTTGAGTTCCAGCAGTCGTTTCTCTGCGTCAGCAACAAACTGCTCAGCTTCCGCGGGCGTGGCTTTGGCGTTGGAGCCTACGTCTGGTCCGCTGGACGTGGCGCACGATGACGAGAGCGCGAGGCCGAGGCATAAAATTAGAAACGTACGAGACCAAGGACTGGTATTGCGAGACGAGAGACGCATTCCTAACCTCCTGCCGCAAATTGTTCGAAAGGGAGGTGACGATTGTACCTAGGGAGTTGATAAACTTGGAAGGACGGCGCGCCGCGCCGGGGCCAGATGCTCGAACACTCAACCTTGAACTGCCATTTTAAGTTAACAATTTGCAGAATTTCTTGGACCTGCAAATCACCGTAGGCCCTTTTTGCCTTTTCACCCGGCTCGATTACGGGCGCTACTAGTTCGTTTCAGCTGATCACTAGCTTTCGAATAGTGTAGACGCCTTTGAAGCGCGCGCCTTGGGCCACCTGGGCCAGGCTACGCCGGGTTCAAGTTAAGGGGTAAAAGGGGAAAGGGTCTATAGATCAACATACGGCTCTGCTATCGTATTCCGGTTCCGTTTCGCCCCCAACCCCTATCCACCTAGTCCTGACCTCTACGAATGGATGTATTCTGATTAAAGCGGGAACCACGCGACCTGAAACCTGGTTCCTTACCCAACATGCTGCGTACGATAGCGAGCCGCGCCCCAATGCGCGGCTCGGAAAGCTGAAATCTATGGGCTAGAGTTTGAGATTGGTTGAAATCGCTTGTTGCCAGAAGGCCGATCACGTGACCGTAGCGTGTCACCATGTTGCTCAAACCATTCCTGCCTTCCAGTGGTAGCTCGCCATCCTGGAAAACATTGATTTCAAATCCACTGAGAGTCGCAGCGGCCGTTAACAACTCATTGAGCTGGATGATACCAGGTTCCAAAATCTCAAAACTGCGTGCCGGCTCAAGGTCTCTAAAAGCTTCAGCGACCATAAGTTGTTGTTCGAGCTGTCGGTAATTCGTGGCACGCCGATTTGTCAACTGCCGAGCCTCATTCAGAAGTTCAACCGCCAGCTTGGGATTGTTCTGCCTGGCATTTCCCGACAGTTGCACCAACAAATCGATTCTCTCATCATCGGAACGCAGTCCTGCGAGTATCTGCCGCACCTCGGCCACTTTGCTGATATCAATCTTTTCAGAGGTCTGCCGAAACTCCACTGTCCGCAACACCGATTCGTGCGTCCCCGGTTCCAGATGATTGTTGGCAATCTGACGTGCGCGGTCGGCATCTCCTTCGTCGAGGGCCCTGAGTGCAGCCTGCTGATAAATCCGCGATTGCATCATTTGCGGAGCAGAAGTTGCTGCCGCAAGGAGACTTTCGGACGTGCCTTGCTGCATCGCTCTCTCCACTTGGATCATTGCGGCACGTGAATTATCGGTGATGGCCAGCTCCGTCATTTTCTGACGTACCGCCTGGGAACGCCCTGGCAGGTACTGGTCAATCTGCGGCAGCATTATCCGCAATCCACCCATGAGCCGCCGTGCGTTGCCCTGCTCAAGTTCCGCCGCGGACGGTTCAGTCGTAGCGTTGTTTTGTCCACTGCCACCGCTTCCGGGACCGCCTCGTCTGCCGCGGATGTTGTTGGCACCTCGTTGACCACCCGCAGGAGCGGGGGTGGCTTTTAGTGCTACGTCGATGACGTTTTCCAATAAGCTCGTATAAGTGGAAAGCGCCAGCATCTCTAGGCTGTTACTGGATGTAGCCGAGGTGGGAATGGTGCCGCTGTCAGCAGGCCGCGGGCCTGGTCGCAGCAAACTAAGTGCGAGTGTGCCGGCATCAGGCGCGGAGAGTATGTTCGCAGATTGAAGTCGCTTTATAAGCTTGTCTTCGAGCCTCGCCGCCGCATCTTTATCTTTCGTCTGAAGCTGGGCCAGCACCTGGGCCAGGGAACGCGAGTACTGGCCCTTATCGAGCATCTGCTCAGCATTCTGCAACGCAAGTCTGGGATCCAGCTGCGCAACCTGCGCCAGCAGACGTTCCTCAAGACCTTCTTCGGAGTCCAATCGCGAATAGCCAGTTACGGCAGGTGGTGTCTGAGGTCGGGTAGCAGCCAGTAATTGATAAGCGAGCGTGGCATCGTGACGAGCGACGGCCAGTACCAACTCCTGTCGAAGCTGGCCACCAGTTCTGCCCCGATTAGGACCTCTACGCCCTTCCTGGCCAGGATTCGCATTCGCATTCCGCATCATCTCGGCCACCCCCTCGGCGGCCAGCGCGAACAGCGTGCGAGCGCGCCCCTCATTACGTTCCCAAAGCAAGTCGGCGGCGCTAACTTGGACCTGGACACGGTTCTCAGGCAGCCTCAGTAATTGGGCCTCTTCAACAACCTGTTCGAGCAGAGCGTACGCCTTCTTTTCCTTCTCAGCTTTTTTTTCCTTCTGCTGTTGTTCCTCAGTAGAATCCAATTTCGGGTCTACCTGTGCGGAGACTAAAGAGGCTGCCCCGAACGTGAGCCCGAGAATAAATAAGGAGGTCATCCAGATCTTCATGAATTCTTACCTCAATGGCTGGCTACAATAGAAACTGGCGCTTAGCAAAGTTCTGCCTGTTAGACGCCGGACTACGGGGAAGAGTTGAGCCTATTGTAGCTTGGAAGGGAGAAAAGGCGAAAACCGGAAAGGGAAAAAGGGAGTGGGGTAGTAGTCAGTTTGCTTTCGCATTGATTCAATAAACCCGCGCCTTTAGCCCGGTGTCTAACCGAGCCCCGACCTTGGACGGTTTTAACCGGCCCTTTAAGGTCACCGACTGGCCCACCCCAAAATCGCAAAAAGGTTAGGGAATCAGAGGGCATGCCCTGCCACCGGTCTGAAGCCGCGGTGTGAATGAGAGTTAGCCAAGCTAGCGACCCTCACAGGGAGTGTGGGCCAGCGAGAGAATGGTTGAAGTCGAGATCTGTTCCAAACAGGGCTATAGAAGGGAACGCTAAAAGCCGACGTACAGCCATCCTTGTTAGGATTCGTGCGTAACCTTTTTCTCTCACGGGCGTTTATACAGGCAGAGAGCACAGATGGCCGTCGGAAAACCTGCATCGCTGGGAGCCGCGAACGGGGCGCTTGAGCGCCTCCTGGTTGAAGCTGCGCAAAGAGATCCTGCCAGGTTTGCCGACCTTTATGAAATTAACTTTGAGCTGATATATGCCTACATCGCTCGACGCGTGCGCGACCGCGCGGCGGCCGAAGACCTCACTTCTGAGGTCTTCAAGAGGGCCCTTGAAAACTTGCCGCGATTTACCTGGCGGGGGGTGCCATTCGCGGCGTGGCTATTGAGAATCGCCGCCAACATGGTGGCTGACAGATCCAAGCACACCGCTAGAACAGTCGATATCGCCGACCTGGAAGATGCGGCGGAGAATGCTCAGTTTAGTCTTGAGGAGGTCGAACAACGAGCCCGGCTCTTCCGGATGGTTGATCAGCTTCCTGCGGATCAAGGTCGAGTTCTCAGGCTGCGGTTTGCTGAGGAGAAAAGTATACGCGAGATCGCGCAAGAGCTGGGACGCACCGAGGGCGCTGTGAAACAGCTTCAGTTCCGTGCTCTGCAAAATCTGCGGACACAATTTGACGACAAGCCGGGTGATCAGAATGCCTGAGAGTCTTGTAGAACAGCTTAATCAAGCGGTGGCAGCGGTGCTCGCCAACTCGGAGGCAGCGCGGGGATTAAGCGCTGAGGTGGAGCCATTCGTGCGTATTGCGGCTGAACTACGCGATCTTCCGCGTCATGATTTTCGAACCCGCCTCAGGGAAGATCTGGAAAGGATAGCAAACATGCCCACCATTAAAGCGTCAGCGGCAGGCGATCTGAGATCTGAGATCTCAGATCTCAGATCTTCGAAGCCAGCTCGTGAAGGCTTTCATACCATAACACCCTATCTTGCGGTTAAGGGGGCTCCGCAATTGATCGAGTTTGTCAAGGAAGCCTTTGGCGCGGAAGGACAAATCTACGGGATGGGTTCTGAAGGTGGTATGCATGCCGAGTATAAGATCGGCGACTCGATGGTAATGATCGGTGGCGGCGAGACCTGGCGCGGAACGCCTATGACGACCGCACTGCATCTCTACGTGGATGACGTTGACGCTGTGTATCAGCGAGCGCTTGATGCCGGAGCTAACTCAATGATGGGGCCGATTGAGGATCACGGTGAGCGCGTCGCCGGTGTGAAAGATCTTTCAGGCAATGAATGGTATATCGCGAAACGCCTGTCAGGCACCCACACTGATGAGGGTCTTCACAGTGTGAATGTCTATCTGCATCCGTTAGGCGCAGCCCAAATGATCGAGTTTCTGAAACCGGCCTTCGGAGCAGCAGAGGTGGCGGTCTATCGCCTTCAGGCGGACGGCCCTGTGGTCCACGCGAAAATAAAAATCGGAGACTCGGTTTTGGAGATGGGGGAAGCCCATGGTCCGTATCAGCCGATGCCGACGATGTTTTTCCTCTACGTGGATGACGTGGATGCGTGGTACCAGCGGGCCGTGGCGTCAGGCGCCACCTCGATGAGCGAACCTGCGGATCAGCCCTATGGCGATCGCGTTGCTGCGGTAACAGATCCGTTCGGCAACACCTGGTACATCGCCACGCACCTTGGTGCTGGTTCAGGCTAGAGTTCATCAAGCTTTAGCTTCTCCGGCTGGCTAAGTCGCAACCTAAGGTTGATGCTGAACGTCCGGTCACTATGAACCAGTACCCGTGCGGGCCTTCTGAGAGATTGGATTCTGAACCAGAAGCATCTAGAATGAAGATTCAAATCGGTCATCACTTCAGAACAGTCGGACGCGACGAAAGGTCAATGTATATGCTTGAAACAGGAAAGCAGTTTCCGGATTTCTCTCTTCCGAACCAGGACGGGAAAACAATGAAACTCGGTGATTTCGCCGGCAAATGGTTGGTAGTTTACTTTTATCCGAAAGACGATACGCCCGGTTGTACGATTCAGGGAAAATCTTTCACGGCTAGCAAGGAAGACTTCGAGGCCGCGGGAATTTCAGTCGTCGGCGTCAGCCAGGACGATGTCGCCTCACATAAGGACTTCTCCAACAAGTTTGGTTTCACAATCGACTTACTTGCGGATACGAATGCGGAATTGCTCAAGGCCTGCGGCGTAGGTCAAACCGACTATAAAGGCACGATGTATTGGGACCGCACTTCGATTGCGGTGGATCCAAACGGCGTGGTGCGTAAAGTTTATGAGAAGGTAAGTCCCCAGGGACACGATCAAACCTTACTTGCTGATATTCAACAAATGCTGGAACCTGATAGGAGAAAACCAATGACTGGCGCAGTAAAGCCCATTCCCGAGGGTTATCATTCAGTGACACCATATTTGATCATCAAAAATGCTGCCGCCGCG
Organism: Pyrinomonadaceae bacterium; assembly: GCA_013811945.1. GTDB lineage: Bacteria > Acidobacteriota > Blastocatellia > Pyrinomonadales > Pyrinomonadaceae > PSRF01. The sequence continues at coordinate 6,190 of JACCUI010000158.1, read as the reverse complement.
ATTGAGTTTTATAAGACGGCGTTCGGCGCTATCGAGCTTTTTCGCATGCCCCAGCCGGACGGAAAAATCGGGCATGCGGAGATTAAGATAGGAGATTCACCCGTCATGCTTGCTGACGAGTTTCCGGAGATGAAATACGTGAGTCCGCAAACGCTCGGTGGCTCACCTGTGTCTCTGATGATTTATGTCGAAGATGTAGATACAATTTTCAAGCGTGCTATTGTCGCCGGCGCATTGGAGCAACAGCCCGTGCAGGATAAATTCTACGGCGATCGCACTGGCAGTTTAGTAGATCCGTTTGGACACGTCTGGCACATCGCCACTCACCAGGAAGACGTAACTCCGGAAGAGATGGACAAACGCGCCAAGTCTGCGCATGGCGGAAGTTAGTCTCGCCGTCTCGGATTACCAGTATTATTGTCACGAGAGTCTGGTAGGTTCCGGTGGTTCTGGATCGGTCATGGGCATAGGGGTGGTAGGTTCTTTCACCGGCGCAGCCGGTTCTTGATCCGGCGGTATTGGCACCGGGTTGGGAGCCGGTGAAGGATCCGGATGCATCGGATCATAAGGATGCGTTGGCGTCTCATCAGGTCTTTCAGCCGGGCGCCAAGGTTCATTTTCCGGATCTCGGTTCACTTTATTTACCTCGTCTCTGGTAATAGAGGGCGCTGATTGACAGCGCCCTGTCACCTTCATCCCGTGTAGGAGTTCTCGCTTTTATTCGCCTGAGCCTTCCCCTTTAGTCGACTCGGTTTTCTTCTCATTCTTCTGGTCGATTCCTGCGACTTGGCTCCCTGATTCGACGGCGTGCAGAACCGCGCCCGATGCTGCACCGACTGCGGCGCCGGTCAACACTGCCTTCGCAGCTTCCTTGGCGCGAGAAAGAAGGCCCTTAGTTGAGCGCTTTCGCCCGGACTTTTTGGCTGCTTTTCTGCTGGACGCTCTTCTCTTCGTAGAAGTTTTGGTCGTGGAAGCTCGCTTTCGGCCTTTACTGGCTGCGCGCTTCCTGGTTGAAGCGACACTCGTCTTCCTGCGTGCGGCTTTCTTAGTGCTCTTTTTGCCACCGCGCGAAGTGGTTGATTTCTTCGAAGCTGATCGACCCTTGCTCGATTTCTTCGCAGCCGACCTTTTACGTGCTATTGTTGTTGGCATACTCTCCTCCGTAACGCCCGTGCTCAGTACGATTAGACTGCTTGACCGGGAGGGCAGCTTATTGCGTTGTTGGCTGGATCCCGGAGCGAATGCGTTGGGCTGATGAACCGGCAGTGTTTGCCACAAAGCAACGCCCCTTCATTGCTGAAGAAGCGTTGCCTGTTGTGGACTACGCTCTAGTGTTTCCACCAGGGCTTCTGGAGAAGACCGGCGAAGTTAACGATCTTCCCTTGTTTCCGACAGACGCTAAGTTACGTGATGAGTCTAGACTACGGGTCCTCTTCGGCCTGACACCAGATTGATAATCAGGATCACAAGGGCCACGAGCAGAAGAAGGTGAATTAGGTTGCCACCGACGCTTCCGATAAAGCCGAGCAGCCAGAGCACCAGTAGAATCACGAGAATTGTCCACAACATACGCGAAGTCTCCTTTGTTTAGAATTTACCCCTTTGTCAAAAACCCAGTTCAGCCTCCACAGGTGCAATGGTTATGCCAATCGTCCAAAAGCGGAGTCTAGAACAATAATTTCGCGCCATAACGCCTTAAACCGCGTCGTTGCGGCGCCGCTAATGCGTTAGGAAATCTCAGCCTGCATTAGAACCGTTCGCTTTTAACGGAGGAGTCAAAATCAATTTGTGCGAATTCCAGTCAGGACCAAGAGCCGGCGAAACCACTCTCGGGTCAACGCCGAACTGGTCGTTCTTAACGATCTCGATCCGTAATCAAAGCTTCGTCGCTGGCTCGCCACGCTCTCCAGAGGCTTTTGCATTACACGAAATTGCTATCACTGTTTAGCTTTTTTGCCCCGACGTAATACAATCCGCGTCTCGGGATTTCTGAAGCCACCAAGACCAATCGAAGTTTACAAGGAGAATTTATATGAAGACCCTGGAAAGATCCCTTCGCTACAGTACGGCCTCCCTCGTTTTGCTCACGGCTTTTAGTGCCATTGCTCTTGCTCAGACGCCCTTGCGACTCCCGCGACCGAGTCAGAAAGCTAGCGTAATGCAGACCGTCGGCGTAACTGATATTACAATCACCTATAGCCGTCCCGGAGTGAAGGGTCGCAAGATCTGGGGCGACGCACCGGCAGGCACCGCCCCCGGCTCCGCGACCTTGGATGACTCCCGGGCGCGAGCGAAAGACGCCCCGATCGTGCCCTTCGGACATGTTTGGCGCACGGGCGCAAACGAAGCCACAATGTTTGAAGTGAGCGATGGCGTACTAATCAACGGGCAGCCGCTGGCCGCCGGACGTTACAGCCTGCACACCATACCCGCCAAAGACGGAGAGTGGTCGATTATCTTCAACAGCGACTCTGGGCAGTGGGGTAGCTTCTCCTACGACGATAAGAAGGATGTGCTCCGCGTGAAGGCCAAGCCCCAGATGGTGGCCGATAATCAGGAGTGGTTGATGTTCAATCTGGATCCTATCACTGAGAATTCAGCTCAGGTCAACATTCTCTGGGACAAGGTGAGCGTCCCCTTCACGGTTGAGGTCAAGGATGTGAAGGCCCTGGCGTTAGAAAAGGCCCGTGCGTCCCTGGCTGCGGCCAAGCCTGACGACTGGCAGATGCGCGCGCAAGCTGCGAATTTCGCACTCCAGAACAAACTCAATACCGAAGAAGCTATGCAGTGGTTAGATCAATCCATCAAGATTCGGGAGAACTTCAACAACGTCGGCCTCAAGGCGCGCACCCTGGCCGAACAGGGAAAGACCGCGGAGGCGATAGCTGCCGGCGAGAAAGCTATCCAGCTTGGCAAGGCAGCCAACGCCAACGCGCAGGCTGTGGCGGATATGGAAAAGCGTGTAGCGGAGTGGAAATCGAAGATGTGATGGCCCCGGGCCCCGGGCGCCTCTCCTAAGGTGCCTGGGAATGTGGTAGCGGACAGTTTGGGTTTCGGTTCATCATCCGCAGGGATTTAATAATAGCTGTGGGCGAGCGTTGCGCGACCCCCACGGATAGGCGAAAGAAAAAATTGCCTGGCCTTGAAGGCGTCACATTGTCTGGCACAGTTTGACCCTTCCAGGGTCCGGAGTCTTTTCTCCGATCCTCCGTGAGCGTCGCGAACCCTCACCCACGGCGTTGACTTAAATCCTGCGGGATTCGAAAACACATTCATATCTGACCTCAAGCTCAGACTGACCTACTACCAGGAACCTAAGAGTCTTGGAATCTCCAGTATTATTTGGTACTCTTAGCTCCGGGGGTTAGTTTCCAAAATTCGATCCCCCCTTTCACCAAAAATTCGGACCAGTCCACGCCCCCACGCTCGCAAATAGATTCTAAGTAGAATCCGGCGTTAGGAGCTCTTGTCGCAATTGCCTAACCGCCGCGTCTGACCTATTCCTCGACCGCACATGGCCTGAGCCTCGCAAATTTGAACTATGCCGCCAAAAAAACTACTAACTGACGCAGCAGGGCACCAGGCGTTAAGTCGATGCGAGGCACGACTCAGCTCTATTTTCGACTACGGCATCACTGGGATCTGTTTTGCGGACCTTGAAGGCTTGGTCACTGAAGCCAATGAGGCGTTCCTAAAAATCGTAGGGTATACCCGCGAGGATCTTAGCGCCGGGAGGTTGAACTGGCGTGAGTTGACCGCGCAGGAATATCGTCACTTGGACGACTATGCGACTGAAATAATGAACGTGACTGGAACCTGTGCCCCCTTCGCGAAGGAATGCATTCGCAAAGATGGCAGCCGAGCGCCCGTGCTGTTTGGTGCCGCACGGGTGTCAGGATCGGAAAAGGAACTGGTGTGCTTCACCGTAGACCTCACCGAATACAAGCAAGCCGAAGAAAAAGTAAATTATTTCGCCTATCACGACGCACTAACAAATCTGCCAAACCATGAGCTGTTCAAGGATCGTCTGAAACACGCGCTTCTCGCGGCCGACCGCAGCGAACGAAAGCTGGCAGTTCTGTTGATCGACCTGGATCGGTTCGCAACCATTAACGACACGTTGGGCTATGTGACCGCCGACCAATTATTGCGCGAGGTGGCAAAGAGAATCGTTGCTTGCGTGCGCGAGAGCGACACGGTGGCGCGTTTTGGAGGAGACGATTTTGCTCTTTTGCTGACTGAGGTCAATCGCCCCGAAGACGCCGCCAAGATTGCCCGGCACGTCCAGGAGACCCTCAGTGCGGCGTTTTATTTCGACGAGCAGGAACTGTTTCTGACCTCGAGCATCGGCATCAGTCTCAATCCAGACGACGCAAAAGATGCTGTGACGCTGCTGAAGACTGCGGGCACTGCCTTGAACCGGGCCAAAGAATTACACGGCAATCACTATCAGTTCTACCAGGCGGGCAGAACTACCAAGGCACTTAGGCAATTGGTTCTTGAAAACAATTTGCGGTCCGGTCTCGAGCGCGAGGAATTCATCATCCACTACCAGCCTCAGGTAAACATACAAAGCTTTCAACTCGTGGCGATGGAAGCCCTGGTACGCTGGGAGCATCCGGCGCTAGGCCTGCTTTATCCGGCCGAGTTTATCGGACTTGCGGAAGACAACGGGCTGATCGTTTCTATCGGTGAGTGGGTCATGCGCACTGCCTGCTTGCAAAGCAAATCGTGGCAGGATGCGGGTTTTGATCCCTTGCGCGTCGCAGTCAATCTTTCGGCGCGCCAGTTTCAGCAACCTGCACTGGTTGAGTCAGTTGCTCAAATACTAAAAGATACCGGGCTTGATCCTAACCTGCTGGAGTTGGAGCTGACCGAAGGCTCGATCATGAAAGACCCGAATCAAGCTATCCGAAAACTCCACGAGCTGAAAGCCATGGGAATTCATATTTCCGTCGATGATTTCGGCACCGGCTACTCCTCCTTGAACTACTTGAAACGGTTCCCGATCGACACACTTAAGATTGATAAGTCGTTCGTGAAAGACATCAACACCGATCCCGACAACGAAGCCATCGTCAGCGCGATCATTACGCTCGCGCATGCCTTGAAACTGAATGTGATAGCCGAAGGTGTGGAAACCCAGGAACAACTCGAATCTTTGCAGATGCTGAAATGCGACGAGGTGCAAGGATTTTTGTTTAGTACGCCTCTCTCGGTGGCGGAGTTTACCGCTCTACTCGCAGAGAGGTTGACTATTGGCATTACCAAAGATTACAACACCACGCGATTACCGAGTCTAGTAAATGTCCTTCAGCATTTCCGTTGAAATCATCCCCTTTCGCGTTAAGTCCCAGCATTACGGACGGTACTGGTCCATCTTGAGTCCGGAAATTCAGTGTTCAACTTTAGGTTTGGGCTCAGCGGTACGGACAAGCTGAAGCTTGAACGCTAAACTGAATTAGCACAAACCGACACATTTCTCATCCAGACCACGGGATAGATGCTACGATGGTCCACTCAGGAGGTGGATTATGCCGTGGGATGGAGACGACCTGGCCGGCAAGCTGGAAGAGAACCTCGAACAGCAACAGGCAGCGGTCGAGGCCCGAGCGAATAAGAGCACAGGTTCGGCAGAAGACCGCGCCCGTAAGGCGCAACTCGAATCCTTACGGCTTTCCCGCTCGCGCATCATGGGCCAACTGAGTCGTGCCACTGTTCCCGCTCATCGCACGATGCTCGAGCGCGCCTTGCAAGCCATTGATGATCAGATGAGTGAACAGAAATAGTTAGCTCGTCGCTCCCAGATTTCACGATGCTCTCCGCCTTGCCTCTTCTTCCTCTGTATAGTCAGCGTAATCTGTGGATAGTCAGGCTTAATTTGTCGATTATCCGCGCGTCAACTGCCGATACTTGATCCGATGCGGTTGCTCCGCGGCCGTGCCCAGCCGCGCCTTGCGGTCAGCCTCATAGTCCGAATAGTTTCCTTCGAACCAGACGACCTTGCTGTCGCCTTCAAACGCGAGGATGTGCGTCGCGATCCGATCTAAGAACCATCTGTCATGGGAAATTACCACCGCGCAGCCGGCGAAATTCTCCAGCGCCTCTTCCAGCGCGCGGAGGGTGTTGACGTCCAGATCGTTGGTCGGCTCGTCCAGCAACAAAACGTTGGCGCCCTCTTTCAACATCT
>JACCUI010000145.1 GCA_013811945.1 Pyrinomonadaceae bacterium | reverse complement strand
ACTGCACCTTCGGATTGCTCTTCCCAAGCACCTTCGTGATCGCTGCCGTCAACGTCGTCTTCCCGTGATCCACGTGCCCGATCGTCCCGATGTTCACGTGCGGCTTTGAACGGTCAAATTTTTCCTTGGACATTCTTGTCTCGCTCCTTTTTATAAGCGAACCAACAGCGGGCAACGCCCGCCTGTTAATAGCTTCGGCTGTTTATTTGCTCGCCACTCCCTGAACCTTTGCGATTACTTCTTCAGCAACACTCTTGGGCGCTTGTTCGTAGCGCTCAAAGTGCATCGTGGATGTCGCGCGTCCCTGAGTGGCTGAACGCAGATCGGTCGTATAACCAAACATCTCTGAAAGGGGGACGAATGAAGTTAGCACCTGCGCACCACCCGGTCGCGGCTCCATTTTTTCGATCTGTCCCCGCCGGCGCTTCAAGTCCCCGGTAACAGCGCCCATATAGTCGTCCGGCGTGACGACCTCTATGCGCATGATCGGTTCTAGCAACACCGGCTTCGCCTTTCGCAGGGCGTCCTGAAATGCCAGCGAGCCAGCAATGTGGAAGGAGCGCTCGTCAGAGTCAACCTCGTGGTATTTACCAAAAACCAGGCGCACCCTGATGTCCACCAACTCATAGCCCGCTAGGAAACCACGCTCCATGGCGTCCTTAATTCCCTGTTCTACAGGCTTGATAAACTCCTTGGGGATTGCCCCGCCGGTAATCTTGTTCTCGAAGACAAAGCCTTCGCCCGGAGCGGGCTCGATCTCAATCTCTACATGGCCAAACTGACCACGACCGCCGGTCTGCTTCTTGTAGATTTCTTTGCCCGGGGCCGGCTGAGTAATTGTCTCTCGGTAGGCTACCTGTGGCTTGCCAACATTTGCTTCCACGCCAAACTCGCGCTTCATACGATCGACAATGATTTCTAAATGAAGTTCGCCCATGCCGGCGATGATCGTCTGGCCAGTTTCCGGATCGGTTGAAACATTGAAGGAAGGATCTTCCTGGGCCAGCCGATTCAATGCCAGCCCAAGTTTGTCTTGGTCCTGACGGGTTTTGGGCTCAACGGCCACGCGAATCACCGGGGCTGGAAATTCCATTCTCTCCAGAATGATCGGCTTATTCTCATCACAAACCGTGTCGCCCGTGGTCACCTGTTTCATACCGCCAATGGCAATTATCTCGCCCGCGCTCGCATCTTCGATATCTTCGCGCTTATTCGCGTGCATGCGCATCAGGCGACCGACGCGTTCTCTGGTGTCTTTGATTGGATTGTAGGCAAAAGAACCCGCCCTGGTCGTGCCGCTGTAAATGCGAACGAAAGATAACTGGCCCAGATGCTTGTCGGCCATGATCTTGAAAACAAGGCCTGAAAACGGTGCGCTGGCATCGGGCGGACGAACTTCAATCTCCCCAGTCTTGGGATTTATTCCCTCAACGGGTGGGATATCCAGCGGCGACGGCAGATAGTCAACCACGGCATCCAGTAAAGTTTGCACACCCTTATTTTTGAACGCTGAACCCGTTACCACGGGAACCAGCTTCAGCTCGAGAGTTCCCTTACGCAGCGCCTTCCGAATTTCTTCCTCAGAGATGTGCTCACCCTCGATATACTTATGCATCAGGCCGTCATCAACGGACGAAACCACCTCAACCAGCCTTTCCCGCGCAGCCACAGCTGCCTCTTTGAGATCTTCAGGAATCTCGGCAGTCTCATACTCCGCACCCTTACTCTCGTCATTCCAAATCAAACCTTTCATGGTGACTAGATCGACGACGCCTTTGAGCTGATCTTCAAGGCCGATGGGAATTTGGACTGCGACGGGGTTTGCACCAAGGCGGGTGATAATCGATTCAAACGAGCGATCAAACGATGCGCCGGCCCGATCGAGCTTATTAATAAAGCAAATTCGCGGCACGCCGTACTTATCAGCTTGCCGCCAAACAGTTTCCGACTGCGGCTCGACGCCGGCAACGCCATCAAATACAGCTACCGCGCCGTCCAGAACTCGCAATGAACGTTCAACTTCCATGGTGAAGTCGACGTGACCGGGAGTGTCGATGATGTTGATGCGATGATCGACGCCGTTTCGCTCCCAGTAACAGGTTGTTGCGGCGCTTGTAATCGTAATACCGCGCTCCTGCTCCTGCTCCATCCAGTCCATCGTCGCCGTACCTTCGTGCACTTCGCCAATTTTGTGCGTAATGCCCGTGTAATAGAGGATGCGTTCGGTGGTGGTGGTCTTACCCGCATCAATGTGCGCCATGATGCCGATATTCCTGGTCAGATTTAGATCTTGCTTAGCCATGTTCTTAGAACTTGTAATGGGCAAACGCCTTGTTGGCATCGGCCATACGATGCGTATCTTCCTTCTTCTTTACAGCGTTGCCACGATTATTGGCCGCTTCGAGAATCTCTGCCGCGAGACGGTCGGTCATGGTTTTCTCGCCACGTCCGCGGGCGTAAGAGACAATCCAACGAATCGCCAGCGCCCCGCGACGCTCCTGGTGAACCTCAATAGGTACCTGATAAGTGGAACCGCCAACCCGGCGCGACTTTACCTCGACAGTCGGTTTCACATTATCAATCGCGCGCTTGAACACTTTGAGAGGCTCTTCACCCGTCTTATCACCGACCTGACGCATGGCATCATAAAAAATGCCTTCGGCCACTGACTTCTTCCCACCCCACATGACACCGCTAATGAACTTCGTCACTAGCGGACTGTTGTAGATCGGATCCGGAAGTACTTCTCGTCTCTCAGCAACTCTTCTTCTTGGCATAATTTTTAGGTATCAGGTGTCGGTTACCTCTTTGTTCCGGCACTTCTTTGTTTCCGCTTTATTTTCTGGCACCCGGCATCTGGCACCGGCACCCTTCCAAGCTATTTCGCTCCAGCTCCAGCCTTCGGTCGCTTGGCGCCGTATTTCGAACGACCCTGCTTACGATCCGATACTCCAACGGAATCAAGCGTTCCACGAATCACGTGATAACGAACGCCCGGCAGATCTTTCACGCGCCCGCCCCGTATCAAGACAATTGAGTGCTCCTGCAGATTGTGTCCCACGCCGGGAATGTAGGTCGTCACCTCAATTCCGTTCGTCAGGCGGACACGTGCGACTTTGCGCAGAGCTGAGTTGGGTTTCTTAGGAGTCTGCGTATACACACGTGTGCATACGCCGCGCTTCTGGGGCGAACTCTGTAGCGCCGGGCTGGCCGTCTTGTACTTCACCCTCTGACGCCCTTTGCGAACAAGTTGATTTATCGTGGGCACTGCTGTTTCCTCTTTTAGCCTGACGCACCCTGCTCGAGAGCGCAAAAGGGCGCTGCCTGCCTCTTTCCGGAACCCGCGGTCCCAACTGGGAATTCGCTTCGTCCGGCAGTCAGCGCAGGCGACTGCCCCGTTTACAAGGTTAGACGCAGGGATGTTCTGAGTTCGCTTTCAGGCGGGTGTGGATGATAGCTTCCCTTGAGCCGGAACTTTTCTGTGGCGTCGCATTTAGGACGAAAGGGGGGTTTACCCTTCAAGCGCGCACGCGCGGGAGCAACCGGCTCGTGAGGCCGTCGCGACGCGTGCATTTTACGCCACAATACTTGTCAAACGACTGCACAAATTAACAGCCGGCAACGCCTCCACACCGACAGAACCAACTGGACGTTGCACTGTCCACTTCAGACTGTAGTCCGAAACGGGAAACTATAAGGGTCAAGGCTTTAACTGTCAAGCAATCCGTAAAGTTAAAGTAAAGCAAAGAGTGCATTGTGGGTCAGTTTGAGCTTGAGGTCAGATTCAATGTGTTTTCGAATCCCGAAGGGATTTAAGCCAATAGCCGTGGGCGAGCTTTCGCGACGCCCACGGAGTTTCAGAGCAGGTGAAACCGCCTCAGATGTCCAAAAGAAACCCTTTGCGGAACCGTTCGCAGATTTTCGCCGCTCTTTCTCTAACTTCCACTCACGATGGAGCTTAGCTAGCCTCCGACGTCAGGAGTTTCTTTGAGGGGTTCGGCTAAAGATTCCTGACCCTGAGAGCCTGTCGGAAAAACATTCGAAAGCAGTTCGCCCTTGTCCCTGAATTCGTCTTGTCCCTGAAAGGGACGCAGTCAATAGCCGGGGGCAACGCCCCCGGAAGACTGGTAAAGCTCCCCGACCCTGAAGGGGTCGCACCCGTCCAAGCAAAGACTCAAATTGCGTGATGAAATCCGTTAAAACTGCGACCCTTTCAGGGTCGGAACTGAAAGCCCACCTTAGCCGGGGGCGTTGCCCCGGCTATTAACTTCATGCCTTTCAGGCATGTTCATGCTCGCAAGCGCTCGCGCTGAAGCCACACTTCAAAATGTTTTTCCGACAGACTCTGGAAGGGAAAAATAATTTCTGCTCTATTCCAAACCCTTGCCCTCGGAAAGTGTAAAGACTCCCTCACCGTCCAACGCAAAGAGGACGATGGGCGAGTTGGCGATCACCGTGCGCAGACGCGCCTCAGTCTCCCTGAGCGCTTCTTCGGCCCGCACCCGTTCCGTGATATCGACGGCATGGCCGAGCACGTAAGCTGGCTTCCCGGCCTCCTCAAACCGGACGTTGCGGTAGGCCCACACCCGCTCGCTCCCGTCTTTCGTCATGCCACGCAGCAGGCCGCTCACAATTTTCTCCTGCCGGATCCGCTCCAAATAAGCTCCGAAAAATGGTCGCACCGCGGGCATGAGGAACTCCTAGATTCCTGCCCACCATCTCTGATGGCTGGTAGCCGCTGAGGTGGGCGACCGCCGGGTTGACGGAAAGCAGCGTGCCCTCCAGGTCGTGCGTGCAGATGAGGCCCTGGCTGTTCTCGACTAAGTTGCGGTACCGCTGCTCACTCTCCCGCAGCCTCTGCTCGGACGCTTGGCGCTCTAACGCGTTGACTAAAATCTCGTCCACGATCTTACAACCTCCCTCCAACCTACACCGGCCTCTAAAAACAACCGGTCGCCGCTCGGAAGGAGTTCCAATATCTTGCGGTACTCCACTTCCAGAATGTCGGCGACCAGTGACACAGTCTCATTCATCAGCGTCGAGAGGTCGGCGCCGGATAATGCACGCCTGCCGACTTCAGCGAGAGTTCGCTGCCGGCGGACGCGCATCCAAAGTTCGTCTGCTAGCTCTTTAGCCATCGCCTTGATGAGGATGGGCTAATTTCAGCGGCCGCACGAAGGGAGGGAATTGGCGGCCGCCGGAAGGTCTGCTAGTTTGAATACCTCCTTACCTCATTTAAAACATCCATTTTAGAAGGTACCAGATTCCCACACCCAGGGCACCCAGCACCAGGGCTAAAAGGATTCCGGCAGCAAACATCGCTAGCTTAAACTTCTTGTACCGGTTTTTGTCAGGCGGGGCCAATGAACTCTGGGGAAAATACGGGGGTGGTGTGTATGTTGCCATTTAACTTCTCCTCCACTTCAACGACCGCGATCCTTTCAAATCGGCGTACTTGACGGTTTTGGTGAGGGAGCATCGCTATCCTGCCCCTGTTTCTCGAGGTCCCCGTCCTTCTTCTTCTTTAGCAAGTCTTCCTGATGTTTCTTTCCCGTGCGGATACGTTTCACGCCTTCTCGCGCTTCAGCGAGCTCATCTTCGGCGCGATAGTTTTCCGGATCGATTTCGAGCGACTGAGTAAACGCCCTGCTTGCTTCGTCGTATTGCGCCAATCTCATCAGGGCCAGCCCCAGATCGTAATGAATGGCCGGATCATCCGGTTTTAGACGCGTGGCCTGGCGATATTCCCTGGCGGCCTCACTGTAGAGGTGAAGCCCAGCATACGTTTGACCGAGATTGTAATGAGCTTCAGCGTCATCGTTATTCCCTTTTATGCTTAGGTATTTTTTGTAAGCTTCGACTGCCTTCTTGTAAGCTGCCTCCGCCTCTTGCTCCTGACCAAGCGTGTCGTAGGTCAGACCCAGTCGGAAATGGGCCTCAGCCAGTTCGGGGTTCAACTTTAATGCCTGCTGAAACGCTTCGGCGGCTTGGGTGTCTTCATCGTTCCGAAAGAACTCCCGGCCCTTTTCCATATAGACACGTGCTTCTGAGTTCTCACCCTCAATGGTCGTCGCCGACCGGGCCGCCGCTTCGGCGTCGGCCTGTCTAGTTCGCTTCCGTGAACAAGCACCTTGGCTAAAAAACAAGAATATGACGACTACCAGTATGATATATCTCATGCCCGATCCTCGCAGAAGCGATAAGTGTTAGGGAACACACTATCTACGCCAATTTGAGAGGTGAGTCAAACCTTGCTAAGAAACGGTTTTCGGAATAGATTAAGGAACCTTAATCCCTCGGACACATCGGCGGAGGCCCCCCAGACGGCCAAGTGGTTGTGGAAACGGACTGGGATTGTCCTTTTTCCTTTATCAAGTGCTATTGCTAAAGAGAGAGATCGAAGGCTCGCCGCGTGGCCTTGGAATGACGCAGAGTTACAAGGAGTCGAAATGTTCAGATCTAAGAGTTACTTTATCGGATTGTTCCTGCCACTTATCTTGTTGGGATTCAGCATTTCTGCCTCCGAAGCATTGGGTCAGAGAGCGAGAGAAACTTTCGTCTATGCACCGCCAACCGTCAGCCTCGCAGCCGATCATTCGGTGCTCAACGCCTGCGAAGGCGACACGAGTGCATCTCTCGTGCGTCTCAATGCCAGAGCAACATCTCAAAGCGGAAATCCAATCCGTTACAACTGGACAACCAGTGCAGGACGCATTGACGGGACCGGCGCTGCCGTTACCTGGGACCTCTCCGGGGTCAGACCAGGTTACTTCAAGGCATTCCTGGCAGTAGACTCAGGCAGCGGCGACGAGGCATGCGAGGCGTTCTCTTCTATCGCTGTTTTGGTCAAATGCCCACCACCTCCACCGCCGGTGTGCCCAAATGTTCATATTACCTGTCCCGATCGAGTTGGGCTCGACCAGCCGGTGACATTCACTTCCTCACTCACTGGCGGCTCCGGCAACGTAACTCCAATGTTTAACTGGACCGTCTCGGCAGGCAGGATCATTGAAGGACAAGGCACCGCCTCGATCAAAGTTGATACTACCGGTCTGGCTGGTCAAACGCTCCGCGCAACGCTGTCGATGGGTGGATACCCTCTGGACTGTTCCGCGAGTTGTTCAATTTCATTTCCTGTACCGCTTAAATGCAAGAAGTTTGACGAGTTTGGCGAGATAGCCAGAAACGACGAGAAGGCCCGTTTGGACAATTACGCTATCGAGCTGCAGAATGATCCTTCCCGTACCGCTTATGTGATTGTCTATCCCGGTCAGGGCAACCGATCGCGGCAAGTGCAAACTCAGAGAACTCGCATCGTAGATTATCTGGTGAATTCACGAGGCTTCAACGCCGGACGCATCATCACTATGGTGGGACCGCCGCGTGGTGAGATGATGGTAGACCTGTGGACGTGTCCACAGGGTGCGACGCCGCCGACACCCTAGTCAAAACAGGGATAAGTTTCCAAGGGGCACAAGACTTAATCTGTGAAATGAGACCGGCGAGCGCTAGAACTCGCCGGTCCTCTTTATTTCCGCGCTCTCCGCGCCTCTCCATAGACAAATGAGTTCAACAAAATAGGTAAAAAGCCCCAGTGTGATACGACGGCCGAGGGTTCGTTGTATGCAGCGGGTCCAGCACCCACCTTCTCCTCTTAACCGAAACTCAGGAGCCCTGATTTGCCGTTCGAGCCTTTGCTCCGCTTCCCGCTTGCTTTTCACCCTTTGCCTTGGCATCGGGAACGCTAGCCTCAGCCGCTGCATGCTCTATCTCAGCGTTAACTTCACCACCGATGAGCACAGCGGCGCCGGTGAAAAACAGCCACATCATCAGGATAATTACGGCGCCGAGTGAGCCATATGTCTTGCTGTAAGAATCGAAGTAGCCCAGGTAAAGGCGAAAGCCAAACGAAACGAGCAGCCAGAGAATTACTCCAAGAACAGCGCCGGGTGTAATCCAGATCCACTTCTGGTCCCGCACATCTGGCGCGAAGTAGTAGATCATCGCAAAGGCGAACAACATAGTGGCGAGCACTATGGGCCACTGCAGTATCTTCCAGGTCAACGTGAAGACCGACCCCAACGTATAGTTTGCTGCTAGGCCGTCAGCGATTTTGCCCCCTGAAAGGACTATTACCAAAGAGCTAAGGATCAAAACAGAGAGCGCTAGGGTCAAGCCAATAGCGGTTAACCTTTGTTTCCACCAGGGGCGAGACTCCTTTACGTCGTAAGCCACGTTCAGTGCTTCCGTAATAGCCCCCATTCCATTGGATGCCGCCCAGAGTGCCGCCAAAATACCGAAGGATATTTTGCTGCCACTGCTGGCCGCGGCCACTTCCAGCATGGTTGACTCAATTAACTGGAAAGCCGCGGGTGGCATAACTTGCGACAAATGGCTGAACAGATTTTGGCGAATACCACTCTCCCTACCGATAACGAGGCCGATCACAGATGTCAGGAAAATAAGGAGAGGAAAGAGGGAAAGCAGAAAATAGTACGAGAGTTGGGCAGCACGGCCAAAGACGTCGTCCTGCTGTATCTCATTCCAGACAGGCTTGGCTAATTTTTTTGGATTTAACCCATTAAGCTTCCAAAGCGATGCCATAGGCGCCTCGAATCAAAGGGCCGGCTGTGGGTGATGGAAACCTGCGACTGATTTGAGAGGGTTAGTCCCAGCCCACCGGTTTAGTTCAATGTGTGTGCAGCGAGACGGGCTGCCAACTCTTCGGCTCGAATGCGGTCGTGGGCCTGTTCCATTTGCAGAAACCGGCCCTCCACCGTTGAGCGCACATCTGCGAAGAGGACGTGTGGAGCTTCCAGGGCTCGCATCGAAAAATCTTTCTGGCTGTTTGGGCTCAAACAAACTTCCTCGTCGTTCATCGCCATAACTTCCCCTCCGTTTAGTTTCCTAAGTTTCGAGTCTCTTCGGCGATCGGCAGCTTTGAAACAAGTCGGTCAAACGACTCTGGAGCAATGCACATGCCATCTTACAATCCGAGTTTTTTGGGTGAGTTTATATTCAAAGAATTTTCAACTCTAGCCGATTTACCATCCCGCAACCTCGGCTGCAGAGGGGCCGCCACTGATCATACAACCACCTGTGCACGGAAATGTGTCGGTTTCGAGAGCTTGAAAGAAGCTTGTTTGTGCGAATTTGAGTCGGGCGCACCTACTGGTTATCAACTGACGTGGGACGAAGATTCTCTTGATGACGGGAAGATGAAGAAACAACAGATGACAGTGCCGAGCAAGAGTCGGAACTTTAAGTTCATGTGGACTAGACAGCCGTGGTGTTCATAGCCGTCTGAATGTTCGGCACTCTAGGTTGGCCTTAAAGCGAAAAGGCACGACAGTTTTTGGGCCGTCGCGCCTTTTCTAATTGTGGTTACTGTCCTCACCCCAGCAACCACTGAGACGGAAGCATTCAGCCGCCGTCTAATTGCAGCCGACTATATACAAAACCTGCCGGATTGGCAACCGTCGAAAACAATTGGAGTTCCGCCTGGGAATACGCAGTAAGACTTCGGTTCACCCTTCATGGTTGTCGGTTCAAGACAAATGAGCGCCCCAAAAGGAAAGACCGGCGGGGTGCGACCCGCCGGTCTTTCCTGAGAGACTGAGAACCAGTCTTACAGTTTCCTTAGACTTCGACGTCGACGTCGACGTCGGCGGCTGCCGCGCTCACCAAAGGTGCGCGTTGAGGCATGGCCATCTCGTGGCCCCCGACGATGTCAGGAAACTCATCAAGCTCGCGCTCGCGTGCCTGGTCGATTGACTCGTCACGCTCCACGTCTACGTTGCGGTAATACTCCATACCAGTGCCGGCAGGAATCAGCCGTCCCATGATCACGTTTTCCTTCAAGCCGCGAAGGTAGTCAATGCGGCCCGAAATAGCAGCTTCGGTGAGTACGCGCGTGGTCTCCTGGAACGAGGCTGCGGAGATGAAGGAGTCAGTAGAAAGCGACGCCTTGGTGATACCCAGCAGCAGCGGTTCGGCCTGTGCCACCTCGCCGTCTTCATTATTGACGCGCTCGTTTTCATCGGTGAAGCGGAAGCGATCCACCTGCTCTTCGAGCAGGAAGTCCGTATCGCCGACTTCCTTGATCTTCACCCAGCGCAGCATCTGCCGCACGATCACTTCGATGTGCTTGTCGTTAATGTTCACTCCCTGGAGGCGGTAGACCTCTTGAATCTCGTTAACGAGATACTCCTGCAGGCGTTGCATGCCGAGCACGCGCAAAATGTCGTGCGGGTTTAGCGGACCATCCATTAGCGCCTCTCCGGCGCGCACACGGTCGCCCTCCTGCACGTTGATGTGCGTACCACGCGGGATATCGTACTCGCGCTCTTCCAGATCGTCGCCGGTAATGATCAGTTTGCGTTTGCCCTTGGCAATGGGACCAAGCTTGACTATGCCGTCGATTTCCGACATGACCGCGGTCTCCGCCGGTCGGCGCGCTTCGAAAAGCTCGACGACGCGCGGTAGGCCGCCCGTGATGTCTTTCGTCTTCGTAGTCTCGCGCGGAATCTTCGCAATGATGTCGCCCGGCTCCACTGTCTCGCCGTCGGTGACCATCAAATTCGCCCGCACTGGCATCTGGTAAGTCTTCAGGATTTTGTTGCTGGCGTTGCGAATCTCGA
>JACCUI010000144.1 GCA_013811945.1 Pyrinomonadaceae bacterium | reverse complement strand
GACGTTTGAGCACCGCCGTCCTGGCAGCCACTGCGCCCTTCTTGGTCATCGTTAAGCCTCCTTCCCCTGCGGGGATATGTGCTTAACTTTTTGTGTCAGTCAAGGGTGCAGTTCAAATCATACCGTTGTGGCGGCAAAAGAGAGAAGGGAACATCAGTGAATAGACCCCACGCACAACCGAGTAGAAGAAGTGAGCTCAGCGAATGAAGTGATGTAGGGCTGGTAAATTGATTTGTGCGGCGCTAGAAATCAGGCTTACGTGCTTGATATTATTGTTCGTGTCCAAAACACTATCTACCGCTGAGGCAAAGCATCTCCTCCGACTGTGCAAAATCGGAAAGTTGTTTGAGGTCCAGGATTGGATCGCTTCGGGGAACTCACTCCGTGTACCGGCCGAACTAAAAAACACTCCACTGGACGTTGCACTCGACAGCGGTTTCCACAGTCTGGTGGAATTGCTCGTTCGCAATGAGACGAGCCAAGACTTGAAGAATCGGGCCCTGAGGCATTCTGTGTACCTAAAGCGTCTGGACTTCATTGAACTCTTGGTCTCACATGGTGCCGACATAAGCTCGGTCCCATTCATTGAGGTGCTTCAGATTTGGGAGCCAACTATCATTCGATACTTTCTCGATCACGGTGCCGACTTCATAACGGATTCACCGTTTGCGGTCGCCTTCAATGAGAGGATTCGCACGGCGCTTCGTCCTTGGAGGGAAAGCAAGGAAAAATATTCGAATGCCGCGCCTTAACTCCAGGAACAGGGTGACCGGGCCCTACGTCACTTCTGTTTCAAGGGGGACTTAAAGTGGGTGAGTTTGCTGATGTGGGCTGGCGCAGATCCTCGTTCAAGTGGACCTACGTTGGATGATGATGATGAGTCTGACGAGTCAGAGTATTTAACGGCCCTTACGGCTGCGACATACTCCGAGAATTTCCAGATCTTGAAGCTCCTGAAACCAGACGCGAAACGGGACGATGTCGACATGCTACTCGCGAATGCCGCTCGTTCTGGGCACGCTGTTGTTAGGCGTCGATATCAGGACGGCGGAACAAAAGGCAGTCGACAAGCGACAGGAAGAGAGATCTCGACAGTGGGCTCTTCGTCATCTTGCGTCCAGATACAACCGCGAAGAGATTTATAAGGCGATCTGGTCGGAACCGATCCAACACGTCGCGAAGAGATACAATCTATCCGACGTTTTTCCGTTGGGTTCTAACGTTTAGAACTGTTTCATTTCATACGAACACCGGCAATGGCAAAACTGTTAAGGCCATCTTAACACACATACGCCTTGACATATATCTAGCTTAGGTGGATACTACCGCTGCATATTCGCCTAGGCATATGTCAGGGCGGAAAGAGGCTCTAAGTTTAGGTGCGGCTAGGAGCAAACGACTTAAGCAGATGGAGGTTGAAGATGTCTGAGAATATCGAACGAGCAGTACGATCAAGGTACGGTTCAGTCGCAAAGAGCGACTTGTCTTCAGAGCAGGAGGGTGTCCGCGCTGTTGCGGAAGCCTTTGGGTATTCGCCGGAAGAGCTGGGATCAATTCCCGCTGAGGCGAACATGGGATTGTCGTCGCCCGGCTAAGGTTGATGAAAAGACCAAACCGAACAAAACTGGTGAACACAGCGGCAGAGTGTTCGCCTGCGAATCGGGCGCGGCTCTCTTTTCTGGATCGCTTTCTGACGTTATGGATTTTCGCGGCGATGGCGATAGGTGTTGCCTTGGGCTACAGCGATCCTGGCGTCGAGAGTTTCATCAACCGCTTTCAAGTCGGAACTACTAACATCCCTATAGCGGTGGGATTGATATTGATGATGTACCCCCCGCTCGCCAAAGTGCGCTACGAGAACCTCGGCGAAGTTTTCCGCAACTGGAAAATCCTCGGTCTCTCGCTCATTCAGAACTGGATCATCGGTCCAGTCTTGATGTTTGCGCTTGCGATAGTTTTCCTGCGTGACTATCCGGAGTATATGGTCGGCCTGATCATGATTGGCCTGGCGCGCTGTATTGCGATGGTCATCGTTTGGAACGAGCTGGCGGGGTGACAATGAATATGCGGCGGGGCTGGTAGCTTTCAACAGCGTCTTTCAAGTTCCTGTTCTACAGTGTGTATGCGTGGATATTTATCACACTGCTGCCTCCGCTGTTTGGACTCTCCGGGAGCGTGGTCCAGGTCAGCATCGGCCAGATAGCCGAGAGCGTCTTTATCTATCTCGGGATTCCGTTTATCGCCGGAATGCTCACACGCTTCATTTTAGTGACGTCCAAAGGCAAGGAGTGGTACCACACCGTATTCATCCAAAGATTAGTCCCCTTACGCTCATCGCTCTGTTGTTCACGATCGTAGTGATGTTCAGCCTCAAGGGAAATTTGATCGTGCGACTGCCCCTCGATGTAGTCCGCATTGCCATACCGTTGCTGATCTACTTCGTTGTGATGTTCCTTGTCAGCTTCTACGTGGGTAAAAAGGCGGGTGCTGATTATTCGAAGACCGCAACCTTGTCATTCACTGCTGCCAGTAAAAACTTTGAACTAGCGATTGCCGTCGCAATCGGGGTTTTCGGGATCAATTCTGGAGCAGCTTTCGCAGCGGTGATCGGCCCACTGGTGGAAGTGCCTGCGCTAATTGGGCTCGTGAATGTGGCGCTGTGGTTTCAGCGAAGATTCTTTGGTCGGGAACAAACAGGGTTCACCATTTCAGCCGGTTGAAGACGCGCCGTGAAGATACTGTTGGCTATAGCAGTTCGTCATGGACCACGTGCCTTGTTCAGTCGAGATTGTTCATCGAAAAAAACCGCAAGGCAATGAGTGAAAAAAGGCGGGTGCTCATCCTTTGTACGGGAAACTCTGCGCGGAGCCAGATGGCCGAAGGCTTATTGCTTCACGACGCCGGACATCGTTTTGAAGTAGCCAGCGCCGGAGTCGAGCCCAGTCGCGTTAGACAGGAAGCTATTGAGGCCATGAGCGACATCGGCATAGACATTTCGAGACATCGTTCGAAGTCTGTCGATGAGTTCTCCGGAGAAGAGTTTGACTATGTGATTACCGTTTGCGATAACGCCAACGAGCATTGCCCGGTTTTCCCCGGTAATACGAAGCGAATCCACTGGAGCTTTGACGATCCAGTCGCAGCCGAAGGCGACGATGACACAAAGCGCGCTGTGTATCGACGCGTGCGTGACGAGATACGCCGCCGACTGCGCCTCCTTGCCGCTGCCACTTCGAAATAGAAATAACCTACTGAAATGCAAAAATAGTGGGCTTTGTTTTTACGCGCGCGGTCTCTTGTGTTTGATTGACTAGCTTCGTTTCAGAAAGGATTGACCAAGCGTATGCTCATTACCAAGTCCGTATTCTATTTCCTTCTGGCTGCCTATGTGAGATTGGTGGCGGCTACCTTGTTTGGCTTTGGTTGCGCGAGGGAAAGAGCATCATGCTCGCCGCCTTGGGCTCCATTGTGCTCGTTCTTTATGGCGTCATCCCAACATTGCAACCGGCAAACTTCAGCCGCGTCTATGCTGCCTACGGCGGGGTCTTCATTGTTCTTTCGATTTTATGGGGGTTGGCAAATTGATAAGATCTTGCCAGATCGGTTCGATATCATTGGTGGCATCGTTGCGCTCGTGGGTGTCGTAATTATTATGTATGCGCCCAGAGCTTAACATTAAAAAGACGGAAACTATGAGCTTACCAATAGCATGCAGCTTGACAGATTCTCAACGTCAAGAGCGACGGCGGGACGTACTTCAGAAGGCACGGCGTGTTGTTGTCGATGTAAGAGAATTAGAAAATGGTTACGCCTATAGTTTTCCAGCCAATGGCGAGTGTCTCACTGAGCTAGCTCAGCTTATCAGCTTTGAGCGTCAATGTTGTCCTTTCCTGCGGTTTTGCCTCACGGTGGAACCCGACAATGGTCCGATTTGGCTGGAACGACTGGGCCAGAGGGAGCTAAGGAATTCCTCGCAGCAACCTTTGCCTAGAGAGTCACCGCTCTACTCATCCTTTGAAAGTTTGCATATTATAAGGGCCATTCTCTCTATTCCACTCAGTAAGAATCTGGCAGCACCTTTCGATTGAATAATTGTTACGCGCGACAAGTATTTGACGCTCTTCGGAAGGAAAGAACCGGAGATACGACGCTGGTAGCCAACAATAGAAGTGGTGCGGCTCAGCGATGGTACTGCGGATGGTTCCTTAGACTTGATCCTGCGGGGACGAGTGTCCTTGTGTGCGCGCGAGGCGGCGCGAAGAATGGCAAATCCCCGATCCTAAGAATCTACTGCCCGATCAATTTCGGGAAACGCGAGATTTGATCGAGCAGAAGGTCAAAGACGTTCTGCGTCAGGCGGGCTAGTCTTATAGTTCAAACTATTGGTTCAAATGAACCATCCCTCACCAACTCTGGCGAAGGCATCTCGCCTTGACGCTGCATCAACTAATGCGTATATCTTGTGAAGTGCCAAAATCATCTGAGTTGTGGCGATTTGAGAGGGAAGTTAAGGGAATGATTGAACAAGAACTGCACCTAACGCGTCTGAAGGGCCAAAACAGCCGCCGCATACTTCTGGTAGTCGCCGGGGTATTCGCGCTCACCGTCACAGGTGCTTTTGGTTTGATAGTGCGCGCTCAGCTCCCGACAGCGTCGACTACTATCATCGCCACTCCGAAGACTGAGCGTGTCGTGATTGCCATCGAAGGCATGCACTGCGGAGGTTGCGCCAGCGGAGTCAAAGCGATGCTAAAACGGACGCCCGGTGTGGTCTCCTCCGATGTCAGCTTCGAGCAGAAGGAAGCCAAGGTCGAATTCGACTCGTCGGCCACTTCGCGCGAGAAGATTGTCGAAGCGATTAACAACATTGGCTACAAGGCGAGTCTCAAAGGTTAGAGGGTAGTCAACTAAAAGCTAAATGTGCAGAGGGCATGCTCGCTTGACCGGGCATGCCCTTTATAGCGTTTGCGCCAGTCTTACGAAGTAGACTGAGAGGACTAAAAGAGCAATGCCGCTCACCACTTCGGCTATGCGCCTCGCTCGTCCTAACCGAGCCAGCCACGAACCGACAGTTCCGGCAAACAATCCCAGGAGCAGAAAGGGAAGGCCGCGACCTATTGCGTAAGAGAGCGAAAGGGCTGCGCCGTATGCGGGCCGCCCGATGGCTGCGGCAACCGTGAGCAGTAGTAGTAAAGGCCCGGCTGAAGTGGTGACGGTTGCTACGCTATAGAGGAGTCCGTATAGAAACGCGCCCGCCATCCCGCCACGCTTATTGACTTCAGGATCAGGGACGTGTCGGCGCACTGACGGACCGAATATCGCGGCCAACCCAGCGATGAAAGAGAAGGCAGCCACGCCAAAGGCGAACGCGGCATTCCAGCGTGAGAATAGTCTGCCAGCGAAAGAGGCCGCCACGCCGAGCGCGAGCAGGCTCAAGACGACACCGAAGAAGAAGGAAAACGAAAGCAGCACGCCTCGCCGCCGGCGCTTGCCTTCCGGGGCTCCTTCAACCTGTGACCCTACAAGACTCACAACCCCTACGCCCGCAGGGAGTGTGCACGGTCAAGTACTGGTTGATAACAATCCGCCAACCGCCGCAACAAGCACGGCCAAAAGCGGATAGTGCTCTATCGTGGTTGAGACGCTCTCGAAATAATCAAAAGGGTTCATGGAGGGATTGATTATTAATTTTTCAACGGGTACGGCCTGTCTAGTTAAAGGGGGATCATTCACCGTCCGCCTCAATTGCTTGAAGCCGTGGGTGAACTATCGGATCTGGTCTGGTAGCCGGCAGCACTTAAGCGTTTCGCAATCGCTGCGTCATCCAGCACAGCGTTGTCGACCAGTACTTCGATGCGTTGGTTACCCGCTTGCGCGCGAACCTTGCTTACTCCCTCCATACCCTTGAGCAATCGCGTAACGCGGTTTTCGCAGCTCTCACAGTGAAGTCGTTGATCACCGATAACTTCGAACGTGACGGATTTGTACATACGTGTAACCTCCCATTAGTGTGCCGGATGCTGATCGGTGGAGACTCCCGGACCAGACGCCGGCATAGTCAGCCGCTGTTTCTCTTCTGCCTCTACGCTGGATGGGCCCTGCGCATGCCCGACTGTCTTGATTGCCTCGAAGAAATAAGCTCCGCGGCCCCACAGTGAATTAATGAAGATCGTCGTAACGCTTGCCGCCACGGCGACCATGCCCCAGATGGGATGGACCAATCCAGTAGCGGCCAGCGGAATCCCCAGACCATTGAACGTGAATGCCAGCACTACGTTCTGCACGATCTTTCGGTAACTGTAACGGCTGATCTCGTAAGCATCGATCACAGCGCCAACCATGCTTTCTTCATCTCGCGCAGGTGTTCGACCTTGCCTTCGATGTCGGCGATCTTCGCTTCCGCGCGCTTGCGCACATCTGCTCGCGTGCTGCCTGGCGCAATCCGTAGCGCGAGGAGTTCCTTAATTTCCTGTAGCGAGAACCCCAGTTCTTGTGCTCGCTTGATGAAGCGAATGCGACGTACACTCTCCGGTGAGAATTGTCTATATCCTGCGCCTGATCGCGGCAGCTTTGGCAGCAATCCCACTCGTTCGTAATAACGAATGGTTTCGAGATTCACGCCGCCGCACTTGGCTAATTCACTCGTACTGATGTAGCTGGTTTTATTCACATGGTGACACTTTACACCCTGTACTTAGGTACGGAGTCAAGTGCCCAGAAAAAATAGAGAGTCAGCGGAGACCATGAACCATATCGGCACTGTTAATAGCCTTGGCGATAATCGCGGTGGCGGCGGGTGTGGTGATCCACAGAAAAATGGACGACAGGTCTTCGAGGGTTTCAGCGAATCTTTCCACTTCGAACTCGCACTTCGCCAGGCATGACGCCTCGGCGTCGCCATCTAGAATTCCGGCCTATCAGTCGGCTTCAGAAGCTCAATCCCTGAAGGTCACGTTGGCCCCGGCACAGGTTGGCGGCAAAACGCGTGACGCGTACAAGGCAGCGCAACAAATTCGTGGGACTCTGGCTCAGCTTCCATGTTATTGGACGAAGGCTTCGGACATAAGAGTCCGCATTCGTGCTTTGAGGACGACCATGCCGCCCATTGTGGAGTTTGCGTGGACGAAGCACTCCTGGCTTATCGGCTGGAGAAGGATCAGAGGCTAACTCCGGAGCAAGTTCGCAAAGTAATAATCGAGAAGTATTCGGGCGAGACCCCAGCGAGAGACCCCCAGCTATCTTGACAACCTTCTTGCCTGTTAACTATAGTTAGCGACGGCGATGACTAAGTGGACCACATCCCTGTTCCTGATTCTGACGCTCGGCGCGAGTGTGGTCTCCGGCATGCCGCTGCACTCCAATGAAGAGAAGTGCGCCATGCACGGCATGAGCGGAATGGATTGTTGCAAAACCGCGCAGAGGCATGGGGACAAGACAGATATAGCCTCCGCGCGAGTGTGCTGTGTCGTAAATTGTCCGCAATCAGGAACGACTAACCCGTCCGGGAGCGAATTGACCAAGATCTCAACTATTTTGGCCGCCGTTTACCCGGCTGTTGTTCAGGCTCCAATTCCGACGCGATTTCAATTTCACATCTCAAATTGCGCCCATAGCCCGTCACAAAGTTCAAACCCCGCATATTTTCGTAATCTCGCACTCCTGATCTAGTTCAAACCAGGCCGTAGTGTGTCTCCTTGCCGCTGAATGTTCAGCGATGGAGGAACGTGTGCGTCAGCCGTCAACAGACTGCACTCGTCTCAGTCGCAGGTAACAATCAGCCAAATATCTGAGGGCACTGCTGCAACTTTTCATACGCTGAGCGCCGTGGTGAAACATTCTCCTTTGGTGCTCGGATTCCCTAACTATATGTTCCT
The DNA here is from genome assembly GCA_013811945.1 of Pyrinomonadaceae bacterium. Taxonomy (GTDB): domain Bacteria; phylum Acidobacteriota; class Blastocatellia; order Pyrinomonadales; family Pyrinomonadaceae; genus PSRF01. The sequence continues at coordinate 776 of JACCUI010000144.1, read as the reverse complement.
TTCTTTGGAGGATTTTAAGAGATGAAGAAATTTGCGATCGCGCTAAGCCTAATCGGACTACTGATATTAGCCGTTGCCTGTGGTTCTAAAACCACTGATACAGGAAAAGTGATTAAGAGTGCGCCAGCAGGTAACAACCTAACGGTTGCGCTCGCCACGAGTGACGGTGTTCTTAAGCATGGCAATACGGAGTTCATGCTTACCTTCACAGATTCTTCAGGAAAGCCCGTAGATGTTGGCGCCGTGGCTTTGACCTTTCACATGCCGCAGATGGGATCGATGGCGGCGATGAACGATGCGGCAATATTTACGACCACTGACACACCAGGTGTTTACCGCGGTAAAGCCATCGAGATGGCGGCTGAGTGGCAAGCGCAAATCACTTACGACGGCCCGAAGGGGCGTGGACAGGCGTCATTTCCCGTGACTGCCCAATAACCAAAACAATTGAGGGGACAACCCTCTTAACAAATGGAGTAAAGACATGAAAAGACTTTTGATAAACGTTGGAATCCTGGCAGCGCTTTCTCTGAATACGGTTTCGGTGTTAGCGACGACGGGAGTTGCTCAGAAAACAAAGGCCAAGACAGCGGCTGCAAAGACCGTAATTGGCTATATCAGCGATAGTTCCTGCGGTCTCTCTCACATGGCGGGCATGGATGAGAAGGACTGCACGCTGATGTGTGTAAAGAAGGGAAAGTTCGTGCTCGCGGATCGCGACCAGAAGCTTGTTTACCAGCTTGACCGGGTGGGGCAAGAGAGAGCTCGGGAGTTTG
>JACCUI010000123.1 GCA_013811945.1 Pyrinomonadaceae bacterium | reverse complement strand
CGACTGAACTCGAATACTATCAGTCACAAAGTTACCGAGATTCCCCGCACCCACTGGCCCCTTTTTCAACTCGACATCAAGCTTTCCAATAACGACTTCAAGCGCACGCACCTTCGCGATGTAGGGGGTCAGCATTTTCTCGAGCGCTGGATCATCGGGGATACTCCCATCAACGAGAATCTCGCTAACGCGGCCTTTAGTTTTCGGCGCGGCTGTTTGGAGTTGTTTACTCGCAGAAGAGGTTCCGGACCCTGGCTGGACAGCCGAGCCCTGCTGTGCGGAAAGCTCCTGGGATGAGATTGCGAACGCGCATACCAGCAGCAAATGGATGCACCTCACACGACTCCGGCGCGATTTCGCAGATGTTACTGTTTTATTTGTGGCTGGATTCGACTTTGACATTGACCTCAAGGGAAGAGCTTGCATAGTATGTCGCACCACGGTCTCATACGCAAAGGTAAGCCAAGCATAGCGTAGTTGGGTCATTTGGGTTTCAGCACATCCCGGAGGGATCGAAGTTAATAGCCGTGGGCGAGCGTTGCGCGATGTCCACGGAAAAGCGAAGGAGACATGCCTGACCCTGAAGGGGTCTCCCCTTCTCAGGCGCCGTTTGACCCTTCCAGGGTCCAGAATGATTCTTCGATCTCCATCGGCGTCGCGCAACACTATCCTACGGCTACTGACTTAATCCCTTCGGGATTCGAAAACACATTGAGTCTGACCTTAAGCTCAAACTGATACCTCCTGAGGAGATAAATTGGCGACGTCTTCCGCACAAATACCGTCTGAGTTCAGCAATCCCAATCTTGAAATCCTACTATCGGAGCAAAGGATTCAGTCTCGCATTAAGGAGTTAGGTGCTGAGATTACTCGCGACTATGTTGGACGCAACCCACTGCTTATCGGAGTGCTCAAAGGCGCGTGCTTCTTCATGAGCGACCTCCTACGCGCAATTGACACGCGTCTGGGCATTGAGTTTATGGCGATATCGAGCTATGGCTCGTCAACTCGAACCTCCGGTGAGGTTCGCATCCTCAAAGACCTCGACGTGCCCGTTGAAGGACGTCACTTGATCGTGATTGAGGACATCGTCGACACGGGCCTGACCCTCTCCTATCTTATGGCCAACTTGAAATCGCGCGGCGCAGCCAGTGTAAAACTCGTGGCTCTGCTCGACAAATACGAGCGCAGAGAGCGAGAGGTGGAAATTGATTATCTTGGCTTCCCGATTCCCGATCATTTCGTGGTGGGCTACGGGCTGGACTTCGCCGAACGCTACCGAAACCTGCCTTTTATCGCCGTCTTGAAGAATCCCGACCAGGGATAATTGCGTCAACTTTCTGACCTAACGGAGGCGTCTCGCCTGCAAGCGCGACGCTCAACTGTCTCAACCTGAGGAGTCTTTCATGCTAAAACATTTTTCGGCTGTTCTTGCCCTGAGCATTTTCCTATGCGCGCCCCATGCTTACACGCAGGAGGACTTTTCGAAGGTTGAAATCAAAGCGGAAAAAATTGCCGGCAATGTTTACATGCTGGAAGGGCGAGGCGGCAACATCGGAGTCTCTGTCGGCAGCGATGGAATCCTGATCGTCGACGACCAGTTTGCTCCGCTCGCGGACAAGATTAAGGCCGCATTGAAAACACTGGGCGAAGGCAAACTCAAGTTCGTCTTGAACACTCACTGGCACGGGGATCACACGGGCGGAAATGTGGTCTTTGGCCCCGAGGCGCCAATTATCGCGCATGATAATGTACGCAAGAGACTATCAACCGAGCAGAGAATCGAAGTCTTCAAAACCACTGTTCCCGCTTCACCAAAGGAGGCTCTGCCGGTAATAACCTTTGGCCAATCCTTGTCGGTCCATTTCAACGGCGAGGAGATAAAGGTCATTCACTTCCCTAAAGGCCATACTGATGGCGACAGTGTGATCTTCTTCACCGGCTCAAACGTCGTGCATCTGGGCGATGATTTCTTCGCCGGCCGATTTCCCTTTGTCGATCTTGGCAGTGGAGGCAGCGTTGAGGGGCTAGCTAAGAATATCGGAGAGATTCTCGGCAAGTTGCCTGCCGGCGCAAAGCTCATTCCCGGCCACGGTCCGATTTCCACCGCGGACGATTTAAAGCTCTACCACCGGATGCTGGTGGAAACCACGGATATCGTCCGCAAGAAACTGGCCGCGGGTAAGACTCTGGCGGAGATAAAAACAGAAGGGTTACCCGAGGAGTGGAAATCGTGGGGGACAGGATTTATTAAGACCGATTTTTGGATTGAGACTATCCACACCAGTCTTTCAAAGAAGTAGAATCCATAAACGCGGCGGCCACTATTTCAGTTCGCCCTGTCCCTGAACGGGACGAAGTCGGTATCCGAGGGCAACACCCCCGGAAAACTGCAAAGCTACCCGACCGCCGAAAGGGTCGCACCGTGCCAACCAAAGCTCCAACCTGTGTGATGTCGTCAGTCGAGACTGCGTCCACTTTCAGGGTCGGGACCGAAATCTCACTTACCGGGGGCGTTGCCCTGGGCGTTGCCCCCGGCTACTAACTCCATGCCCTTCAGGCATGATAACGACCGTTCTGCAAACCCCTCCAACTCTTTTTCCGACAGGCTCTTCAAGCCCCCCTGACCTCCGTCAAAAAACTGCGCCCGGCTGTCAGCCTCAACCCAAAATTCTCAGCAACTGTCTGGCCGATGTCCGCAAGCGACTCACGCTTGCCGAGATTGATGCCCGCGCGGGCGCTGTTTCCATAAACAAGTAGGGGCGCATACTCGCGGGTGTGATCGCTCCCCGGAAAAGTGGGATCGTTTCCGTGGTCGGCTGTGATAATCAACACATCATCATCGCGCATCGCCGCCTCAATTTCAGGCAAACGCGAATCGAAATGCTCAAGCGCCCGCGCAAAACCTTCGGTATCGCGCCGGTGCCCGAAAAGCATGTCGAAATCGACTAGGTTTGAAAAGATCATTCCGCGAGAATCGTCATTCAACGCAGCAATCGTCTGGTCAATAGACTGTTCGTTGTTTTTGGCCGTGCGATCCTGCGTCACGCCATTTGAATCGTAGATGGAGGCAATCTTGCCAATGCAGACGACGTCCAATCCTTCGTCTTCCATAGCTACCAGCAGATTTTCTCGGGGCGGGGGCACCGCGTAATCGTGGCGATTCTCCGTACGGTAGAAACCACCGGTTTCGCCAAGAAATGGTCGGGCAATGACTCGGCCTACTTTGTGTTGACCATCCAGCATCCGTCGCGCCGTCCCGCAGATCTCGTAAAGCTTCAGGAGCGGAATCACCTGTTCGTGTGCGGCAATTTGAAAAACCGAATCGCCGGAGGTATAGACAATGGGCTTTGCGGTCCTGACATGCTCGTCGCCAAGCTCCTTGATGATTTCTGTTCCTGAGGCTGGAACATTTCCAAGAATTCCGGGGACACCAGTTTCCCGAATAAATTGATCGATGATGCTATGAGGAAATCCGTTTGGATAAGTGGGAAACGCCTTCTCCAAAATTATCCCGGCCATCTCCCAATGGCCCGTGGTTGTGTCTTTGCCATTCGAACGCAAAGCGCAGCGTCCGTAGGAGCCCCGCGGTTCCGCCAACGCCGACACGCCTTGCAACGGTCGAATGTTACCCAGCCCGTAACGCTGCAGGTTTGGCAGATGAACCGGGCGTGACTCGAGTATGTGTCCGAAAGTGTCGGAGCCCTTGTCGCCCCAAGCCTCTGCGTCGGGCATCTCGCCAATGCCCGCACCGTCAAGAACTATTAGTGTAATGCGGTTAAAAGGAATGTTATCGGACGTAATCATTTCCATATGTCATTTTCCATTTTTTATTCGGTTTCCCGGATCTCGTGGTGTTTCGTGTTACTTCGTGGATCGTGTGCTTGGCCGAGAGATCAGAACGATCCACGAAATCACACGAACGGACACAACAAGAAGTCAAATGCCGAGTGACGAATGAAATGAATGAGAAATGAGAAACATGAGAAACGACAAAAGGAAAGATTTGTTCAGCTCTTGGGAAGATATCCCTCAGCCCCGGCTACCCCTTAGGGGCAAAGTACCCTTCTCTCGCTCGAACCTGTGTCTTATCAGGAACGCCGCGCACCTCGATGCGAATTGCTCGAAACTTCCCGTCGCGTGCCTTATTTGTAGGGTAATAACCCAAACTGTATTGCGTACCGATTTCGTTTGCTACCTGGGCCAAGGCGGCGCGAGCATCCTGTAAGCTGGCCGCCACGAAATTCTTGCCGCCGCTGGCCTTTGCCAGGTCGTTCATCTCCCGACGAGCGAGATTGTAAAGATCGCGGCTGATCTGCATCCGCTCAAACAATCCCATCTGGCAAAAGTCCAAGAAGTCTTCCGAGCTAGCGCGCGGCACAAAGATCGCGCGGTAGCGCTTGAGCTGTTTCACCGAAAGACTTAAGCGACCATCATCCTGGCAATCCTTCAGTAGCCGATCCTCGACGAAATCCTCCGTGTTGACCTGAATGAAATAACAAGCGATTCCAGCGCTGGCTAATTTCGCTCGCGCTACGGCGAAGTCGGTATCACTGGTCGAATCGACCCCGTCAGTTAAAGCGACGAGAGCACGACGGCCCCGCACTTCCTCGCGCGGCGGCTCCCGAAAAATCTGGCGGGTGACCCGATCCAGTGCATCGTAAAACGGCGTTCCGTTCGCGGACCCTAGACCCTCAATCGCTTTTTGAAGCGACTGTCGATTTGATGTCAGTTCAGAAAGCACTTCGACCGTCGCGATCTGCGTGCTCCCTTTCCGCTCAGTGTTGAAAGCGACTATCGCGACCCGGTCGCCCGAGCGAAGGCTGCTGATAAAAGCATTTGCGGCCTGGCGGATAAGCCCAACGTCCGCCCGGGTCGAGCCGGAAGTATCAAGGAGTAGGGCAATCTCAAAGGGAGCCTCAGTGGTACCGAAGTTTGCTATCGACTGTTGTTGACCGTCCTCGTACACCAGAAAGTTTTCCCGGCGCAATCCCGGCACCGGTCGTCCCGAATTGTTTTTAATTACTGCCGGAACTGAGACGAGCTGGGTCTCGACGCGCACGACGTCGCCCTCGTCTACATCTTCCTGCGCCGGCACTTGCGAGCCTTTTGGCGTCGTTGACTGATTTTCACTTCCCGAGACTCGCCGCGGCCGCTGCTTCGTTTGTTCCTGGCCCATGACCGGCAGAACGGCAGGGAAAAGGCAAAGTAGCAGCAGGGTTAGAGTTGTCTGGCGCGATCGGAAAAGGAGGTTGAATTTGCTTGCTTGCATGGCGATAAAATCCGGGAAGAAGTTTTGGTTAGAATATAACTGCAAATGCCGAGACTTCCAAAGCGCCGGATCAAGCCCCGCCAACTTGCCGGTCGGGGAAGGCGGACCCTGTCCCCGCTCTTACGTTGGTAAGAAAATCGTTTGGGCTAACTGCTCAATTCACTTTACCTTCAAAAGGGGTTCCGATGGTCGAACCCCAACTCCCAGGCATAGCTGTGATGCTCTCCAGCTTAAGACGGGGTCAGGGTCCACCTTCCTAACCTTAAAACTACCGTAGGCACTTTGCTTTCACACAGCCTATTACGCTACCTTGACAGTCCCGCTGCGGTTCTCTTAGCATGACGTTCGCTCGCCGCGACTTATGACAATCGTCGCAATTTTAGTTAGACCTCTTGAAGCGCGTGTTCAGGAAAGGTTAGTAGCGCCGGACATCATGTCCGGCAGTGGGGCAGCGATTGGCAGGAATGCCTGTCTCAAGTATAGAGGCACGTATGTCAATGGTAGACGGCTTCCTTTACACGGAAGAGGTTGGGGGTTCGAATCCCTCCGTGCCTACCATTTACTATTGTCAATATAGGGATTGCTGTCTGCATAGGGATTGCTGTCTGCGGACAGACAGAGTATCGTGCGCCAGGGCACGATTAGATAGTCGAATTGCCCGCCCTGGGTTTTTGACATTTCGCGGTTGAATGCGGAGTCGTAGTTCAGTTGGTTAGAACGCCGGCCTGTCACGTCGGAGGTCGCGGGTTCGAATCCCGTCGGCTCCGCCAGTCTTTCAATAACTTAGCGCCGTGAGGTGCTACTGAATTAGCTCAGAAACAGCCACTGTGCCAGTAAGTTTCTGAGCTATTTTTTTCACTGTCTGCCTTTGGAAGCACTTCGGCTACTACCAGCGCACGAGAGCACGCATCGGCGGAATACTCACCATAGATGCGATCGCGAACAATAAGCGCATACTTTCGTCGTTTGGAAAGCTTCGACCAATTGCTGTGCAGTCCAACTGGCCGTCGGATCGGCAGTTACTCGGAAGTGCAGTACGCGTCGTTCTCTCATTGCTTACGATAAACAGATACTCTTTTATCGTTGCTATTTCAGCCACTCACTCATCAATCCGTCATAAACGCGAGCAAGATTAGACATTCTTCGGCTACATACCGATTCCCCTTGTCAAGAAATAAGAAAGGTAGAACTTTATTGCTACCGCTCAATTCAATATCAGAGCCACTACGCTTCATTTTAGCAAGAACTGGAAGCCCAATTAGGCAGTACCCTAATGCGGCTGCTATCAGCATACCGACAACCATCAACACAAGAACCACCCAAAAGGCTGGATGTTGCTGATTAGGAGTGACACCAAGGACGGTGTCCAAAACTGCGCCATTTCCATAGGTACGCGACTACGCCTGCTGCTGCAAAAATCGGCACTAACATCAGGATGACAAGGGTAGCAGAAAGGAGAGAATGAGACGCATCCAATCTCTTCCTCACCTCGCCTCTAATCATCAGGACCTACCCTGTGAATTATGCTTACCCGCTGCTTTCTCATCGGCGGAAGTATATGAACGCAATGACGGCAAGAACGATGACGAGGATGACTGCCAAGCAGCCGAGAAAACCTTGTTTCGCGTTGGCGCTTTGTGCGGCGTCGAGAGCTTCGGGAACGCCGTCGGCGTCATAGCCGTCGCCCTCAAGGTCTGATCGAGTATCGGGTAGAACTGCTCTACCCAGTCGGCGAATCGAGGATGTGCCTGGTAATTGCTGTCGCTGCCGACCAAGCCGTGGTCGAGCCACCAAACCGGGCCGTCGAGAGTGCGTGTGTCGAGGGCGATCAGTTCGTCGCCATGTGGGTCGCCGACGGCGAAAAGGTGCGGAGGCCAAGCGGGACGGAAGCTACTGCCGGCGCGCAACTCGCGGTTGAGCGTGATGAGGCGTTTCGCGTCGTCCGAAAGCTGGGAATCGGTGTTGCCGACCATTGCTGGGATGCGGAATGGCACGACAGCGCGCTTGTAAGACCCTGGCAGCGTGATCGCCAGTTCACGCTCGATAAGCTGGATATCAGAATCGGTCATTACTGGAAAAACCACACTTTGGCCTGTCGCCTTTGAGGTCGCGGGCTCGATTCCCGTCGGCTCCGCCACTTTGAGGCGGTTGTGCTTCAGCAGATTGAAGGGCAAACGCTTTTCCTTTGGATTCACTATCTCCTCCGAACGTTGAACTATTGAAAGGCGGGTTTAAGATTCCTGGTTTCGCGGGCTAAATTCCTGAGGAGTATACTCAGCCTCGATATTTGCGAACAGTTTCAAGGTACGACTTCGATGATCACAGTGGCCGAAGCCATTCAGATTGTTAAGGAGCAGACCCAAGCGCTGTCCCCTGAGCGCGTCGAGGTTGAAGACGCATTAAGTCGATTTCTTGCCGAAGACGTCATCGCCGATTCTGACCTCCCGCCTTTTAATCGCTCCCAAATGGATGGTTACGCAGTGCGGGCGGCTGACACTCAGAATGCCCCGGTTCGCTTGCGCATTGTGGGCGAGTCGGTGGCGGGAGTAGGCTGGCATAACGAAATGCGGGCCGGTCAAGCCGTACGCATCATGACAGGTGCACCAGTGCCGAACGGCGCCGATACCGTGCAGCAGGTGGAACTAACGCGCGAACTGGATGAAGGAGCGACCGTCGAGATCCAACGCCCTCCGGACCTTGGGAAGTCAATTGTTGGTCGCGCGAGTGAGGTCAGAGCAGGCGAAACGGTTTTACGGGCAGGTGAACGGATCAATCCGGCGATGATGGCCGTACTGGCATCGTTCGGTTACGCTCAGGTGCGCGTAGGGCGGAAACCCAGGGTGGCGGTGCTCGCGACAGGGAGCGAATTGGTGGCGGTAAACCAAAAGCCCGGCGCGGATCAAATACGCGATTCGAACAATTACTCCATCGGCGCTTACGCGGCGCTGGCCGGCGCAACCGTGAAACTAATGCCCCTCACGGGCGATGAATCAAATTTGCTGAAGCAGCAAATCGCCGCGGCGTCCGAAGGCTCCGACGTGCTTATCACCTCGGGCGGGGTTTCGATGGGAATTTATGATTTCACCAAGACGGCCCTGACAGAACTTGGCGCAGAGATCTTCTTTGAACGTGTCGCGCTGCGTCCCGGTAAACCAACAGTCTTCGCACGACTGCCAAACGGCGTGCTCGTATTTGGTTTGCCGGGAAATCCGGTCTCGGTCTCAGTGACCTTCAATCTGTTTGCGCGCACTTCGTTATTCGCAATGCAGGGGGCGCATGAGCCGGCGCTTGAGGAGGAATGGGCCATACTCGAACGCAGCGTGAAGGGATCAGTCGATCGGGAGAGTTATTTGCCCGGGCAAATAAGAACAGGAGAAGCTGGGCATCTCCTGGCCCAACCGTTGAAATGGGGGGGCTCGTCGGATTTCGTAGCGTTCGCGCGAGCAACTGGTCTGATCAGAGTGCCCGCCGGAGTTGCGACCCTCGGGATAGGATCAACAGTACGAGTCGTACGTTTACCATCCTGAATCAATCAGCTGGGCGCCGCACATTCACATCAGACGGCTGTCGCAACTATTGCGGGCATTGGTAGTTTTGATTCCGAGGAAGCGCAGAGTGGCCTCAAGCCTGCGAAAGAACCCGATCTTGTTCAAGAGTGGATTAAGCCAGCCATTGGTGATGCAGTAGTGCATTTCAAATGGTTCCGTGTGGTGGATCTGATGATGCCGTGGTTCCAGAACCAGACGCATTCGCTGCAACCACCGAACTCCGGCGGAAGGCTTTTCCTGATGCGCCCACTTGTGAATGACGTTGGTCGCGACTGTTGCGGCGGCCATTAAGGTTGTCAACAAGATCGCAAACGCGAGCAGCCCATGCTGGCTCACCCAAAGCATATACAGGCACAGCGCGAGGATGGGAACGGCCAGAATGCACACGTTTCCTACAATACTCACAAGCGTGTGCGTGCAAATGTCGCGAGGGAAAATGTGGTGTTGCCGAAACGGTTTAATTAGCGCCGGGCCTACCACCGGAGTATCTTCCGAGAAGTAAGTGTCTGCGGCCCAATGTACCAACCCTCCGACGAAGTCGCCCAACACTAACGCGAGTGGAATTGCGACTGCTGCCAACCAGACTAGTTCGAGCTCGTACAGACGATCGAACGAGAAGTAGACATTGAGGACGAACAGGACCGGAAAAAGGATTGACGTTGAATGTTCCAGGAACGCATGGGCCGAAGTGGAATGTTCTATCATCCCGCTGTATCCGGGGGGAGGACTCACCGCACCCTGCGGCGTAAGGACCACCCTCTCCGCCAACTGATCAGTTTGGGTCTGAGGAGGCAAGCTAATTGCCTGCCTTTGCAAATCGACGGGATCTTGAAGGAGAGCTGACATTATTCAGATATTAATGATCCGCGGCTTACAAAACCTTCGATCGAGATGGCCGCAAACGGGTTTGTGACAACTCTAAATCCTGCGATTCCGGAAGGCTTCCATCCGCTACCCGCATTCTTATCAAAAACTTGCACGCCATTGATGCCCTTGAACAGAGTGGCGATAACGTAGTCTGATTCCTCCTGTGGCATGTCCCGCAGGTGTCTGGAGCCTACCACCATAAATCCCGAAAGCTTTCGCGTAAAGTCTGAACCCTCCTCTTTATCTGCTTCAAACATGAGAGGACCTCCCAGCTACGGTATAACGAAGTGTTACTCTGGATGTCTGACCTTACGAGGGCTGCCCTGTGATTGGATTTTCCGACTGAGATTATTCTGATATGCTGAACAAAAGGCAACAGTCATTTTACATACTTTGCCATGACCCGCGGAAAAAATTATATCGACGTGGTTAACCCGTTCTAACAGATGGCTAGCTTCTTGCTTTACAGTCTCGCAGGGTCCCGATGTTTATAGACCGTGGCACCCCCAAGCATTCGGAAGTTCAGAAGGCGCAAAATATTTCGCTGGCGTCCCACATCGGAAAAACATTCCGCTCCCCAGCAGCTGGCGCTATATCTTCGAACCAGCAGTCTATAAACATTCCATCACGGGACTGGGTTGTGTTGTGAAAGAGTTGTTATCGCATGTTGACGAACACGGCCGCGTGCGAATGGTTGACACCAGCGCCAAGACGATGACTCTCCGGCGCGCGGTCGCCTCGGCGCGAGTTTTAATGTCGCCTGACACACTCGCCGCATTGCAGAGCCGCCGCACTCCTAAAGGCGATCCGCTGGAGGCCGCCCGCCTCGCCGGTATCATGGCCGCCAAAAAAACCGGGGAGCTAATACCTCTTTGCCACCCACTTGCCTTAACCTACATCGACGTACGCGCAAGTGTGAACGAAGACGGTGTGCACCTCGAAGCAGAGGTAGCCACGAACGCTCAAACCGGGGTCGAGATGGAAGCCTTAACTGCGGTCTCTATCGCAGCGCTCACCGTATACGATATGTGCAAGGCCCTCGACAAAGGAATACGGATTACTGAGGTGCGACTTGAAAGTAAGACGGGCGGCAAATCGGGCGATTATCAGAGGGAAAACTCCGACCTCTGACACGAGTGGAACATCGTCAATTTGTTTGACGTTTACGACGTTACCAGGGCGAGTTTTAAATCGTCAGAATGGTGAGAACTAATGTGTACCGGGTGGTGCTGAACTACTGGAGATCTAACGATGAGAGTAAGAATTTCCCACGATGCGCGGCCCCAGGCCATGACCTTGCTGGCCGCGGCCGCTATATCAATCGTCCTCTGGTTCATCCCCTTTGCGGAAGTATTGACCTATCCCTTCCGGATTTTTGTGACCTTCATCCATGAGGGCGGACATGCGATCGCCGCGTTGCTAACCGGAAACTCGGTCGGCAGTCTGAGCGTGGCGATGAACGCCAGTGGCGAAACTTACACGACACAAGGTGGACTAGTGTCCCAAACTTTTGTGGCGAGCGCAGGGTACCTGGGTTCAATGGCCTATGGCGGGCTGCTGCTTGTGCTGATTCGCAAAGCGATCGCCGCTCGTATCGTATTGATCGGATCTGCCGCGGTGATCTTTAGTCTTACTCTAATTTATGGAATCCTGACTCCAATCTTTTCGTTGGGCGCGCTCTCTGGCATTCCCTTCACTTTTATTGCGGGAACATCTCTATCAGTCGGCCTGGTGGCGCTGGGCAAATTTGCGGGCGCCAGGTTGGCCGCCTTCTCCGTATGCTTTCTGGCAGTCCAGTGCGTCCTGAATGCGCTATTGGATCTAAAGACAGTTTTCTTTCTTTCTTCGCCGTTTGATACCAGCGTTCCCACTGACGCGGTAAACATGGCAAACGCCACCGGCATTCCCGCGTTCATATGGGCCATTATCTGGATCGCCATCGCTTTGGCTATTCTGGCCCTGGCAATGCGCATTTACGTCGTCACACGAGATTCGAGGACGCAGCCGGACCTCCCGTTCGAAGATGTTCTCAATACCTAATGTAGTATCTCAGAAATTCTTTTACAACGACTGACCTTAACTTATCGACGATCCGTCGAGCGGTCGCGACGGAAAGCTTGCTCATCACTAACAGGCAGCTGAAAAAGTAAAAAACGATCCACGAAATCACACGAAGCGGCGCGAAAAAACCCTGGTTCGAGTCATTTCGCGCTCTTTCGTGGATCGTCCTTTTCTCCTTGAGAATGGTCCACCCGCGTTTCAACAACCTGGCTATAGCTTACGACGGAGGAATTCTAAAACTTGAATTGGTAACGTACTGTGAGGCTGCGCCCCGGGCCATCGATGCCCCAGCCCGGATTCCGATGGCTCTTGTGGGCGATATTCTCGAAGTCGATGAAGATCTGCTGATCCTCGGTGAGGTTGAAGCCGCCGCGCAGGTTGACCAGGCCGTAGCCTGGTATTGCGGTGAAGAGCGGCGCGGATTGCGCGCTACCCAGCACGCGGTTCTGCACTTGCGCGAGCGTTTCACCGGTGGCAATCAGAACTCCCCCAGCCGATCCGCATTGCCCGTTTGTGCCCGGAGTAGTCAACCCACGAACGCAAGCACCTCGGCGAAAAAAATTCTGAATGTTCGTGCGCGAGCGGGCTGCGCCGGTACGGCGGTCTGAGAGATCGAGTGAAGAGAGTCGCTCCTGGCGTCCGGCTAGCATTGAGTAAGCCTCGATCCAATAGCGTCTAGCTGGCGGTCGGTAGCGCAAACTCAAGAACCCCAGTTGTGGCGGGACGCCCGCGCCGCCGAGGTTTGGCGGTTCTCCTGTGGCTTTGTCTTCAGCCCGCACAAAACTGTACTTCCCCGCAAAGGCCCAGGACTCTGCCGGCCGCACGTTGAGTGTGTATTCGAGGCCCTTCAAGCGCGTGGCACCGAAGTTTGTCTGCACCAGAACCGGCGCCGCCGAGAGTGGCACGAACACAGCGCCACTCGCGTTCTGGCGCTCAATCACCTGGCTGCCGAGGCGCAGTCCTACTGAGCCCTGCGGCAAGATGAGCGTCTGCCGGACAAGCGTGTTGTTGTAGTCCAGCAGGTAGACCGTTAGGTCGGTGTCAAAACGAGTTCTACGGTAATGCAACCCCACGTCAAAGTTATTGGTGGTTTCTGACGACGGAGGTGAGACGGGAACGCCCGTCGAGACTGCGCTCTCATCTGCGGTACTTCCGAGAACCGCGTCCAGTCCGGCGAGATCCGACGGCGCAACCTGGTAGCCCACTCCCACCAATCCTACTGAACTGAGGGCCGTGATGTTCGGGGCACGAAAACCTCGGCTGTAGTTGAAAGCTATATTGAGACCGTCCGCGACCGTTGCTACCCCGCCAATGCGACCGGAGAAATCGGTGACCAGCAGAGAGTCATCAGGAAACAACGGCTGCCCATTTACAAGAGGACTGTTCGCCGCCCGGGAGCGGTAGGACGCGATGTTGTAGCGCAAGGCTCCGCTGAGGCGTAGCCGTTCGGGGATGGTCTCCCAGGAATCCTGCAGGAACAGACCGCCAAGAATGTAGCGGGCGCCGTTGGGAACGCGGGGACGTGTCAGCGTAGTCACGCCGGTTGAAGGTTCAAAGGTATACGAGGGGGCATTAACGTGATCGCGATAAATGTCGCCGCCAATTACGAAAGTGTTACGCCGGACCAACTGTTTGTCGAGGAAAAAGTTGAATCCGTAAGTACTGGTGCGCTCTTTGTCGTGGGTGATTCCCGCCAACGGGTTTCCCTGTCCGCCTTGATTAACTCGCTCTTCGCGCTGACTGTTGTATGAGAAAGTGAATGACCCGTTATCAAAAAAGCCGACGCCCTGTTTGACGTAGCGCAGGTAGCCGAAGTCGAGCATCAAATTGCGCAGATCGGCAATCAGATTCCCATCGCCGCCCAGTGTTTGATCGTAGCGCTTGCCACCGTCCTGCTGGCTCCGCTGATAGCGGAAACTTAACTGCTGATTGTCGCGCGGTGCGTACGTCAGGTGCAGTGTTCCGCCATATTGAGTGAAGGCAGTGTCGGTTAGTCTCGTGCCCAGGATGTCGGAGGGCAAACCCAGGAAACGCGTCACCGCAGCATGGCTATCAATCCCGTTGCCAGGCCGAACCGTGTTAACCCGGCGACTGCTCAAATTGCCCAGCATGCCGAAGCGCCGTGTGCCGTAAGTTAAAAGCGTATTGCCTCCGAATGAGAGATCGGCGCTGTTGAAGAACGTATTCGCCTCGCCATGCACAACCGGAGTGTCGAAACCAAACTCAGGCGTGCGCGAAAGCAATTGCACAGTGCCTCCGAGCGAGTCGGAACCGTATTGAGCGCTGTTCGTTCCACGCAGAATCTCGACTGTGCGCAGCGAACTGGGTTCGTTCAAATTGAAGAAAGTATTGATGCCGCCGCGCTGTGTGGACTGCGTCGTGCGCACTCCATCAACGTATATGCCAACTTCGGTCAGCCCTCGTACCACCACCGCCCCGACAGTTGGGCTGGTGCGTTGCAGTGAGACACCTACCTCTTCGTCCGCCACCTGCGCAAGAACCCCAGTCGCTCGCTGCAAAATTGCGTCATCGCCAATAACATTGACCTGCTGCGATACCCGGTCGATGTCCTGCGCCTGGCCGGTTTCCGCAGTCACAGTTACCTGATCCACAATCGAGGCCACGTCCATCAGGATCTTGATCTCGGCAGTCGTGCCCGCACTTACCTGGACCGATGAATTGTGTTTACCGAAGCCGATCTGCGTCACTCTGATCTTGTAGGAACCGGGCCTTACATTTTCGAAGGTGAAAATTCCCTCTGCATCAGTCGTGGCGGTGGCCAGAACTGCCTGGTGCTGATGAACGAGGGAGACTTCGGCGCCGCTCACGGTCGCCCGCTTTTGATCTTTGACTACCCCGACAATCTTGCCCGGTGGGTTTTGCTGAGCCAGGAGGACTGCAGGCATCAGCACAAAAACGGCAGCACACAGCACGCCGGTGGTGCTCAATCTTCGCACCATTGATCTCCTAAAAGCTATAATACGACTAACGTGCGGGCTCTCCAGCTCCAGAACCGAAAACCCCATCCTCGCTCAGAACAGTGAGTAATACCTGGGTTCCGCATGAGGCAACCGAAGAATTCTAAACAGAAACTGGGTGGACAGACTAACCTTTACCCGCAGCTACTACTAGCCTTCGTTGATGTTGGAGAGAGCTCCGGTGATGAAGATCAACTCAGTAGATAGACGGCGTGCTCAATTACTGTATGTGTGAGGACGAGGACATGAGACTCGATCGATACTGCGGCTAGCAGTACGACGAGGATGGTAATCGGAACCCATAGGGGTAGTTTGGCGGTTAGTGCGGCGGGAGGGTTTGAACTCCTGCTGCCAGCGAGGTTGACCAAATTCCGGACGCGAGCTTTAAATCCCGTCAAATCCTCACCACCAACAAAGTACGCTCCTGCCGGAAGGGTCGGTCTGGAACCGACAGGAACTAAGCGCGCGATTTTTACCAGGGCGGAAGCCAGGTCAAGCCCAACCATTCGATCGCTTCTCGCTGCAAATTCATCGGCCGCAGCTTCCGAGGCTTCCTTCCAGGCGCTATCCAACCTCCGACCGCAAGGAATAATTAACAGCATGTCGCGACAGGCCCGTATTAGCCCGCGCTTAAGATTGTCTCGGGCGACAACGTGCCCGACCTCATGCGCAAGCGTCGCGGACAGTTCGTCGTCTGTAAGAGATTGGAGAATTTGGTTAGCAATAAACAGCCGTGGTCGAAAAGTACCAACAATGGCCACGACTGGAAATTGATGTTCTATCCGGAAGGCCGGAATTGTGATGCGGGGCAGAGAGACCGCTTCTGCATTGCGCAGCCAGTCAGCTGTGAGGCGCGCGGTTGCGCGCCAAGTAACGATCCCGCGAACGACTGCAAGTACAACTCCCAAAGCGGAAACGAAGGCGACAATACCCAGATTCAGAGTAATCTCCTCGTGATTAGTGCGTGGCTCGTGAGTGAGATAGGCTGGCGCGAAGAGCAAGGCAACAACGGTTATTCCTCCAACCACGGGTAGCGTGCGAAGGAGGCAAAGTACGCTCGCCTGGCTGGCCGCGGACCACGTGCGAGCGCCTGATTCCAGAGCCTTCCACAACAAGGATGCAAGAAACGACGCAATGCTGTTTAGAAGCAACATCACGGCAAGCACGACGCAGATTCCGAGAAGAAAGAACATTCTCTTAACCCTTCTGCTCCAGCTCTCGTCGCTTTTGTTTAATTAAACGATCAAGCTCATTTAGCAACTCGCGATCATGGTCGCTGATTGTATCCACTATGCAAGCTAGAATTGGCTCGGCGCCTGCCGAGTTCTGGCCCAGCAAGCCATCAATAACATCCTCCGCTATGCGCTGCTCAAACTCCTCACTCGTGACCATCGCCGAGTAGAGAAAAGCCCGGCCATCCTTGCGACGACTAAGGAGGCCCTTTTTGTAAAGCCGGTCCAATGTAGTCATCAAAGTTGTGTAGGCGATCCGCTTTTCAAAGGAGACGAACATGTCGCGCACGCTCGTTTCTCCTCGGCGCCAGATTTCTTCGATGGTCTGGCGTTCCAGATGCCCTAGCGCGGTTGAGGCCACGTCACTAGGCCGGCGGAATCCGCGTAGTAAGAAGCGAGGGGGTTTCATTGCTCTGAATTGTTGAGCACTGACGTCTTCTCTGTCAATGCGAGGTCGCTCGGCTGAGGACACTGCCGGGTAGTGATTTCAGTTTGGCAGTGAGCGGGAATAGCGATGCCCCAAAAGGACGGCTCAAGCCACCCTTCCCGACCTCAAGTTATCCCCGCCCTTTTGGGGTTTCATACAGCCTCTACCATTCCTCAGTTTTTTAATTGGCTCGCGGCCATTGTTCCTCAAACCGCACCAGTACCGTCGCCAGGCCTCAGCCCGTTTCGCGCCCGGACAAAATCGGGGTACTATTTGAAGTTTGCGAAGGACCCGAGAATCCTCTCCGTGGATATGCGACGATTGAATATGCCTGAAGAAGCCATTGAAGTCCGCGGGGCCAGAGTTAACAACCTCAAGAATATTTCCTTCAGCATCCCGATCAACCAGATGACGGTAGTCACCGGCGTTAGTGGTTCCGGAAAGTCGTCCCTGGCTTTCGACACCGTTTATGCCGAAGGTCAACGCAGATACGTTGAATCACTGTCGGCCTACGCTCGTCAGTTTCTCGAGCGGATGGACAAACCCGACGTGGACGAGGTAAGAGGAATCGCGCCGGCCATCGCCATCCGCCAGAAGAACTCAACCCGAAATCCCCGCTCAACGGTGGGCACCCAAACTGAGGTCCACGACTATCTGCGGCTGCTCTATGCCCGTGTCGGCACAACCTACTGTCGAGTCTGTGGCCGCGAGGTCTACCGTGATTCACCTGAGTCAGTGGCGGACGAAGTCTTAAGAACGGTTGCGGCAGGGACGCGGTTCTATGTCCTGTTCCCCGCCCGCACCGGACTAACAGAGACGGGTGCAAGTGTCGTGGAAACGTCGCGAAAGGTAGACGGGAAGACGGGCACGGGTCGAGACAGGAGCGGGGGAGAGGGAGATAGGGAGAAACCGGGAAAAACATCACGTCGTCGCCCGGTCCCGTTTCCGCGTCAGAAGATCACCGCTCACATCATGAGCCTGATGCAGCGTGGGTTCACGCGGCTCTACGCCAAGGGGCAAACCATCGAGCTACATTCCCCCGACGATTTCACCCTGCCCGACTTCGCCAACGTTTACGTGATGGTCGATCGGCTTGTTGCCCAACCGGAAGTGCGCCAGCGTCTAGTCGACTCGCTCGAGATCTGTTTTCAGGAGGGCGGGGGTTCGGCGGTAGTCGAAACAGCTGAAGCGGAGCACAAACGCCTTAAGTTCTCGGACAGGTTTGAGTGCAAGTCTGATGGCACCGTCTACGCACAACCGGAACCGCGCCTCTTTAGCTTCAATAATCCGTACGGGGCTTGCCCGACGTGTCAGGGTTTTGGAAATACCATCGGACTCGATCTCGATCTGGTGATTCCCAATCCGGGTTTGGCCTTGAACGAGGGTGCAATTGAACCCTGGACGAAACCGCAACATGAATGGGCCCAGGACGAGTTGCGCCAGTTTTGCAAGACAGAGAAGATCCCGTTAAACGTTCCCTTCGCGCAGCTAGCGCGTGCTGAACAGCGAGCGATAGTCGAAGGTAAGAAGGAGTGGGGCGGAGTGCGCGGATTCTTTGATTGGCTGGAGACGAAGAAATACAAGCTGCACGTGCGCGTATTTCTGTCGAAGTATCGCGGTTACACGTTGTGTCCGGATTGCGGCGGAGATCGTCTGCGGCAGGAAGCGCGTGACGTAAGGGTCGGTGGACGTACGCTGCCCGAGGTTTGCGCGCTGGCGATCAAAGATGCGCAAGTTTTCTTCGAGGCGTTGCAGCTTGCCACTGAACAAAATGCTATTGCGGAGAGGATCCTATTTGAGATTCGACGTAGATTGCGTTTCCTCGTAGATGTGGGTTTGGATTATCTAACGCTTAGTCGTCTCGCTTCGACTCTTTCAGGCGGCGAGGCGCAACGGATTCAGTTGGCCACTAATCTCGGCTCCTCGCTGGTCGGCGCGCTTTACGTTCTGGATGAGCCCTCGATTGGCCTACACCCGAGGGACAATGAACGCTTGATTTCGTTGCTGCATAACTTGCGCGACATTGGCAATACGGTTCTGGTCGTCGAACATGATGCCGAGATGATGCGCGCCGCCGATCACATCCTGGATATTGGACCTTCCGCCGGCGAGCTGGGTGGGCGAGTAATCTACGAAGGCGATTTTCCCGGCTTGATTGCCAACGACGCGTCTTTGACTGCGCGCTACTTGCGCGGTGAAACCGAGATTAAGGAACCGAAACAACGGCGGTTGTTTCAGAAAAGGCGCCTGACGTTGCGCGGTGCCGCCGAGCACAATCTAAAGACTATCGATGTCGAGCTGCCGCTCGATTTGCTGGTATGCATTACGGGCGTGAGTGGATCCGGAAAATCTACTCTTATTCATGATTGCATCTATGCAGGTCTCAAGAAGCAAAAAGGTGACTGGCAGGGGCATGTGGGCGCTTTCCACAAGCTGGAAGGTGGACAACTCGTCGACGACGTTATTCTGGTGGACCAGTCTCCTATTGGACGGACTCCGCGCTCAAACCCGGTAACCTATATCAAGATTTACGATGCCATCCGCGAGGTCTTCGCCTCCACCCGAGAAGCGCAGGGGCGCGGGCTGGATCCATCACACTTCTCTTTCAACCTGCCCGGCGGTCGTTGTGAGGTTTGCCAGGGCGACGGCACAGTCACGGTGGAGATGCAGTTCCTGGCCGATGTTGAGCTCGTTTGCGAGGAGTGCAAAGGCACGCGCTTCAAGCAGCAGATCCTGGACATACACTATCGCAGCAAGAATGTGCATCAGGTTTTGAGTCTCACAGTCAGGGAGGCGATCACGTTCTTTCGCGAGGTTCCAAAAATTACCAATCGCCTGCGCGTCCTAGATGAAGTGGGTCTGGGGTATCTTCGTCTCGGTCAATCAGCAACCACCCTTTCCGGGGGTGAGGCCCAGCGCATCAAACTCGCCGCCCATCTTTCCAAACGCACGGGCTCGAACACTCTCTATATCTTTGATGAACCAACCACCGGTCTCCATTTTGACGACATCAACAAACTTCTTGCGGCTTTCCGCGCGTTAATTGAAGCTGGGGGCTCGTTGCTGGTTATCGAGCACAACCTCGATGTGATCAAGACGGCTGACTACATCATCGATCTTGGTCCGGAAGGCGGCGGTGCCGGCGGCTACGTTGTCGGAATAGGAACTCCGGAAGAAATAATGAAAATCCCGCAGTCTTATACCGGTAAATTTCTTGGTAAGTATCTTGCCAAGTCAAATGGTCACACCGCGTGAGCTCAACCAACCTGGTTCGACTCCCGTTTAAGTAAGGCTGCTATGCTCCGGGTCCCCGTCAAGCGACGCCTTGTCTACATTTCAATCATCTATGTGACTTTTATCGCCCTCTTAGCAGTAGTCGAGGTAGGTGCGCGGCTTACACTTCCTCATGTTTCCAGTCTGGATCTGTTCGTTGCACTTCGCAGCAAAAAGCGCAGGTGGCCGACGCTCAAGAGTCCGGAATCTTTGAAGGAGACCCATTACTTCTGTGGCGTCGGAAGCCGAATCTCGAGGACGTGGTCTGGGATTTCACGGTAGTTTCAACTAACGCGCAACACCTTCGTGCTGACCACCCGATCAAAGGCAAGGCGCTCGGAACGATCCGAATTGTCTGCCTCGGGGATTCGGTGACCTTCGGCTATCGCGTACCTCCAGTTTGGCCCGAACGACCCACTGATTACGACCCGGATTGGCTTCCCTACCCGATGTTGTCGGAGAAACACCTGCGTGCGGCGAATCCAGCTCGAGAGGTGAAAGTGATAGCGCTGGCCGTGCCTGGCTACACAAGTCACCAGGGACTGGCTTGGCTGCGACGGGACATTGATACCTTGCGGCCCGATCTATTAATCGTGAGCTTCGGCTGGAACGATGTCAGCTTCAGCGACGTTCCGGACCGAGAGGGTATCCGGACCGACTCGTATGCGGTCGCGCTGCGGTGGCTTACTAATTACAGCCAGGCATTTTCGCACACAACTAGATGGCTACGGTCGCGGAACCAAGGGCAAACTCAGGGGCTACGTGGGAATCAATGGCCGGTGCCACGAGTGTCAGAGCAGGAATATCTCGCCAACATGAATGAAATCGTCGGTCTTGCGCGCCAACAAGGAGCCGGTGTGATTGTTATCGGGGCGCCGTACCGCGACAGCATAACGAATCCGCCGGAGGCTAAGTTAATGGCCAGTTATCGCAGAGTATTGCGCGCCGAGATGGAGCGGCAACGGATATCATTTCTTGAAGTCACGGAACTGACGGAGGCTGCTTATCCTTCGAACCAGGGCTGGTTTGGCGAGTTAATTCATCCGAATCACATAAGTCACCGACTGATGGCTGCCGAATTGCTGGAATTACTCTCTGCTGAGCGCCTCGCCACCGGACTCACCGTCCCGACACTCACTCCATAAGGTGGGTGCTGTATATTGAGAATGGAGGACACCACCAGCGATGAGTCTAAAACAGAAGATCGTCTCGGATTTGACTGCTGCCATGAAAGCACAGGATGCCGCGCGACTATCAACGTTGCGCATGGTAAAGGCCGGCATGATGAATCGCGAAATTGAGAAAGGCGGGGAACTTGATGACAAAGAGATGGCGGGGCTATTGCGATCGATGGTCAAGCAGCGGCGCGATTCCGTCGAGCAGTATGAAAAGGGCGCCCGCGCCGATTTGGCAGAAAAGGAGAAGGCGGAGATTGGCGTAATCGAGGCTTATCTTCCGCAGGCTGCTTCCTCTGAAGAGATTGAACAAGCTGTCATTGCCGCGATCTCCGAAACCGGCGCCGCTTCCATGAAAGATATGGGTAAGGTGATTAAAGCCGCACAGGCAGCACTGGCCGGGAGGAACGCCGATGGTCGCAGCTTGAGTGAGATGGTGAAAACGAAACTCGGTGGTCAGCCTCTTTCTTGAGCGTGGCCGATCGGCTTAGCCCACCCTCTCAGCCTGCCAGCGTAGGGTACTGGTAAAGTTTAGAGTTCATCAAGCTTTAGAGCCTCTTGCAAAACTCGGCGTTGGCGAGGCCGACAGTGCGCTATGCATGTGAAACAGCAAAACATCGAGTTTGCTCAGCCTGTTTGCCGGATCGTTTTTACAGTTTCAGAAATCT
>JACCUI010000118.1 GCA_013811945.1 Pyrinomonadaceae bacterium | reverse complement strand
ATCAGGGAACGGTGGCGCGGCACAGTCTCAGACGACTTCGCGCTGACCAACGCCTTGAAAGAAGCAAGTCTGCCGATCCATTTTGTGCCGGCTTGTCTGACTGCTTCCCTTGAAGAGTGCACCTTCAGAGAACTAATTGAGTTCACC
Organism: Pyrinomonadaceae bacterium; assembly: GCA_013811945.1. Taxonomy (GTDB): domain Bacteria; phylum Acidobacteriota; class Blastocatellia; order Pyrinomonadales; family Pyrinomonadaceae; genus PSRF01. The sequence continues at coordinate 21,580 of JACCUI010000118.1, read as the reverse complement.
ACCCGGCAGTTGAAGATCACCCGGGTCTATGCTTCTCATCGGTGGAAAGGGGCTTTCATAGGCAGCCTGCTGTTTGTTCTGGTTTTCTTCGGTGGCATTGTCCTCGTGAGTACGCGGGCGCTTCTAGGGCAGCCGTTTTGGCTTCCCGCGTTGCTGCTTTGCTTGATTTTCGTCCTGGGCGCCCTTAAAGCTTACATCCGTTGCCGAGCGGTGAAGTTGCCGCTAGCAAAGTACAGCACAGAGTTGAGCAGAACCATGCCGGCTCACTTGCTTCTCTGGCCGATCACGTCGGCACTGTTTCTCTATAACTGTATTGCAGCCATGTTTTCGCGGCGCATTGAGTGGCGCGGAATCAAGTACGAATTGAAATCACCAACTGAAGCTGTCATCATCTCGCGCGAGTAGTAATAGGTGTCAGGTGCCGGGCGTCGGGTGTCTGTCAAGGCGACTTCAAGTCGTCTCTAAGTGATGCCGACACCGATACCCGAGACCCAATGAGATGGCCAATAAAGCCGTACAACTAGTTCAACTTCTGCGAGAAAGTAAACGTGAGCTGCGCCTGGGTACCGTGATCCTGTTCGTTACTTCGCGCTGCAACGCATTCTGCAAAACCTGCTTCTACCACGAAGAGTTGAATAATCCAGGCGACATGACTTTCGCTCAGATTGAGAAGGTTTCGCGTACTCTGCCGCCGATCACTGACCTATGGCTGTCAGGCGGCGAGCCAACCTTGCGCCGCGACGTCTCGGAGATTATCGATACGTTCGTGGCCAACAACGGCGTCAATCGCATCATCATTCCCACCAACGCGCTCATCAAAACACGTGTCTATGAGATTGTTGACCAGGCTCTCGGCGGGCATCCCAGGCTCGATCTATATCTCAACGTCGCCCTCGATGGTTATGGCGAAACTCACGATCGCATTCGGGGAGTACCGGGAAATTGGGGCAAGGCTCTGGATTGCATCGCGTCGCTCCATCCGCTGAAGGAAAAATACACAGATCGTTTTAGACTAAACGTGAACACAGTCGTGTGTGCTGATAATTACACCGAGATGGAGAAACTTGCGGAATATATGTGGCAGAACTTCCGACTGGACGGTCAATATTTCAATATCATTAGGGGTGAAACACCCGTTGGTGAGGAGATTAAACAGGTTCCGGCTGAGTCACTTCCCGGCATGTATTCGTTCGTCTCGCGATTGACCAAGCGCTATGGTGATCGAATGTTTGCCGATGACGACGCCAGCAAGCGGTTCGTCAAGAACGTCGCTTACGTCGGCGCGATCACGACTCATTACCGGACTCAACACGCGAACTATGAAACACCGACGGCCTGGCCTTTCCCCTGCACGGCCGGTGAGACCACGGCGGTGATCGACTACAACGGCGATGTGCGCGCCTGCGAATTGCGGGAAAAGTTTGCGACTCTCCGCGATTTCGATTATGACTTTGGAGCGCTTTGGCTTGCGCATGAGCGAGAAGTGGAACTGAACGCTATCGATGGTGGCAAGGCCTGCTGGTGCACGCACGTGTGCTTTATTCATGATTCTATGCGCCACTCTCGCCGCGCGCTGCTTTACGAACTGCCAAAGAACTTCTTGACCCGCGAGAGTTGGTAAATCGTTATGGTGAGTAAGGACGATCAGGAAGCGAACCGCAGAAGCGGCATTGCTTACGCAGCCGCTTTTAACTTGTTTGTGTCCGTCATTGGGTTCTGTGGTGTCGGCTGGCTGTTGGATTGGTGGCTGGGGACAGCTCCATGGTTGTTGGTCGCGGGCATTGTACTCGGCGCGGCGGCCGGCTTTTACCAATTTGTCAGGCTCACTTCAAAGCTGTCGTGAACCCGGCAAACCGCGATAGTGCGCATCAAGCGCAATCAGGGAATGCAACACCGGCACAGTAGCCCGGCCGTCATGAGGCCTCCCCAAGATAACTCAACACTCAGCAAGCGCACTATCCACGTAATCTGGCAAAGTGCTCCTCAACAGTCGGGCTACTGACCCAGGAGCTCAAGCTCCTGCCTCGACAACTCGCCGTTTGCCCGTGTAAGATCACCGGCTCCGCTAATGAAGGAATCCGGAAACAATGAAAGTGGGCGCGCGCTTTCGGCCGCGGCTAACAACGGTATCAACGGGCGTATTTTCCGCACCATGGCAGGTGCCGCCGCGTTAGCCGTCATTATCAGCGCACCCCTTGCACCCTGGCGATTTACCACCGGATTGCTGGTAGGTGGGGTCCTTTCTTTGGTTAACCACTATTGGATGAGGACTTCCATTTCAGCGGGCTTCGATCTCGCCTTGGGCCAGGACACAAAACCTCAGATTAAATTGGTGCAGTATGTCCTTCGTTACTTCGTGGTTGGAGGAATTGTGTTTGCCTTATACCAGTTAGATATTGTCTCATTACCCGCTACCGTGGCGGGACTCTGCAGTTTCGTAGCGGCGTTATTTGTTGAAGCTCTTAGAGAGTTCTATTTCGCAATCATTCGTCGAGAGGAAATTAATTAATGTTCTGGTTGCTGGAGACCGCCAAGGCTGCCGAGCATGGTCAAAACGCGGAGCAGGCCGCACATCACACGCCCATCATCGTTGAGTTGGTCAACCATTACTTCGGCCAGGCGGCATACGAGTTTCAGATTAGGCACACCTACCCGCGATGGAAGACCCTCTTCGCCAAGTTTCACACAACGCCGGAAGCCGTGTTTGGGCCGTATAGCCCGGAGACTGCGATTCCCTGGTACTCGGTAATGTTTGTGATTGCCTGCATACTGAGCGTAACCATAATCTGGATTCTTAAAGGAAAGCTGTCAACGGAAGAGCCGGGACCCGGACAACAAACTCTCGAGGTGGGTGTGCTGGCCGTGCGCGATATGCTCGCGGACATTGTGGGACCGCAGGGACTAAAATACTTCCCGATTGTGATGACCTTCGCGGTGCTGATCCTGGTTTCCAATTTAATGGGTCTGTTTCCATTGTTCATGTCGCCGACCGCAGCAACCAGTGTCACCTTCGCTCTAGGCCTAACCTCATTTTTCTACTACAACTACGTGGGCATCGCAGAGAATGGCATTCTCGGACATCTCAAGCATTTGGCGGGTCCCATTTGGTGGATTTCGTTTTTGATCTTCCCGATTGAAGTAATCAGCAACCTCATCCGCCCGTTCTCATTGGGAATTCGTCTGTTTGGCAACATATTTGCCGACGAACAGGTTTCCAGCACCGTTGCGGGTATCTTCCCGCCAATTACGCAGTGGCTGGTGCCCGTGCCGCTCATGGTGCTCGGAGTTTTCGTAGCGTTCGTGCAGACTTTTGTTTTTATCCTGCTTTCGCAGCTCTATTTAAGCGAAGTATCGCACGCACCGCATGAAGAACACGACGAGCATGGTGAGCACGAGATCGGGGGCCAGGCGAGTCTGGATCAGCATGAGGCAATTGCAGTTTCGTGACGGCATCATTACGCAGTAATAACACAGCGCGATTCGAGCGGCTCTGGCAATTGAGCCAGGTACGTTGATCGCAAACATAGTTACGGTAAGGTACAGCTGCACTTGGATGAAGCCACTGAGCAAGTCATAGCTTCGCTTTTTGAAGCAGAAAGTGTCTGTTTCGCAGGAGCGCCGTTGTTCGAGTGCGGTGGATACCGGCTGCAGGCGAAATCATATCAGCCAGTTCTGGCTTCTATTCGGTTTGTGCTGTACCCAATCATTCTGAAGGACGACTTCAGATGGAGAAACGTCGATGAGAAAACTCAGGATTCTTTTCTTCGCGCTGGTGGGCGTGTTGATGACCGCCATGCCCGTTCTTGCCCAGGCCCCTGTGCAGGAAGCGGACAACTCGGCTGGGCTCAAGGCAATCGCCGCGGGCATTGGCTTTGCCATTGCGGTCTTTGGCGGCGCTCTGGGACAATCGCGAATCGGCGCGGCCGCTTGCGAAGGGGCCGCCCGTAATCCCGGCGCTTCAGCCAAGATTCAGACGATGATGATTTTAGGTCTGGCGCTGATCGAATCGCTGGTTCTGTTTGCGCTGGTCATTGTGTTCGTAAAGACCTAGCCTACTGAACCTACGCGTTTGGAAGAGATGCGAGCGGGGCCTTCAGCTTCGCTCGCATCTTTGTTCTTTGTACTGCCCGCTAGCTACGCTCGCGGTCGACTGGACTCAATCATTAAAGGGGTAACACGTAGGTGTTGACAACACCTTGGCACCACTTTGCTTGTCTCGAAAGCTGTGTGGTACGCTGACATCTCTCTCAAACAGAAAGCAGCGAGGCACAAATCCGTCAATGAAAACATGTCCGAATTGCGGGGTGGAATATCCGGACACCACCACACTCTGTCCCTCGGACGGTGTTGCTCTTGAGAAGACTGGCGACTCTTTACTTGGCCAGGTCCTTGCCGGCAAATATCGAATCGACGTACGTCTTAATGAAGGAGGCATGGGCGCCGTCTATCGCGGCACACATGTTCTGATGGACAAGACCGTGGCAGTTAAAGTGCTGCGGCCCTCCCTTGCAGCTGACGAAACCATAGTTGCTCGCTTCTCACGGGAGGCGCGAGCTGCATCTCGGATATCTCATCCTCATGCAGTGAGCGTAACGGACTTCGGAGAATCCGAAGACGGCGTCGTCTTCCTGGTAATGGAGTATCTCGATGGGAAGACACTCAAAGAGATCATTAGAGAAATGGGCCCTATGCCACTGCCGCGAGTGGTCGAAATCATCCGGCAAGTGGGTGGGGCGTTGGATGCGGCCCACGCGCAAGGCATAGTGCATCGGGATCTGAAGAGCGAAAACATCATGTTGTTGAATTCCGCTGGGCCTGACTATGCAAAGGTATTGGATTTCGGCATCGCCAAGATCACCGAGCCAACCGGTGCGTACGATCCCGGTCTCACGTCCCCGAATTTAGTAATCGGCACTCCGCAATACATGTCACCCGAGCAATGTTCGCAAGCGTCGGAAATCGATGCGCGCTCCGATCTCTACTCGCTGGGCGTGATCATTTACGAAATGCTGGTCGGGCACGTGCCTTTTACGGGCCAATCGCCTACCGCAATCATGATGAAGCACTTGCAGCATGAAGCTCCTTCGGTTTTGGAGGCAAGACCTGATTTGCCTGCGGGCGTTGGACGCGTCGTGCAACGAGCAATGGCCAAGCGCCCGGATGATCGCTACCAACATGTGGGAGATTTGGTTGAAGACCTGACTACGGCTTCGGGTTTGGAAGTGGCCGCCGTACCTCCAGTGCCCACGACCTCTGCAACTCATCGGATCGTTGTTCCCAGCCATTCGACTGCGGAGCGTGCCGCGACCGAATCGGATGAGGAAACGATGGTGCGGCCGAGAATTGAGGACAGTTCGGTTGCGAACATGGCGTCGCGAACGAACGAGATGTACGCACCTCCACCGGCAAGCAATCTAAATCTATGGAAGATCCTGATTCCTTCGCTCGCGGGTTTGCTACTTGTTTTTGCAGTTGTATATGCGTTTACAAAAGGCTCCGAGCCCGCGAACGACAACCAGTCTCAACCGGGACTCGTTGCTGACCCAAACAGCCAGGCGGTAGAACCTTCGCCTCCGGCTACAGGAAAAGCTGAAGAGGATATTCCTTCGGGTGGGACAACTGCGAACCAGGTCACTAATGCCAGCGAGAATGCAAATACCAACGCCAACGCCAACGCAAATGCTAACGCGAACGCCGAGGCAACGCTTTCTCCGATCGTAACCGTTAACAGCAACGCAAACTCAAATGTTACGGACGAAAACTCAAACCAGAATACGAACAAGCCGTCTCCGGCGAAAGTCCCCCTGCCAACCCCTTCCAACCGGGTGAACACAAACGACCCGCCACCGCTGCCCACGCCCGGCAACCAGCCGACGCCCCAGCCAAGTGCCAAACCACCGGACGTCTCAAACCCACCATCACGATAACCGGGCATCCGAAATCACGAAGCTCCGGCGGCATCCACCATCTGAATAATCCTGTTTTCCTCATTGATCGAAATTTCGATATTCAATACGTAACACGGCAGCTCAAACTCGCTTTGTTGTAGTTTCACCGCGTCTTTGGCTGTTGTGATGATACTTTGGGCACCACCTTCTCTAGACTCTCGAATCAAAGAGTCGACTTCAGCCTGCGTGTACTGATGGTGATCCGGAAACGTGCGTGCGAAAACCGGATCGACTCCCCCTCGGCGCAGCAATTCAAAGAATGATTCGGGATTTCCAACCGCGCAGAACGCGGCGGCTGGCTGAGGCAGAGAAACGAGTTCTTCCAGCCGTTCGGAGTTCATCCTGGAAATACCTTTGACTATCATCTCCGACGTAAATACACGACGAGAGCCAATAAGTCTTTGAATCTCCGCTTCCAGCGAGACCAGCTCATCGCTTTGATCGGCTCTGGTCACTACCACACAATCGGCTCGCGATAGACCAGACCGAGGCTCACGCAGTCGACCGGCGGGCAAAAGCTTTCCGCCGCCCCAGGGGTTGGTTGCGTCAATTGTTAAGATGTTGAGATCGCGCGCCAGCGCAAGATGCTGGAAACCGTCGTCCAAGACAAAAACTTCAACATCGAGGTTATTAAGAGCCCACTCGCCGGCGGCGATACGATTTGGATCGCTGATCACGGCAGCGAGTCCTTTTAAGTTTTGTGCAAGCAAGAAAGGTTCGTCGCCGGCTTCCACGGCATTGGTCAAAACAGTGGAGCCATCCGAAACTAACACTCGAGAGGCGGGGTTAAGACGTCCATAACCGCGTGTCAGGATGCATACCCTTCTTTGCTTCCGCGCCAGCATTCTGCATACCCACTCGACTAGAGGAGTTTTACCGGTGCCGCCGGTGGTTAGGTTCCCGATGCTTATTACTGGAGCAGCCAGTTTAGTGATTGGGAGCAAACCTCGGTTGTACGCCGCGAGTCTTGCTTGCGTTACAGCTCTGTAAAGTGCGCTCAGAGGAGATAACATCACGTTGGAGAGCGAACTCATGTATTTGTAAGAACCAACACTGCTAGCGGTCAGCGGTTGTGGCGGGGGCTCATGAGCAACGAAGCAAGCAGATCCAAGGTGCGTTCCGTGGCCCCCTGATTCTGTTCAACCAGATGCTTCGCCCGCTGTCCGAGTTCACGTCGCCGTTGCTTGTCAGCAAGCAGTTCTCTAAAGACACTCCCGAGTGCACTACCAGCTTGTCCTTCGGACAGGAAAGGCAGTTGAATCATCGCCTGGTTTTCAGCGAAGACAGTAACGATGCTGTCAAAGTTGTGGGTATGTGCGCCTGTGACGATTGCCGCACTTACCGCGGCCGGTTCGACGATGTTATGGCCACCCTTGTTCGCGATGCTTCCGCCCACAAAAACTACGGCCGCCAGCGAATAGATGGCCGGGAGTTCGCCGATGGTATCAAGGAGTATTGCCTCGCAAGTTTGGTCGATCGGACTCGCCAAATTCGAGCGGCGGGTCCAGGTCAATCCCGAACTGTCGAGCAGTGAAGCAATCTCTGCGAAGCGTTCAGGGTGGCGCGGCGCGAGCATAAGCCTGGTTTTTTGAGAGGTTCCGGTTTTGAGGCGCTGAAAGGCTTCCAGCATCAAGCGTTCTTCGGGAGCGTGAGTGCTGGCGGCAAGAATCAATGGCGCCTCGTTGGCAATACTGAACCGTTGTTGGAGTTCTCCAGCTAACGAATTTGAGGAAGGCATTGTGCCGGCGTCAAATTTCAGATTGCCCGAAACGAAAACTCTGCTGGCAGGGAGTCCGAGACTGCGAATTCGCTCAGCATCAGCCTCCGTTTGCATTATACCGACACTAAGACATTCTAGAACGCGCGAGACAAACCCGCTTATCCAGTTATATCTGCGAAACGATTGATGGGAAATTCGGCCATTCACGATGGCCACCGGAATTTGCAGGGTGTGGCACTCGCGCAGAAAGCCCGGCCATAGCTCGGTTTCCATGATCAGAATGGCAGATGGGTTGATTGCGCGGAGTGCGCGACGAACCGTCCAGCGCCAGTCGAACGGAAAATAAAAAACCTTTGCAACGTCGGTTTTGAAAAGCTCGCGGGCAAGGTTTTGACCTGTTAGGGTCGTCGTTGATATTACAAGGAGGTGCTCAGGAAAACGTTGTCGTATACTGCGAACCAGCGGCCGGGCAGCTTGAGACTCCCCAACCGATACGCAGTGGATCCACACAACTGGTCGCCCCTGGCTCTCGATTCCGGAAAGCGAACCCAGCCGTTGCCGAAATCCGGCCACATACTTGCCGTGTCGAAACGCGTCAAAGAGAAAGCGGGGCAGCAGTACCAGAAAGCCGAGAGTCAGCAGCAGGCTGTAGACAAAGTACATAGGGACATACGAGTGTTATGGCCGTGCCAACCCTGTCAGGGAAGGCAGTAGGAGCAGGAGGCAGGAGCAGGAGGGAGGAAAAAAGCGACCTCCGTTTTTTTCTGCGCCTGCCGCGTACCCGCTGCCCGCATCCCGCCACCTGCTGACGGCCACCTGCTCCTGCCACCTGCCTCACGCCGTCTGCCTACTTCGTCACCTGGTCAACTGCTGATAACCCCGGTTCACTTGGCCCGTTCGATGTATCGGCCTTCGGTGGGATCCACGCGAATGCGATCCCCTTCATTAACAAAGGGTGGAACGGTGATGGTCACCCCGTTTTCGAGTGTGGCCGGTTTGTTGACGTTGGAGACAGTCGCCCCCTTCATGGTGGGGTCTGTGCGGGTAACGGTGAGTTCAAGGGACGGTGGAAGATCAATGCCAACGGGCGCACCTTCATAGAATTCGGCTTGCAGCCTGAGTCCGGGATTCAGCCACTGAGCCGCATCGCCCAGGTCCTCTTCACTGAGCGCAACTTGTTCGTAGTTTTCTGTATTCATGAAGTGGTGATGGGAGCCATCGGAATAAAGATACTCCATCTCGTGCTGCTCCAAACTTGCCCGCTCCACTGTGTCGGCAGAACGGAACCGATGCTCAAAAGATGACCCCGTCTTAATGTTCCGAAGTTTGGTTTGCACCATCGCGCGCAAATTACCAGGCGTATGGTGGCGAAACTCCATAACTCTGCACGGCTGACCCTCGAACACGATTACCATGCCGCGCCGAATTTGAGTTGCTGAAATAGCCATAGACTAATTTCAATCTCCATTAAATAACTTATTCAAGTTCTTAAAAGCTAGAGGTGGAGGTCGTTGCTCCTTAACGAAACACGTAGTCTAGCTAGGCCCTGAGATCTTTGTCCAGCGCCCATCACGACTGGATTCACGTAACCGTGATGCTGCGATGAAATTCGGATTTTAGCCGCGTGTATCCGCGGCTAAATGACTTCCCAAGCACCGCAACGACGAAAAGACGGCTTCACCGAACCTTCTTAGTTCGGATCAGCCGCCTTTTGAGGAGCCCACCTACCTCACTTGCTTAACGTCTCGCCGTCGGTGAGGTTCCAAAAAGAGCTAAGCCGCGCGAGCGCGCGGGACCCTTCGCTGACGAGCGACCCGTTCGAGCCATTTCTGGGCGTCGCTGTAATGGGGAAAGCGACGTTCGTCCTGGCGAAAAGCACTGGTGTGATAATAGCGTCGCCCATTGATTAGCCGCGCTGGATGCTTAATATGAAGCATCTCATGATAAAGAATAAACTCTACGAACCATTCCGGGACTTCCAGTGAATCGAGAGTCTTGCTAATCGTGATTGTGTCGTAAACGCGATCATGATGGCCCAGAATATTGCGAGTGCGACGTTGCGACCATGTAAGTGTCGCTTTCGCCAATCCTCCGTCGAAATAACGTCGATTGAGCTTAGTAAACACCTTGTCAAGGTTATAAGCCTCGCCCTGAGCTGAGGAAATCAGCTTGCGGCCACGCCGGCGACGAGCTAAGTCAGAGGAGCGCATGACCTCAGATGTTACGGAGTAATCCTGGTAGACCCGCTTGTGTACGTCTGGAATTCTCTTCCCTAACAATCTGGACACCAGGACGAAGGCGAGTGCTCGTAATACGTCGGGCGGAGCCCCCTTGCAAATGTCGGACAAACGAACATACACGCGTCCCGAGCGCACCCTGATGGTGTGATGTAATCCGGCATAGGGATAAAAGCGAATCTCAATCTCAGGCACTGGTCGATTGTTTCCCAGATGGCGAAAAGCGTCGGAAAAATACTTTTTGACTTCATTCATCGCCAATGCTCCTAGAATTACGGCCGGCACACTCTGCGCACACTCTGATTGAGCGATTCCTATTTCAGATTGAAAGGGTAGCTGCCTAAACCCATTGTTAACTGGGGGGAGCCCCGAGCCCGGTTCCAGCTTTAATTTGGAAACATCTTAAGTAGCTCAGCTGTGGGGCGTCAATTGATTTTCAGCAGTCATTGAAAACCCCAGCAAAATCGGAGATTAGCCCTAAAGCGCGGGTGACGAAACGTGAGAGGCTAAAAAGACAGGGCTCTAAGCCCAAGTATTACAACGCTTACTGGTAGCTAATATTAATCTTCAAAGAAAGGGACCTAAGTGTATGTAAAGTGTGGAATTAGCTCTTGGGGGTGAAAAACACCCCAGGTCTAAGTACGGTTAAATCCTTCTGTTTGCAGCCACCTTGTTGATTCCTTTATACTGCGGAGGGTGCTTGGGCGGTTCCGTTGTCGAGCCAACGCTAACGTTATTCATTCCGATCGGCGTCCCCAAAGAACATCTAATGCCCCGTCGTAGTAACCTTCAAAACTCTGAAAAGAACAGCCCTGATTCCCGTGGGCAAGCTGTGCTCGCTGCCATAATAAAGGAGCACCTCGTCACGGGGGAGGCGGTTGGCTCATTAGTGCTATCGGACAGGTTCGCCCATGGCCATGGTTGGAGCTCGGCTACGATTAGAAATGTCATGGCTGAACTTGAAGAAGCCGGGCTAGTGGAGCAGCCGCATACCTCAGCTGGCCGAGTACCTACCGACAAGGGCTATCGTTACTACGTCGACAATATGCTGGGAGAAGCGCGACTCTCACGGGGTGACCTTAAGGCGATAGATGCGGTTTTCTATTCCACCGGGCTCGACTCGTCTTCGTCTCCGGAGCGGCTGATGGAAAAGGCTTCCCATGCGCTCTCGGAACTTTCAGAGAACGTGGGAATTGTTGTCTCGCCGTCTTTGGCCGAAAACAGGCTCAGTCATATCGAGTTTCTGCAGCTCTCTGACAAACGGATTTTGGTGGTGCTGGTAACCACGTCCAACATCATCCACAACAAAATCATTCGGATGGAGGAGAACCTCACCCAGGAAGACTTGGAGCGTACGGCCCGCTACTTAAACACGGAATTCAACGGTAAGAGCCTAATTACTATTCGAGCTGAAATCCTGGAACTAATGCGAGAAGAAAAGGCCTTGTATGACCGGCTTCTGCGTAACGCTATTTTGCTTTGCGATATGAGCTTAGACGGAGAAGAGTCAAACGCCGGAGGCGTTTATGTTGATGGCGCGTCCAACATGCTTAGCAAACCCGATTTTGTCGATATTGACAGAATGCGCGAGTTGTTTCGCACTTTCGAAGAAAAATCGCGTTTGCTTAAAATACTCAACGAGTGTGTGACTCGGGAGCAACCTGCGTTCCGAGGCGACGTCAACGTGGTAATTGGAAGGGAGCATCCTACCTCCTCAATGCGCAATTGTACCCTCATTACCGCGCCTTACCGAATTGGCTTCAACGAGAATCCCGGCACGCTGGGAGTGGTCGGACCGATGAGAATTGAATATTCGCGCATCATGGCTATGGTAAACTACATGGCTCGACTGATTGAGCGCCGTCTGGGTGAAGAAACCCCTCTTTACTAAAACCGCGGCTGTTAACACCGCCTTTAAGAGTTTTGGAACCTTAGATTCATGTCTTCAAATAAAAAAGCTAGCGGACGTAACCGCATTCCGATCGAATTCGTGGATACAGAACAGGAGAACCAGCTTTCAAGCGAGTCTCAAGCTGTAGATGAACCTGACGAAGAAAACGGACCTGACGAAGACGTTTTCCCGAATGAGTTTGCCGTCGAGGAAGTCGAGGATAGGTCTGAGGATCCGTCTGAATTTAGCTCCGACGAAATCCACACCGACGAAGTTCCCTATTCGACCCAAGCCAACACCGGCGAGCTTGGCGGCCCGGTATTAGCCGAGTTGGTTGCAACTCGAGCCGAGTTGAAAAGGGTAGAGTCTGAGACTGCGGACCTCAAAGATCGACTGGCGCGCAGACAGGCGGATTTTGAAAACTATCGCAAGAGAGTGGAACGCGAACGCGCTGATACATATGAGCGTGTAGTCGCCGAGATCGCCGCAAAGCTGCTGCCAGTTCTGGACAATCTCAAGCGGGCGCTGGATGTGGAAGCGAACCTTGAATCAACTGAATCTGATGAGTTTCGTCACTTCCTTAGTGGAGTCGATCTGATTTTCAAACAACTCACCGGAGTACTCGAGGCCCTCGGTGTGAAACCGATCACTGCCGTGGGCGCGCCTTTTGACCCTCATCTTCATGAAGCCGTGGTGTCGGAGTCTACTGACGAGTACGAGCCAGACACCGTTATGCAGGAGATAATCCGTGGCTACCGCTTGGGCGAGAAACTAATTCGACCTGCTCTGGTGAAGGTGGCCGTAAAGAAGTAAGCCAATGGCAAAAGCAATCGGAATAGATTTAGGGACGACCAATTGTTGCGTCGCGGTTTTGGAGGGCGGGGCGGTCCAGATTGTGCCGAATAAGGAAGGGGGCCGGACTACTCCCAGTGTGGTCGGTTTTACCGATAAGGGTGAACGTCTCGTCGGACAAATCGCGAAGCGTCAGGCCGTGACCAACGCAGCCAATACTGTGTACGCGGTCAAGCGTCTGATCGGCCGGAAGTATAACTCCCCCGAGCTTCAGCGCATGCGCGAGACTTCGGCCTTTGAACTTGTTGACTCGCCCAATGGCGACGCCCGCGTTCGTGTCCAGGGTCGAAGCTACAGCCCGCCGGAGCTATCGGGCATCGTTTTGCAGCGACTAAAAGCAGCGGCTGAAGATTTTCTGGGCGAGCCTGTGACCGATGCAATTATTACCGTACCGGCCTATTTCGATGATACGCAACGCCAGGCGACAAAGGATGCGGGAAAAATTGCCGGCCTGAAAGTGGAGCGCATTATCAACGAGCCGACGGCGGCCGCCCTTGCGTACGGACTTGGTAAGTCTGGGATTGAGCGCATCGCGGTATACGATCTCGGTGGCGGGACGTTTGATATTTCAATCCTCGAAATGAACGAAGGTGTTTTCGAGGTGTTGTCGACCTCCGGAAACACTTTCCTGGGAGGTGAGGACCTCGACGAAAGAATAATGAACTGGATGGCGGATCAATTTCTCACCGACAACGGCATAGATCTGCGCCAGGACCGACTGGCACTCCAGCGTTTGAAGGAAGTAGCCGAACGCGCGAAGTGTGAACTATCCTCGTCGACCGAAACTAACATCAACCTTCCTTTCATCGCGGCGGATGCAACCGGGCCCAAGCATTTCAACAAATCGTTGACTCGTGAGCAGTTTGAAAACCTCGTAGAAGATCTTGTCGAACAGACGGTGGCGCCCTGTCATAAAGCGCTGGAAGACGCAAAACTTCAAGCTAAGGATGTCGATAAAGTCATTCTGGTGGGCGGCCAGACTCGTTCGCCAATCGTCGAACGCACAGTCGAAAAGATCTTTGGTAAAAAGCCCTCCGCGGAGATTAACCCTGACGAAGTGGTCGCCATGGGAGCGGCCATTCAGGGCGGCGTATTAACGGGCGACATTAAAGACATTGTGCTGCTTGATGTATTGCCGCTCAGCCTGGGACTGGAAACGCGCGGTGGCTTGTTTACCAAAATCATCGAACGTAATTCGACGATACCACTGCGGAACAGTTTGACATTTACTACCGTGGTAGACAACCAGGCGTCTGTTGAAATTCACATCTTGCAGGGTGAGCGTGAAATGGTGGCCGGCAATCGTTCGTTAGGGAAATTCGAGTTGGTGGGCATCCCACCGAGTCCGCGCGGCGTACCCCAGGTTGATGTTTCGTTTGAAGTCGACGCCAACGGGATCGTGTCTGTCTCGGCCCAGGACAAGGCAACCGGGCGTGAGCAGCAAATGCGCATTACGCCTACGTCGGGTTTAACTCCAGACGAGATTGACCGGTTCATTAACGAGGCAAGCAACTTTGCGGAGACTGATCGCGAAGCCAAGCAAAGAGTCATACTTCACAATAAGATGGAATCCCTTCTGCGAAACACTAAAAAGTCGTTCGACAAGTTCGGGGGCCTGCTTTCGGGAAACGACCAGGACATCGCCGAGCGCGTGTTCAAAGAAAGTGAGACTGCCGTTAAAACAGGCACCCCAGAGGAAATCGACAAAGCTCTTAACGCCCTGGAGCAGATCGCCGGCCAGCTTACCGTGGCTATGATGAAACCCACCGCAGACAGAGCATCGCATACGGGCGAGGATCCGCACTAACAATCTACTCGGCCTGTTCGCGAGCGACTAAATACGAAATCATTAATGAGAGGTTAGGAAGACGCAGGATGGATAAACGGGACTATTACGAAGTGCTGGGCGTAAGCCGCACGGCAAAAGATCAAGAGTTGAAGAGCGCCTACCGGCGACTCGCGATGCGTTATCACCCCGACAAGAATCCGAACGACGCCCCCGCCGAAGAAAAGTTTAAGGAAGCTGCGGAAGCCTACTCCGTGCTTGCCGATCCGGAACAGCGCCGGCGCTATGATCGCTTTGGACACGCGGGAGTATCGAGCGGTGCTGGCCCAAGCTGGGGAGCGCCTGGTTTTGGTGGCATTGAAGATATTTTGGGGGACCTGTTTGGATTTGGCGATGTGTTCGGTGGCGGACGCGGCGGAACCCGACGTTCATCAGCGCAACGTGGCGCCGACTTGCGCTATGACCTGGAGATAACTCTGGAAGAAGCGGCTGATGGCATGACTGCTCAGTTGCGAATACCGCGCCTCGAGAGCTGTGCCACTTGCAAAGGCTCCGGTGCAGCAGCCGGAACCGAACCGGAAACCTGCAACACCTGTGGTGGCGCCGGCCAGATGCGGTATCAGCAGGGTTTCTTCTCGGTAGCCCGTACCTGCCACGCCTGTCGCGGAGTCGGGCGGATTATTAACAATCCGTGCGCTGATTGTAAGGGATTGGGTCGTGTCGAACGCGAAAAGCAGATGGAGGTAAAGATCCCCGCCGGAGTTGAAACCGGATCTCGATTGCGGGTGCAAGGGGAAGGGGAGTCTGGAACAGGGGGCGGACCAGCCGGAGATCTGTACGTGGTAATTCACGTGGCAGAACACGAGCGGTTTGAGCGTCAGGGAAGTAATTTATATGTAACTGTCCCCATAACCTTTGCGCAGGCGGCGCTGGGTGCGGATATTACCGTCAACACCTTAGACGATGAAGAAAAACTGAAGATTCCAGTGGGTACTCAGACCGGAACAGTCTTTCGCCTAAAGGGCAAGGGCATGCCGGCATTGGGAGGGCGTGGCCGCGGTGATCTATTCGTTTCGGCTACTGTCATTACGCCTACGTCGTTAACGCGCGAACAGCGGAAGCTGCTGGAGCAGTTAGCAACAGTTGAAAGCCAAGATTTGGAAGACCGCGGATTGGTCGACAAAGTCCGCGACATCTTTGGTTGAGATGCTTTGATCTTTATTAGTCTAAACTGCCGCCCAAGATCTTTGTTTTGGGCGGCTTTTATGTGCTGTTATTTATTTGCCGCCGCCTGTCAGAACCGCGAGCGGTTCTGACAGGGTTGCATTTCCCCAGTTGAGACCAGGTCGCTACCGCTCCCCGTTCTGACGGAGCGACAAACCGCCCCGCTACCGCGAACAGTTCTGACGTGACCTGCCGCCGGACCCGCTATTGATCCTTGGTCACAAACGTTCGGAGCGTTTAACTCGCCCCCCAGGTTAGCGGTCACAATCGGTAGCGCACGCCGGCGCGCTTCCGAGCCTCGTCTTCTAAATCAATATTCTGCAGCCGTAACGTGACGTCTGCATTAAGGTCCAGCTCAGCTCGTTCACCAGCTTGGAGTTTGACTGTCCCCGCCGCGGCAATCATGGCGGCGTTGTCTGTTGAAAGATGCAGTGAAGGGAAGTAGACGGGCACGCCCAGGCGCGTCGACGCGTCTGCCGAAGCGGCTCTCAAAGCTCCGTTGCAGGCAACTCCGCCCGCGACTATTAGCGTCCGCGGTCGATACTCTTTCGCTACTCGCTCCATCGTCCCCACCAACGAGCTCACTACCACGCTCTGAAAACTTGCGGCGAGGTCTTTTACTCCTTGCGAAGGTTCTCTGTCATTGCTGACCGGTCGTAATCCGGTTTCCCTCGCGTGTTTTGTAACGGCGGTCTTCAAGCCACTGAAACTGAAATCCGGGAGACCGTCACCCATCCGTGGAATTGCGAACTTCACCGCGCGGGGATTACCCTCGCGCGCCAGCCGTTCGATGATCGGCCCACCGGGGTAACCGAGGCCCATCATCTTGGCGACCTTATCAAAAGCCTCGCCCGCAGCGTCATCTCGCGTGCGCGCGAGAACCTTATACTTGCCAGGCTCTGGAATGTGGAAAAGATTTGTGTGGCCGCCGGAAACGATTAAGGCAAGCGCCGGGTATTCGACAGGAGGATTCTCGAAAGCTACCGAATAGATGTGACCTTCAATGTGATTGACTCCCACCAGCGGCTTCTGTAACGCAAAGGCCATCGCCTTGGCATAGGAAACCCCTACCAGAAGGGACCCAACAAGTCCCGGCCCTACGGTTACTGCCAGACCATTGATGTCCTCAGGCTCTATCTTCGCACGCACTAAAGCTTCCTCGACTATTGGTACAATCTTATCAAGGTGTTCGCGTGAGGCCAGTTCGGGCACGACGCCACCAAAACGCTCATGTGTGGCAATCTGCGAGGCGATTACAGACGACACGATTTCCCGGCCATCACGAACAATCGCGGCGGCGGTCTCGTCGCATGAAGTTTCGATCCCGAGTACGAGCATGGTTTAGATTCTAACAGCAGCAGTTGGATTTAGAGCCCGCGAAGCGTGCCGAAAGCATAAAGTCTCGCACCCCAGCCGAGCTGCTCGGCTGGGGACCCCGCCCTGGGGCGTGAGCCCCAGGACAATCGCATACGAGTTCTTAGCCCGCAGCGGGCGGCAGCGCTACAAAAGAGACATCGTCGATGGAAATTAACGCACAAACAAGGTTTCTGATCTGCTGTCACCCACTCCGCGGGCTGGTTGAATCTTCTTTATTCTTGCCCTGGGGTTCCGCTGCGCTCCACCCCGGGCTTTATTCTTTCGCCACGCTTCGCGGGCTCTAAATCGAATTGCTTCCCATCAACCCGCCACTATGCCCGTCACCACTTCATAAAAACTCAGCGCCGAGTCACCTTGCTTTAGTATTCTCTGCCGGCTAATGTTGCCAACCTGTTCTGGCAGGTCCGTTTTGTGGTGATGTTCGACTACCAGCAAACTTGCCTCACCCAACAGACTAACAGTCTGTTCGCCGAAAAGCTTCAGCACGCCTAAGTAGTCGGTTGCGTAAGGCGGATCAAAGTAAACCAAGTCCCACGGTTCGTTGTCATGTTGTCCCGCTCTTCCTCGTCGCGTCAGGGACTTGCGTAAAAACTCTTCCGCCTCCGACTGGACGACCTCAGTTTCATTCTCCGGAATTCTCACCAGGTCCAAATTCGATTCAACCAAGCCGCACATCTTTCGCGAGCGATCGATGAAGGTGACGTGCGTGGCGCCACGCGACAGCGCCTCAATTCCAATTGCTCCCGAACCGGCGCAGAGGTCGAGAAAACGGGTACCTTCGATTCGTGGAGCGATGACATTGAACAGCGTCTCGCGCAACCGATCCGATGTCGGCCGCACCTGCATCGATGGCGGGCTCTTCAAATTTCGCCCGCGGTATTTTCCGGCGATTATTCTCATCACAGCTATCGGGGCGTTCAGATTTCGAGTTAAAGCGTTAGCGTGTCCTCTCCATCCGCTCTTTTCGGCAATTGCCCACTCGCGCGCTCCAGGCCTTTCGAGCCGCTGAGACGATGGCCGATGTTCCGCGCGAGCCTTGCATAGCGCTGTGGCTTGTCAGCGCCGCGCCGAATCATGAGCCCGCCGGCGCGCGGTAGCTATCGACCTTGATGTCCGGTGGTGGCAAAGGTATTGGCGTCGGGGACGGCAATGGCGATTGCGATGGTGATGCGGATTGCGCTGATCGGCCTGACGCGAGAGGGCGCGACGCTTGTGTGGGATCCTGTGCCGCGAAAGCGAGGGCGTACATCAATGTGGATACGAGTGCAAGCGGTTGTAATAGACGCACGTACAGAGATTCCTTCCGTAAATGGCTTCGGTAGATCGTGATAGCGGGTGGAACATCACGCAGTTTAACTTAGTCGAGGGATCGCGGCTACAATAGTGCGGTCAACAGGAGATCACTGGTTCCCATTTGAATCTGTGTAATCGGCGTAATCTGTGGATGTTTTCTCTCATCACGATTAGTATTTTAACGACAGCTACAAGGAGTTCAATTATGGAAGTGTGGGAATGCCCCCGGAACTGGGGGCTTTGAAGACAAGGCTGCGAGCCACTTGGATCGCTGGAGACTTTGGACAAATTGCAAAAGCCTCTGCGCCTGGAGCTGAGGAATTCATCAAAGGGTTGGGTCTGCAGCCGGGAATGAAGGTCCTCGATGTGGCCTGCGGCACGGGAAATCTTGCGCTTCCGGCCGCGCGACTCGGGGCGGTGGTAACAGGAGTTGATATTGCGCCCAACTTGCTCAAACAGGCGCGCGAGAATGCTGAGCGCGAGGGTTTGCGAATTCAATTCGACGAGGGCGACGCGGAAGCTTTGCCACACGAGGATGCCGGTTTTGACGCTGTAGTAACGATGTTCGGCGCGATGTTTGCTCCGCGTCCCGAAGTGGTGGCCGCCGAGCTCATGCGAGTATGTCGACCCGGAGGCTTTATCGCGATGGCCAACTGGACACCGACCGGTGTTACGGGGAAGATGTTCAAGATCGTTTCCAGTCACGTTCCGCCGCCCGCAGGTATGCTGCCACCGGTTTTGTGGGGTGTTGACGCAACCGTTCGTGAGCGTCTCAGCGAGGGTATCTCGAAGTTAGAGACAAAGCCGCGAATGATATCGCTCGCGTATCAATTTTCTCCGGCGGCAGTTGTTGAGCATTTCCGAAACTACTTTGGTCCTGCACAAAAAGCGTTTTCTGCCCTTGATGACAACGGCCAAGCCGCGCTGCGACGCGACCTCGAACAACTCTGGACCGAGAACAATCTTGCAACTGACGGCACGACCCGGATCGAAGGAGAATACCTTGAAGTGATTGCTGTGCGGAGTTAGAAGGCTTTTTGAGCGACGCCGGACCGGGCAACTATTCCATAAGCGGATTACATGGTAACAGCCTCGATAGCGTGCGGATCTCGACCAGAACGGCCACACGTTTCGCGAACACGCCGATTCTAACGCGACCATAACTCGATTCTGATTGGCAGATTTCATTAGTCAGTGTTTGAATCTGTGTAATCGGCTAATCTATGGATGACGTGACCTCCGATAAGAAACTACTTTGGGTTGTGCTGATTCTTCTCCAGAAAGGCCAGCCATACAAGTTTCACAGACAAGCTGGGAGTGTTAGCCTGTTTGAATGAAAAATGACAACTCGGCGGAGGTGCTATCGATAGACGGACGTGAGGTCCGTGTAACTCACCCCGACAAGCCATACTTCTCCACGCAAACGAAACTCTCCAAGCTCGATCTGGTGCGTTACTACCTGGCGATTGCGCCAGGCGCTCTCGCAGGAATTCGGAATCGTCCGATCGTTCTCAAGCGATTCGTGGACGGAGCTGAAGGCCAAGCCTTTTATCAGAAGCGCGCCCCCACTAATCGACCCGACTGGTTACGAACTGTAACGCTTTCATTCCCGTCCGGGCGCAAGGCTGAGGAAGTCGTAGTCGATGATCCGGCGGGACTCGCCTGGATCGTGAACCTGGGTTGCATTGAGCTGCATCCTCACCCCATACGTTCGGGAAATCTCGAGCACCCGGACGAGTTGCGCGTCGATCTCGATCCTGGTCCGGGCGTTGGCTGGGAAGACGTTCGTCAGATCGCTCTTGAAGTGAAATCTCTTCTCGAAGAGCTGGGCCTTCGCGGCTGGCCCAAAACCAGCGGTTCACGCGGAATGCACGTAAACGTTCGGATTCAACCACGCTGGACCTTCAGCGAAGTGCGGCGTGCGGCAGTCGCGCTTTCGCGTGAAGTTGAACGCCGCGCACCTGCCCTGGCTAGTTCAAAGTGGTGGAAGGAGGAACGTCATGGCGTCTTCCTCGATTACAACCAGAACGCGAAGGACCGTACGACGTGCTCAGCGTATTCAGTGCGACCGGTTCCCGACGCCCGCGTGTCCACGCCGCTTCACTGGCATGAGGTCGCTGACTGTGACCCAGCCGATTTCACTGTGCTCACAGTTCCCGGGCGCTTCGCAGAGTTTGGCGATCCACATGCCGGCATGGACGCCGACGCAGGTTCGCTGGAAAAACTGCTCGAGCTCGCGGCGAAAGACGAGGCGACTGGTCTCGGCGACGCGCCCTGGCCTCCTCACTTTCGCAAGATGGAAGGTGAAGCAGCGCGTGTCGCTCCTTCTCGCGCCCGTTCAGCAGCGAAGAAACCCGTGGTGAAGAAGACTCGGACCAGGATGCCGCTTTTGGTGATCGCGAACTCTCCGAACAAGGACGCCGCGCTTGCGGGACTGGAAAGATGGAGGAGTAAATATCCTGAGGTGGCCAAACTTCTCGCCGTGGACGACGTTCTAGTCGATGCGATGCGAGGCAGGTCATCAACGTGGACGCGCATCCGAGTGAATTTGCGGAAAGTGCCTGAAGGATTGCGGCCGCCGCAAGAAACGCCCGACCCTGATGACGATCCAACCCGTCAATGGCGCCATCGCGCTTCGAAGCAACATCAAAAGTAGTCTCAGCGCCCGCTTGCGAAAATCGCCCTACTTTAACCCACTGTAAACGAATGCACGATCCGGTGGCCGAAGTTGGCAAGTGGCTGCGGTCGGTGGTCGAGGGACACAATCGTTATTACGGTGTGCCTTCGAATCTGCCGTCGCTGGGTTCGTTTCGTTACCATGTGGGTCGCTACTGGTACCGCACGCTCCGGCGTCGCAGCCAGAAGACGCGCCTTACGTGGGAGTGCATGTGCCGTTTGTTTGACCGCTGGCTGCCCTGGCCCAAGCTGCATCGTTCTTATCCTTCGCGACGCCTTGGCGTCATCACCTGAGGCAGGAGCCGGATGCGTTAGTCGCGCACGTCCGGATCTGTGGAGGGGGTGATTAGTAATAGTCATTCCTACTCCGACTCAACAGTATCCGCGATCAGATCCGAGATACCGTGCCCGCGCCGCGTTCGTCCAAATACTATGTATCGCGTATCGCATTACGCGCCTTACGTGGCAGCGGCTACCCCAAGTTCTTACAAGACAACGTAGAAACTACCGTCAGTGCCGAGGAAGGCGTCCGGTTTGCTGTGCCCATTCAACCTCCCGGCTGTACCCTGGTTGCCC
>JACCUI010000102.1 GCA_013811945.1 Pyrinomonadaceae bacterium | reverse complement strand
TGGTTTATCTCAAAGTGTGGCCACAGTTCAGTGCTGTCAGTGCGGATCCGAGGTTCCAAGATTTAGCGCAGCGCATCGGCCTTTCGCAGTAACTTCTTGAGTAACCCTAATTGCCTTGGCGTCTCCTATAGGTATAGGAACAATTTTCTCGCCGGACCCCGTGTGTCATACTCCCGGCCGTGGAGGCGCTCAGTCGAAGCATGGCGATCGAGGACGGATGAGAACGTAATTGCTGGAGCTACGGAACACGGACATAGCGGTTTGACGGAATGCGCCATTAGCGCCCGGCAGTCCAAGCCATTTTATGCGTCGTGCTCAGACCCTGTGGGGGGTCTACAGGCCAGATCAGGCTCTCTCAACAAAACTCTTCGCCATCTCCGCGACGATCTGAAACGCTACCTCCAAGTCGAACTCCTGGAAGTCAGACGCGCGGAGCACGGGCTTTAACTGAGGTTCAACCTGTTGTCGAAGTGCCGCTAGACGTTGGTTCGACACATCCACCGCATCGTTACCCGGAACCGCGAGTTTCTGTCTGACCAGTTGGACAAGCTTGCAACGCGCCGGCGGCTGAAACCTGTTGAAAATGTTAATGATTGTCAAGGAATGTCAAAAGCTTCATACACCCCTTACGCTGATTCGCAATGTGGAGGCCAGGAGTTCGACCCTCCTCTGCTCCACCAATAATCCTGCCATTTTCAAATACTTACAGGTTAGCGCATCTCTCGCTCTCGCTCTTTCTCTCTTGTGACGCGCCATTGTGCGCGGCTTGCAAGGAAGCTGTACGCGAAGGATTCGAGTTTGGGTGAAAGCATGCAAAAATCCGAAGAAACTCGTAGTTGCTGCAACCTCTTTTACGTAAACTGCGAGAAAATGATGAGACCCGAAACCCGTAACGCGGAGCTCAGGGATTCGAATAGCAATGCGATTTGCTTTGGGTTTTCAGATCACAAATAATCACAAATCTCTAATGGTGAACTCGCATCGCGGAGGTCAGGGTGAGTCACTCGTAGGAGAGTAGGGTTGGCGCGGTGAGTTTAGCGTTAGAATCGTAGATGCGATGAGGGAGCTGAGAATGGCTGTGGTATTGGAAGGCGGTTGCCGGGTAACCGGAATTAGAGACGGCGAGCCAACGATCAATGGAACCTTAAGCGTTTGGCCTCAGATCGGGCGGGCTAACGGCGCCTCGGCGATCTCTCTACGCACGATGGAGTTCGCGCCTGGCTTGTCGCCCGGTTTCCGCAATCAGGAATGTGATGAGATCATTTACGTCCTGCAAGGAGCTGCCACCATCTTGATAGACGGTTGGCCTTACCCAGTTCAGCCAGAGACCGGCGTCTATCTACGACCCGGCGCGATACTGACGGTGGACAATCCTGGTCCAGAACCGTTTGTTCTCATCAGTTCGCAATGCCCGGAGCCGCTAGCCACGTCAGAGACGTTGCCGCCGTTCACTTCTCCCCGTTCGTCAGAGACATTGCCACTACGGCAACCGCCGATCGTGCGTCTCGCAGATCGTGAAGCCATCCCAACCGCGGATCGCTGGTATCGAGTGCTCGTCGACGATAAAGTCGGCAGCACGCAAGCGACGCAGTTTGTCGGTTCAATTCCCCCGGGCCGCGCGCCCGATCATTTTCACCACTACGAAGAGGTGCTTTTCATCCTGCGCGGAGTGGGCCGCATGTGGACCGGGAAAACTCGTACGCCAATTTCCTTTGAATCTTGCATCTACTTACCCAAGGGTCAGGTTCATTGCGTTGAGAATACCGGTGATGATGAGCTGCGGCTGTTGGGTGTTTTCTATCCGGCGGGAAGCCCGAGTGTAAGATACGATGTTTAGTATGCGCCATAAGGATCTCGAAGTGAATTGTGATTGGGGATGAAGGAGCCTGTGGAGTTCGGAGAGTTGGGTCAGGCGGCTGCTGAAAAACAAATACGATCCACGAAATTACACCAAACCGCGCGAAATGGATGCGGTACTAAACCTGCAATGAACAGTTCGAGCTCCTCAGCTTGAATTGTCAGTTCAATGTGAGTGGCTTTGGAGCAACCTGCTATTCGGCGAACCCTTCACCAATCAATTGTGAGAGGATCGTCATTGCTTCCTCCACTTCCTCATCCGTGTTGAAGAAGTGAGGCGAGATGCGCAAGCCCACGCCGGGGCGGCAATCAACGAATACTTTTCTCTGCGCGAGACGATCTACCATTGCTGGCCCGTCATCGACATCAATCATTACGGAACCCCCGCGCTCGTTGACGTCGCGTGGGCTGTTTATTTTCCATCCCCGCTCCAGAGCAAACTTGATCATCCATTCCGTTCGGCGGCGGGACTCGCCCGCAATTGTTTCGACGCCGACTTCTTCCAGGATTTGCAGACCCGGCAATGCTGAATAGAGCGCGGGAATACTCGGCGTGCCCTGCGCGAATCGGCGGACAGACCTGGCGTAACGCATGGGCGAATGCGCGAAGTCAAAAGGTGCGTCGTGCGCGACCCAGCCGGTAAGTCGCGGCTGTAGATCTCTTTGCAAGTCGGGTCGCACGTACAGATAACCGCAGGCTGGCCCCCCGCAGAGCCACTTGATCGTGCCACCGATCAGGAAATCAACGCCCCAGATAGACGCATCCAAGTCAATCGATCCGGCCGATTGGTAGACATCAAGTAGAACGAGCGCACCAAGACTATGGGCGCGTCCCACGATGGCTTTTGCATCGACGCGATATGAGCTCCGAAATGAAGTGTGTGACATCGCCACCAGACTGGTGGTGTCGTCGATGGCCGCGAGAATGTTTTCGAGAGGAACGGTGATGCCGTCAGGCGAGCCAACAATCTCAACCTTCGCGCCCAGAGATCTCTGCGCTTCCCAGATGTATTCCATCGAAGGGAAATCCAGCGCGGACGTGACTACCTTATTCCGCTTCGTCGATGCGAAGTCAAAACACGATGCGACACTGGCGAGCGCGATCGAGGCATTGGGTTGAATCTGCACTGAGCCCGGCGCCGCGCCCAGGAGGCGCGCGATGCGGTCGCCCACCTGTTGCGACAACTCCCACCAGCTTGCGGCCCAGGCGTCCTCGCTGGTGTGTTGCTCCCAGGCCTCGTAATAAGCCAGCAACGATTCGCGTGCGGCGCGCGGAACTGGGCCAAGGCTGTGACTCAACAGGTGAATACCCGACGCTAAGGTTGGGAATTCTGCTCGGCGGCGGTCAATGTTTGGTCCTTCCATTTCACTCAAGCGCGGTATTCCGCGAAGTACATTCTCCCTTCAATCTCCATCGCTCTTCTCCCGCCGAGTTTCGAGCTCTGCAAAAATGACCCCGTCATCTTTCACTTCACGCCGGCGGCGTGTTCGACCGTAGGCGTAGAGCATGGCTCCGATCAAGCCCCAGGCTAAGACGAGTTCGACGCTGGTGACTGAGTGACCGACAAGTCTCTGCCGGAGACTCTGTGCCCCCAACGTTCGCAGGTCCTGAACCACCTGAATCGCAATAATTCCACCCATCGCCAACACGGACAGCAGAGCTGCCGCCCGCTGAAGTGATGACGAGAGCGAAATTTTGATGAGCGAGTTGAGTCGTGGATTCCAGCGTGGAAGCAGCAGGAAGGTCAAGCTGTGCAGGAAATAAAGGACGACCAACGCAAAGACGGCAATGTTTAGCGCCAGCGAGACTTGTCCGGTAATGAGCAGGAGGGTTGCCGCGGTCAACGTTAGAGTGAGACCGCGAATCGGCGTCCCGGTGCGCGGATGAATCGCGCCAATCCAGGGCGGGGCCGATCCGTCGCGCGCCAGAATAATGGCCAGCCGCGATGGCACCAGCATGGTCGAGTTGATGGAAGTCGTCACCGCCATGATCGCGCCGAAGGTGACGAACAATGCAGCACCGGCTGGCAGATAGACGGAGGCGACTTCCGCCATCGGCGCGTTGCTGGTCTGCAAACGCGAGCCGGGCAGGACGCCGAAAGCGACGACGGACATCAACACAAAGATGACCGCCGTGATGGTAATACCCTTCAGGAAAACTCGCGGCAGCCGTTCGGTGCTGTCTTTTACTTCGCCCGCCGTCTGAGCCAGAGACTCGAAACCGGCATACGAGAAGAAGAGCAGCGTGAGGCTGGAGGCTAATCCTCCCAGGCCGTGGGTAATAAATGGCTGATAGTTTGCCACCCGGACCGCAAATAAACCTGGCACGATCAGCACGATTAAGGAAAGGCCAAGCAGCGCGCACATCGTCACCTGCAAACGACCGAACCAGCGCACTCCAACGATGTGGACCAGATAAAAAAAGATCAGACTCCCCAGCGCCAGCGGTAAGCGATGTATTTCTGGTTGCAGGCGACCCCCGGCGAACTGAATAAGGTAATCGGCGAGAGCGATGGCGAGAAAAGCCAACGCACCGATATAAGAGATGATTTTCAGCCACGTCCCGATGAAGGCGATGCGGTTTCCGCCGAGTGTCCGCGAGATGTGCGTGTACTCGCCTCCCGGTTCACGCCCCAGCGGCGTTGAGAGAAACGCGGCATACGGTACGGAGGTCGCGAGGATGACGGGCAGGAGAATGACATACCCAAGAATTACGCTCGGCCCGGTGAGCGTCCAGGCCCGACTCGTCACCGTGAAGATTCCGGCTCCGATCAGGATGCCTAGCAACGCGGCGTAAGATTCCAGCGTGCCCAGATCACGCCGCAAGCGCCCAATCAGAACTGGAGGGGCTGCGGCTTCCGCTTCGCCCTGATCATCGTTGGCCATCGGCGCGCTCCATCAAACGGTTCGCAGGCAAGCGCGGGTCGAGAACTTTTTCCCCGCTCTCAACTCCGGCCACAGGCAACTTACTGTCATCCAGCAGTCCTAATTGGACTAGCACGGAAGCCTGGTCCCAGTAGATGTGTTCGTGCGCTAGTTTGCCGTCGCGGAAATGCACGATCACGACGAGCGGGACTTTGACATGCTTGCCCGTTGGCGCGAGGCCGGGCAGCATCCAGTCCATCTTGATTGTATGGGTGAACTCGAAAACCATCTCATCAACCACCCGGTCAACGCCGATGGTGCGCGACACCGGAGTCATCCTTGTGTCTGGTGGCATTTGTGGAATGAAACGCCGCGAATAAAACTCTCGTAGTTGATGGTGGCCGATCCCGCCGGTCAGCACAGGAACGTGATTGACGTAGGCATCTTCGACCATAGTTGCCAGTGTGTCCTCAGTATTGCGTGTCGCAAACTCACACTTGACGTGCTCATCCCAGAGATCGGACAACCTCTGTGGCGCGTTGGTGGCCGCCGGCCCACCGAGATGGCGAACGAAGAATTCCAGCGTTCGCAGATGCGCCAACTCAGCGGCCTGCGCGTCAAAGTGCGCGCCGCCGACGCGGGCAAAAGCGTGATCCTGTTCCGCGTATGCGTGGAGCGTTGTCAGCGGGTGGGTATCCAGCGCCCGATGAATCCGTGCCTGAGCTGAGGGTGGGCAGAATTGATCCCGGCTCGCCATGTGCAGCATCGTGGGACAACTAATACGCGCCGCTTCCGCGAGAGCGGCTTCGATACCGACGCCGTAATAGGCGACTGCACAATCCGGTTCCGAGCGCGTCGCCACCAGGTAAGCCAGTTTCCCGCCGAGACAAAACCCAAACGCTCCGACTTTCCCAGTGCAGGCTGGATGTTGGCGCAGAAACGCCAGGGTCGCCGCCGCATCGGCAACGGCTTTCGCCTCGTCCAGTCCCCGATACAACTCCATGGCGCGCTGCCGCTCTTCATCGCTGTGATCGGTCAGTTGCACGCCCGGTTCCTGTCGCCAGAAAAGATCAGGGCAGGCTACGACAAACCCTCTCGCGGCGTACCAATCCGCAATGGCGCGCATGTCTCGGTTGACTCCGAAAATTTCCTGCAAAAGAACCAGGCCGGGACCTTCTCCGCCCGCGGGCCCTGATGGCAAAGCAAGGTAGGCTGCAAACTCCCCGCCTTCTGATGAGCGAATCGAGATCATGCTGTCCTTTCAATTGGACCGCGCTCAGCCGGGGTCCCCGGCCGGGCAGCCCGGCTGGGGTGGGAGAAGCGATCTGCGCGCAGGTCTGTGCGGTGTTCATCTTGCTGGAAGTTGTAAGACTAATCGAAGCGCTGTCTTTATATCACACTGAAAACTTTCATTCAGCCTTCGATCTTCATGCCAAGCGCCAAATAGAGAAGATGACTCTCTTTAAATTGACCTCCGCGACACCGTTCGCGCCGGCCCACACTTTGCCGCCATGTCCTTCGCCGGCCAGCGGCTTTGCGCGCAGCCCTGGATCACTTCCCAAAACTCAACCGCGCCCGGGGGGGCGCACAGAATGTCAGAACCGGTGAGCGGTAGCGACCGGGTCTCAACGTGTCATCATATGAACTCCAAAAGAGATATCACTCAACTAGCGCCGGAGGCGCGGCAGAAGGTAGCCAGGGGCAAGCGCTTTGCGCGCCGCCCCTGGATCACTTCCCAACACTCAACCGCGCCCTGGAGGGGCGCACAGAATTTCTGAGAACGTTTGGTTTCACTAAACCGCCCCTCGCGGTGTTTACAATCGTGGAATCCCTTGCCTTGATTGAGGAGTACACCTTGAAACTACCAGACACCAAAACCAACACCCGCCGCTTCGCCTTCGTTCTGCTAACTCTAACTCTCACCTCTATCCCCACCCCCGCACAACGCACAGCCACCGTCGACAAACAGCTGATTACCCGCCTTGAACAAGCCATCCCGCGATTGATGGCCGACGGAGACATTCCCGGACTCTCAATAGCACTCGTACGCGACGCCAAGGTAGCCTGGTCCCGCGGCTTTGGCGTAAAAAATGTCGACACGAAGGAAGCGGTTGACGACAACACCGTGTTCGAGGCGGCATCATTAAGTAAACCGGTTTTCGCCTACGCTTTTATGAAGCTCGTCGACAGCGGGGGGCTCGACCTCGACACGCCCTTGACTAAATATTTGCCGGGCAAGTACGACGTTGGCGATGATCCTCGGCTGGATCAGATTACGGCCCGCCGCGTCCTCAGCCACACCACAGGATTTCCAAACTGGCGGCCTCGCGGCGATAAGACGCTAAAGATTCACTTCACGCCTGGTGATCGATTCAGCTATTCGGGCGAAGGGTTCGTCTATCTCGCTCGGGTCGTTGAACACATCACGGGTGAAACTCTCGACGTCTTCATGAAAAAGACGGTACTTGATCTCTTAGGCATGAAAAGTAGCAGCTTCGTCTGGAGAGATGATTACCAGTCTCTCAAGACCTTCGCGCACAACTCGGTCGGCGCTCTGTCCGGAAGAGGTAAACCTGAGAAGGCTAACGCGGCCGCCAGTTTGCACACCACCGCGGGGGACTACGCGCGATTCGTCGCTGCCATTATCAAAGGCACCGGTTTGAAACCGGCAACCGCCCGGCTGATGTTGACTCCTCAGATCAGTGTGGCGGAAGCCGGCTCGAACAACGTCAATCGGCCCAACCCGAAACTCTCTTCCGTGATCTCCTGGGGACTCGGCTGGGGTTTGGAAAAGACAGACGACGGCACAGCCTTCTGGCATTGGGGCGACAATGGGGACACAAAAGCATACGTTGCGGGCTTTGAAAAACAGCGGGTCGGACTGGTGATGTTTGCCAACAGTTCGAATGGTCTATCGATCCTCCAGGAATTGCTAGACGACGCACTCGGCGGTCAACATCCATCGCTCACCTGGGTGAATATCGAGAGATACAATTCTGCGCCTCGGGTCATGTTTAAGGCCATCCTCAAATCCGACGCCGAAACGGTATTGAGCGACTATCGCAATCGTCGCGCGAAGTCAGACAACCTTCAGCTTGACGAGAGTTCCAAACCCAACGGAGAAACAAGCCCCTCAACAATCGCTTCCACATCAAAGTCCAAAGACCAAAGCACAAAGACCAAAAACCTTCAATCAGCGGACAACCTCTCACTCACGGAATCCCAAATGAACCGTCTCGGCTATCAGTTGCTGGGATTAAAACGGATCAAGGACGCCATCGAAGTGTTCAAGCAAAACACACTCGACTTCCCAAACGAGTTCAACACCTGGGACAGCCTGGCCGAAGGCTTCATGGTGAGGGGCGATAAGGAGTCAGCGATCAAGTACTACAAGAAATCCCTCGAGCTGAATCCCGACAACACCAACGCCGTACAGAAACTGAAAGAGTTGGGAGGATGAGACGAACTCGCCGGCTCAAGTCGGCCTGGAATTGTAGGGGCGGAACTCCGTGTCCGCCCCTCGCTGTCGGCGGCAAGGGGCGTCCACGGAGGGAACGCCCCTACAATTCATACCCGTCCATCCGCGTTCATCCGCGTCATTCGCGGCCAATGTCTTAATTCCGAAATCCGCAATCCGACATTTCCGCCACGGCTCCGTTTCACTGCACATGGCGTCGAATCCCTAAGTCGTCGCAGATCTTCCGAGCAAGTTGTTTCTTGATTTCTCTGTGGCGTGGGACAGTCGATAAAGAGCCTGTAGCCAGGTTGCGATAGACAGTGTGACTGCCTCCTTCGCGAACAAATAGGCAGCCGTGGGATTGGATATGCCGGATGAGGTCGGCGCGTTTCATTCAATTGTTATGCGGACAGTGACTATGCTGCGCGTAAGACGAGACGCTCGCGGGTAACTTTCGCGCTCGGGGTAAACTTTCTTTCAAACTCCGCGCGGTTGGCTTCAAGGATTAATTGAATAGCTTCCGATAGATTTTCGCGAGCCTCTTCCAGTGTCTCACCTTGAGTATTGGCTCCCGGAAGCTCAGCAACGTAGCCGATGAAACCACCTTCCTCAGCCTCCTCATAAACAGCAGTTAATGTGAGTTCCGTCATATGGTGCCCCCGACGGCGCATGATAGCATCTCGTCAACTTTCTGGCCCCATCTCCTCATCTCAGGTAGTGTCATGTTTTCAGTTTCTACGTGGCTCATATCGAGGCTCGGGACAAACGATCCACGTAATCACACGAAAAGTCACTAGATTACTCGTGTTGGTTCGTGTGATTTCGTGGATCGTCCTCTCTTATAACACTCGAAATGATACTAATGAACGCGCGGGCCTTTGAGGGCATATTCGAATAACTCATCCATTAAGTAACGTCGCGCTGAGCTATCAGATCTTCTTCCAAGCGAACACACTAAGGGCTGAGCCCGCACCAGGGGCACAGCCCAAGATCAAGCTCACCACTACGGCGGGCAGAGCCACCGTCGCGAAGCCAACTCCGACGGCAAAGCCGTGCCCTGGGCATTAGCAACTTGGCTGACCGCACCATGAAGGTGGGTGAGTCAAATTTATTATTGCCCTCTTAAGGACGGCCCACTATTGCTTTCGAACAAACCCAAACAACTTAAAGTGCGATCACTTTCCCGGCATTCGAAAAATCCGGGCCCTTGTCACCATGGACCTGGCCTTGTCCGGTTCGGTCAAACTTGCGAAAGTTTCAGCGATAGCGTTGCGTTCCTCTTCGGAACGACGGTTTCGATCGGCGGTAAACGTTGGGCCTATTTTGTCGGCAGCACCCATGTTTGCTGTTGCGACCCACACGAAATGCGTGAAATCGCCCTCAGTCTTCACCTCTTCCACTGCCAGACCATATGCCAGGACCACACCATCGGCGATCAGTTTGTCATACACCGGTTTGTTGTACTTTTCCCAAGCTCTCCGGTAATCAGCACCTTTTCCAGGTTTCACTTTCACAAAGTTATATCGTGTGAAGGGCAGCACGCCGGCAGCCGGTGGTGGGTCCATAGTTCGCAAGCAGGTCGCGCGTCAGCCAGTCGCGCGTCTTGCTCCCATCGAAAACCTCCCTGGATCGCTCCGCAGTGGTCTTCGCTGGCTGCTGTCTCCGACCGCGCGCCGCTGCGTTGGGTTTAGCCTCTTCTGCAGCCAACTTTGCGAGTTGTGCTTCCATTCCGTTCAAGACTTTCTCAACCCCATCCCAGTTCGCCACGCTGAACCAGATTAGGTGGGTGGTGCCGCCCGGGTAGCGCAGGACGGGAGTCTCCATGCCCCATGCGAGAATAACGCCGTCGGCCATTAATTTGTCGCGGACCGGCGCCCCGACGGTGCTGATCAGACTCATGAGTTCCTCTTCCTTGCCGGGAAAGACAGAATAGTCGTAGAAGAAGGTGAGAGGTTGCGGACTCGGTTGTGCCTGTTGACCAGCGGCAGCACAGCAGAGCAGTAGTATCGTTAAGGGGACAAGAATTATTTTGCGCATTTTTTCTCCTCTGGGCCGAATTGTCACCGGCCGGTTAGGGGGTTGGAGTTACTAAGGTTAAACATCTGGGCGATTTAGCTTGAGATTCTCATTCACACCGCGGCTTTAGCCCAGTGTCACGCGTATTGTGACCACCAGAAACCGTTTAAACGGTTTCCAAAAGGCAGGCCGAATCCGATCACCGCGCTAAAGCGGCGGTGTGAATGACAGAGATTGCTCGACGAAATACTTTAGGGCAAAGCCGTTTACGGTTAGAACTTCACGCGCTTGATGGCGTAATCACGCGCATTGGATCGTTTACTCAATTGTTGGCACGAGCGCCACGACGTGAATGGTAGAAATCGTTGGTTAGCCTCAAAGATTCTGGTTGGTGTGCTTGTTGCCGCGATCATTCAGGCCTGGGCCTACAATCTTGCAATGCTTTGACTGCGTACTGAATTCCAGTAGCACTTCCCTGAGCTTGAGCGCCGGACTCTATAGCACCGCCGGGTCACCCTCGTCAATACGTCGAAACTCGAATGTCGAAACTCGAAGCGGCAAGAAGTTGGCAGGTTGAGAAGCCAAAAAAGCGAAGGGTGCCGCCGCTGCAGTTGTGAAGAGCATCGCGGTCCATTGGCTCGACCGTTGAGGAGGGCTCGGCGAGCGGTAGCTGCCCGGGGCAGTAGCCTGACTGTAAGGAGGGCTTGGCGAGGAGTAGCGACACCGGGGCAGTAGCCCGACTCTTAAGGAGGGCTTTGACCACGGGTTAGGGCAAGACCACCAGACCAATCAGTGCTGACTAGAACCGAACGACCTCGTCGCCAAATCAGGGACGAGGTCGCAGGCTCGATCAGTCTATCAACATCCGGTTAGGCGCTCGCTGCTTTTGCAGCTGCAGCCCTTTGCTGTTCCATGAATTTCCGCATTTCGGCAATATGCCCGGGCGAGCGTCGCTCTGACCAAACTTCGTAACGTTGCGCAGCTTTTTCCAGGTTTGCGAGAAGGTTTTGATCCGCAAATCGCTCCCGGAACTGCGGGACCACCGGCTTGAGCAATTCCCAAACGCCGAAAAACTCGCCGTTTGTCTCGAAGAAAAGGTCTTCGTGGAGCAAACCGTAGTTAAGCAGTGCGCAGGCTTGTTCCCAGTAGCCGATCACCATTCCTACGAAAGTTCCAGCTTCGGTTCCGGGCGCCGCGAGGCGCATCGAATCGTCGAATGTTTCCGCGTGGTAATTCTGTTGAAACCAATCGCGGGCCTGGCGGAGCCGGGCCTCGCGCCGCAAATCGTAAACTTGCAGTTGTAGTTGCGCTTGTTCGTGCGTGGGTTTTGTTTCCATGATTTCCTTCTCCTTATGCTTTTTGGGGTTTATTTCAGTTTAGTTGCAAAAGTAAACGTGAATCAGCGTTGAAAACAGTGCGGCCTTACTGGTCAAATTGTACTGCAGGCGAGTTAACAACTTGTTGCTCACGTCTCCAAAAGATAGTCGAACGGGAGACGCGTGGATCGACATCCCCGGCGCTCAGAAATGGTGTTTCTGCCCGTCAGTGAGACGCCCGGTCCTTGTTTTCCTGTCTTTGTTTCCCCTGTCCCTGTCCGCCCATTTCACCGTTTCCCCGTTTAACCCTGTCCCGTTCCCCGCTCAGGATAGATAACGCCTAGCGGTAGAGATTGTGTGAAAACTCGAATTGAGTACGCTGAAAGCGTTCGCAAATTGGAGCCCAGGGTTGCTTCAACCCTGGGTCCGCTCAGCTTAATGATGTAACACTAATGGTGTTTCTTAGAGCACGCACAACAATCGAGTCGAGAACTCTTTCAGAGTTTAGATGTTATCTAGAAAGCCAGAGTCCCAGGGTTGAAGCAACCCTGGGCTCCAATTTGCGAACGCTTTCAGCGTAATTAGATCAATTGAACAATTCGAATTTTCACACAGTCTCGGTAGCGGATGGGTTCTGGCTACACGAAAGGACTGAAGTAATTCGAATTGATCCATCTTTTTCGTGCGTCGTGTCGTTTCGTGGATCGTACTCTTTCTATCAGTCCTATTAAAGTAGACCTTCAT
Source organism: Pyrinomonadaceae bacterium (assembly GCA_013811945.1). GTDB lineage: Bacteria > Acidobacteriota > Blastocatellia > Pyrinomonadales > Pyrinomonadaceae > PSRF01. The sequence goes on along the minus strand of JACCUI010000102.1, from coordinate 8,475 downwards.
GAAGGGCGGTCTCTTTCAGTGCTACCGCCATTCCTAAAACAAGGTGCCGACGCTAATCGATACCGTGCGCCATGACGAATGAGCGAACCCTGCTCGTTCTGGACGCAGCGCACATCTGCCCCTACGCCAAAGGCGGTGAACACGCGCTTCAAACGGCCTTCTCTTGCGCAGCAATTTGCACACGCTCTGCACACGCTCTTTGATTTTAGGCTATCCCACGGTCGATCCCAACGAGATGACTATCAGAGTTAGTCAAAGAATCCGGCAAGAGTATGAAAACGGCCGCGACTTCTACGCATTACATGGCCGAAAGCTCGCTCAACCAGAAAATGTTATGGCCATACCTTCAACTACAAGCTTGAACTACCATGCCGAGCATGTGTTTAGAGCGTGATCGCGCCCGCCCTGTCGATTGACTAAGCCTGCACTTGACTCAAGGATGAATCGCTCGAAGATGCTGATCTGTTGCGAGAGCCGCATGAACTATGCGCCGAAGCGGTAACCGAGCCTTGAAGCAGTCGTGGATAATCTGAAGGAGATCATTAGGTTAGTTGAGAAAGAACAGGGCATTGCTGCGTGAATTGTAGGACCCTCACGAGTTTCCACGAGCCTGGGGCTTTGATAGGCGTTAGAGTACTGAGTATTATTCTCCTATGAGCAAGACTGAAATTTTGGACGAAATCCTGAAGCTCACTTCCGAGGAACGCTGGGAGATCCGCTTGAAACTTGCCGAACTCGATGGTGATGGTTGGCTGGATGACGATGACCCGCTGACAGATGAGCAGAAAGCGTTGCTGGAAGTCCGTCTTGCAGACTTGGAGCAGCATCCCGAAAAATCCATTCCCTGGGAAGAAGCTAAGCGGCGGATCGAGGAGCGGCTCGGCAAGTGAGCTACCGTCAGGTCATTCGCCTGGAAGCTCTCGACGATATTGAGGAAGCTGCTGAGTGGTACGATGCTCAGGAACACGGCCTGGGTGCAGACTTTGCCCGCACCATTCTTGAGGCGATTGACAGCCTCCCCACAAATCCTCTGATCCACCGTCTGCGTAGTCGCCGCCGAAATGTCCGTTGGCTGCTAACGCATCGGTTTCCCTACCGGATTGTCTATCAAGTGCAGGATAGACTCATTACCGTCTTTGCAGTCCTTCACACCACGCGACACGACCGCAATTGGAAACAACGTGTATGAAGGCCCTTGAGCCCTTTCGCAGTTTGGTGCAAATCTTTCTCGTAAATGAGGGACGGGCCCATGAGCAACTGCATTAGAGGCATAGTCCAGCATCTGACCCACAACTTCCCTGCGAATGCGTGTATCGGTGCTTCGCTTCACTTCGACAATGGTCGGTATACCGTCCTGATCCAAAAACAAATGATCGATAGCCCATCGTCCAGCCCCACCCTCTTCTGACGGCACGAAGCATTCCTGTTCTATGAATAACAACGTCTCGGCTCCTTGACGTCTATCTGGTTGCCGACCAGGAAGGCAGGATACTTCGCAAGCCAACCCTGCAGCAGTTCTCCGAGTCGTAGGTCTGCTCGTTCATTAGAACTCGTCCTCATTCATGATTACGAAGATGCTGGATTCTTTGTTATCAACTAAGAAGGTGAAATACGGGATTAGTAAGGGTTCAAATCGGCGAACGCGCCATGATCCTCTCTGTGGGCATCGAAAGCAAATGTTCGGATAAACAGAGCACTGAGGGGGCACCTTCTTCTGCGGTCGCTGCTTGACACCTCTACTGCGGCCTTTTATATTCAATGTCCTAGTTAAAAAGCTCCCGGGCGACCTGCTGAAGACTCGAAAAACTCCGTGCAGACTTCGCCTCGATGTCTTCCTCTCACTAGCACCTCACACATCCTCATCGATGGCTTTTGCTCACGAATGCCCAGCATTCTCTTTCTCAACCTTGGGCCTAGATGGAATCGGAAAGACAAACACGTAAAAAGAGAATCGATCCGCTACTAAAGGGCCTTGGATGGAAGATTGTGCCTTTCAATCCCGGTCGTCCACTCGGCTTCTATGAAAACTGCGCAATTGAGGAGTTCCCAACGGACCACGGACCTGCTGACTATGCATTATGTGTGCATGGCCGAATAGTAAGTGTCGTCGAGGCTAAGAAGCTTACGCTGGGTCCTCAGAACGTTCTCACGCAGGCGCAGCGTTATTCCCGCGGCTTAAGCGGTGGTCCTTACAACTTCGATGGGCACTACGTTCCCTTCCTATATTCCACTAATGGCGAAGTCATCTGGTTCCAGGACGTCCGTCACTCACTCAGTCGCTCGCGACAGATACATCAGTTTCATACTCCCGCAGCGCTCAAGGAAATGCTTGAACGCAACTTCCAGGATTGTTGTGATTGGTTCCAAAGCAATGCCAATACACATCCTCGTCTCAGGCCTTATCAAATCGAAGCAAACAATGAGATTGAGAATGCCATAGCAGAACGAAAGCGGAAGATGCTCGTCGCGATGGCGACGGAACAGGCAAGACTTTCACGCTAGTGAATCAAGTCTATCGCCTGATGAAGTCTGGGGTTGGGCGACGAATTCTTTTCCTGGTAGATCGGCGCGCTTTAGCGGCACAGGCAGTCCGAGCCTTTGCTTCGTTCGAGCCTGAGCCCGGGCTGAAGTTTGACAAGATTTACGAAGTCTATAGCCAACGTTTTCAGCGCGGGGATTTCGACGAAGCTGAGAAGTTTGATCCGAAGGCGCTGCCTCAATCGTATCTCATCGATCCAAAGCAAGGAGATGCTTTCGTCTATGTCAGTACGATCCAGCGGATGACGATTAACTTATTCGGACGGGATGCGGTCTTCAACATCGGTGACGAACCCATAGATGATGACGCTGAGAAGCTCGACATACCTATTCATGCTTTTGATGTAATCATCGCTGACGAGTGCCACCGCGGATATTCAACCGGAGAGCTTTCCGTTTGGCGCCAAACGCTAGATCATTTTGACGCGATCAAAATCGGGTTGACCGCCACGCCTGCGGCGCACACCAAGGCTTACTTCAAGGATGTGGTTTATCGTTACGAGTATGAGCGAGCTGTGCGGGAAGGCTTTCTTGTGGATTACGATGTAGTGACCATCAAGTCAGATGTGAGGATGAACGGCGTTTTCCTTACTGAAGGTGAACAGATCGGCATGATCGATCCGACGAGCGGAGCTGAACAACTGGATCAAATTGAAGATGAGCGTCAATTTGACACGGCCGATATCGAACAACGGGTCACGGCTCCCGAGTCAAACAAAAAGATCCTCGAAGAGCTCAAGGGCTACGCCCTTGAGCATCAGGAGCGTTACGGCCGCTTTCCTAAGACGCTGATCTTCGCGGTGAACGATCTTCCGCACACGTCCCACGCGGACAACCTTGTCGATATTGCTCGCGACGTTTTCGGCCAGGGTGATTCGTTCGTCCAAAAGATCACGGGCCGCGTTGATCGTCCGCTGCAGAGAATTCGAGAGTTTCGGAATCGCCCTGAACCGCATGTTGTCGTCTCGGTTGATATGCTGACAACTGGCGTCGACATTCCCGATCTTGAATACATCGTCTTCCTCCGACCTGTGAAGTCGCGCATTCTTTTTGAGCAAATGCTTGGACGCGGCACTCGCAAAGGCGAGAAGTTTCCGGACAAGTCTCACTTCACCGTCTTTGACTGCTTCGACGGCACCTTGCTTGAGTATTTCAGGAGTGCTACGGCAATCACGGCTGAGCCTCCCGAAAAAGAACTCAGAACCATCACGCAGGTCATTGATGACGTTTGGGAGAATAGAGATCGGGATTACAACATTCGCTGTCTTGTTCGGCGGCTCCAGCGCATCGATAAAGAAATGTCGGGTGCCGCACGCGAGCTATTTGCCGCTTACATTCCAAACGGGGATATGGCAAGTTACGCAGCCCAGCTAGCAACCAAACTGCGAAAAGACTTCACCGGCACAATGAGTCTGTTGCGCGACTCTGACTTCAAGGGCTTGCTCGTGAACTATCCCCGCGCGCCGCGAACCTTCGTTATTGCCTACGAAGCTCAGGATGAGGTTAGTTCAGCTTGGCTGGTGCGCGGGTTGGACGGTAAGGAATACAAACCCGAAGACTATCTGGCCGCATTTGGTCGTTTTGTCACCGAGAATCCGGCGCACGTCGAAGCGATTGAGATTTTGCTTGATCGTCCCCGGGGCTGGAACACAGAAGCCCTGGACGAGCTTCGCCAAAAGCTGAGCACCACTACTGAGCGGTTCACGATTGATAATCTCCAGAAGGCTCACAAGGTGCGCTACGACAAGGCTCTGGTTGACATCATCTCGATGGTCAAGCATGCAGCGCGGGAACAGGAGCCACTCTACACCGCTTCCGAGCGAGTCCAGCTCGCCTTTGAAAACGTAACTGCAGGAAAGCGATTTACTGACGAGCAGCAGAAATGGCTTGAGCGTATCAGCGAACACTTGATCGCGAACCTGTCAATCGACAAGGAAGATTTCGAGGTAGTTCCCATCTTCACCCACTTCGGTGGCTGGGGACGTGCGAATAGGGTTTTTGATAATCAACTCAATGACATCATCCGAGACCTTAATGAGGCAATAGCAGCATGAGCGATATCGTTCAAAAGCTTTGGGGTTTTTGCCACGTTCTTCGCCACGACGGAATAGATTACGGCGATTACATCGAACAGCTAACTTACCTGCTCTTTCTAAAGATGGCCGATGAGCGCGGCGTTGAACTGCCAAAGGACTGCGATTGGCCGACACTGTACAAACAGACGGGCACTGCCTTGACGGATCATTATGTTGACGTTCTGCGCACGCTGGGAAAACAAAAAGGCTAGCGAGGGGAAGAAAGGAGCGGGGCAGTACTTCACGCCACGCGTTTTGATCAGATCAATCGTTCGCTGTATGAAGCCTGACCCTCGTGTTCACAAGGAATTTTCTATTGGCGATCCCGCCTGCGGTACAGCGGGGTTTCTTGTCGCAGCTTACGAATGGCTCATCCAGCAGACGGGTGGTGCTCTGGAACGTGATATCGCGAAGCGTGTCAGACGATCAACTTACTTCGGACAGGATCTGGTTGAGCGACCGCGTCGCCTGTCGCTAATGAATCTCTATTTGCACGGGCTGGAACCCGAAATCGCTTTGGGTGATGCCATCTACGAAGTGCCCAGCGGTCGTCGTTTCGACGTTGTGCTTACCAATCCGCCTTTTGGTACGAGAGGCGCAAATCAAGCTCCTGACCGTGAAGACTTCACTATTGAGACATCAAATAAGCAGTTGAATTTTCTCCAGCACGTCCTGAGGATCTCAAGCCGGACGGACGGGCTGCTGTCGTGCTTCCCGATAATTGTTTGTTCGAGAGCAAGGCAGGAGAGGTAATTGAAATTCTGATGCAGGATTGCAACCTGCACACGGTCTTGCGACTGCCCCGAGGGACGTTCACGCCGTACAGTCAGGGCGTCAAGGCAAACGTCATCTTTTTTCAGAAGGGCTACCCGACTGAGCACGTCTGGATCTTCGATGCGCGCTCGAACGTGCTCGGCATCACGAAGAAAGACCGGCCACTGGTATCTGCCCACTTCGCGGCGTTTGAGGCTGCCTACGGCAGTGACCCGAACGGAAAGAGCAAGCGCAAGGATACTGGTGAAACAGGCCGTTTCCGCCGTTTTCAGGCGAGCGAAGCGAAGGAGCGCGATTACAAGCTCGATATCACATGGCTCAGGGATGAGACTCTTGAAGACAGTGACGAACTACCCGAACCGCAGGATTTAGCGGCGGAAGCGATCACCGAGCTTGAAGCTGTTGTGGATGATTTGAGAGAGATTGTGACTTTAATTGAGAAAGAAGAAGCGGTCACGCATGAGTGAACTACCGGAAGGATGGCAGTGGTGTACGGTGAAGGAGCTTTCACACTTGGTCACGAGCGGTTCCCGCGATTGGTCTAAATTCTATTCGGCCAGTGGAGCCTACTTCGTTCGAAGTGCTGAGATAAATGATTACACACTTCGCTTATCCGAAGCCATCCACGTCGCCTTGCCAAAGAAAGTAGAGGGCAAGAGAACGCTCATCGAAAAGGGCAACATCTTAGTGACGATAACGGGGGCAAACGTTGGGAAGTGCGCGAAGGTGGATGGTGACATTCCCGAGGCGTATGTTAGCCAGTCGGTTGCACTGATCAAAATCGCGAAAGAAGAACTAGCCCCTTTCGTGTACTTCGCTATGCGGTCGCCGAATGTGGGGGGGGAAGCAGTTATTAGAGATGGCTTACGGGGTCGGTCGCCCTGTTTTGAGCTTGCCTCAAATCAGATCTCTTAGGATTCCCCTTGCTCCTTTTGCCGAACAGAAACGCATTGTTGTGAAGTTGGAAAAGCTGTTGACCCGTGTTGACGCGGCGAAGGCACGACTTGCGACCATCCCGCGCATCCTCAAACGGTTTCGGGAATCCGTTCTCGCGGCGGCGTGTTCGGGTAGGCTCACGGCGCATTGGCGGGCACAAAATCTAAATATTGAGTCCGCTTCTGAATTACTGCGGCGCATTGAACACAAACGCCAACTAAGTAAAGCCAAGCCAAGAGGATATCAGCAGGAAGATGCAGAGATGACTGATAAAGAAGGCCAAGAGATTCCTTCCACTTGGACGGTGGCGCGAATCAGGAACATCTGCGTAGATTCGTTCTATGGGCCACGATTTGGTCGCGATGAATATGTTGCTGATGGCGTCCCGACAATTCGCACGACCGATATGACGGATAACGGCAGCATCGTCCTCAAAGATCCTCCAACTGTAAAAGTGCCAGAGGATAGGCTTCAAGATTTCAGGGCATTAAAGGGTGATCTCTTAGTTACGAGGACAGGCAGCATAGGCGTCATGGCCATCTTTAAGGAGGACTATATTGCCATTCCTAGCGCGTACTTAATACGCTTCAGGTTTTCGCCATTAGTAATTCCTGATTACGTCTTCACTTTCTGAAGTCGACAAAAGGCCAAAACATGCTCGGATTAGGCTCTACTGCTGTAACTCAACCGAATATAAACGCTGAGGTAATTAAAGACCTTCCTTTACCGGTTCCGCCCTATGAAGAACAACAAGAAATCGTTCGCTGCGTCGAAGCACTCTTCAAAACCGCCGACGCGCTGGAAGGTCGCTACCGCACGGCGAAGGCGTACGTTGACAAGCTAACGCAATCCATCCTTGCCAAAGCCTTTCGCGGCGAACTCGTCCCACAAGACCCCAATGACGAACCAGCGGAGAAGCTGTTGGAGAGGATTCGGAGTGAGCGGGAGAACGGTGCGAAACCACGGTCGAAAACAAAAAAACAAGTTTCCTTTAACGCTAATGAAGTGAGAGCGATTGAAGCACTGAAATGAGAGAATTTGTAGCCGTAGATCACATAGCAATTGCATTCGACCTTCCGGCTCTAAAGCAGCAGGCACTGATGTTTGATCGGATTGCTATACCTCAGCTTCAAGCGTTTTTGGCCTATGAAGGTGAAGAGAGGAAAGAGGCAAATGCAACTCTTCGTTGGCTTCAAGAGGCGGGCATTGTTTTTGAGCCAACGCTAAAATCTGATGCGAAGATTTCTATCGATGAATACAGAGATAATAGGAGTCTATTGGTTGAACAGTCGCAGAAACTGCTAGCCGAGCTGCTAGGGTTTTCTATAGAGGAGTTAATCGAAGCGAGGGGGCATAAGTCGAAGACAGCGCGTATCAAAAAGAAGATAGATCAAATCCCCGAAAAAGTTTATGAGTTTGTTGAAGGCGAAAATGTGGCCGACCATGCATATAAACTGGCTACTTATATAACCAGACTCATCAGTATTGAATTGCGTGAAGTGGATGGCCTTCAAGCAGTCCCCCTTTTGCCTGTTGATATTGCTGAAACTGACAACGATCACGATCTTAAGAATAGCGTGATAAAAATCGTTCTTAACTCTCTTCCAGTACCTGATGATGAAACTTCATGGGAACAGATAGTCGAATACCGAGATGACCAAGATTCTAAGAATAAGTTTTTGGATCTAAGAAACTGGATGAGCGAGGTAGCTCGCGGCGAACTTACTCCTGTTGAGGCAGAAGAACAACTTGAATATCTGCTGAGCCTATTTCGAAGAGGTATGGAAATCCACAGAATGAAAGCAAATACTATCGTTCTCGAATCCTTAGTCGTTACAAGTGCAGATCTCGCGAGAAATTTACTAACTCTGCGTTGGGGCGAAATTGCAAAGGGTTTCTTTTCAATCAGGCATAGAAAAATAGCGCTGCTAGAAGGGGAGTTAACAGCACAGGGTAGCGAAGTAGCCTACATAATTAAAGCAAGAGATGTATTTTCCACTCCATCCTAATCCTCGCGCTGGGCGCGGTGTAGTGCACCCCTGAAATGACACAAATAGTTAAGAAAGTATTTGTGGTGAAAGCGAGGCTTCAAACTCAGCAGGCGGCAGGTAGCCGATAGCTGAATGAAGTCGCTTCCGATTATAGACCGCTT
>JACCUI010000098.1 GCA_013811945.1 Pyrinomonadaceae bacterium | reverse complement strand
GCCATCACTGTGTCCTCGGCAGCTTCATGCGGATCACGGGAGATAGTTTTGGGCTTAGACTGAAGTTCGCCCCGGCGGTCTGCCCGGCGCGCACGGCGAGCGTGCCGCTACCGTCCGAGAAACCGCTTTTTCTGACGCTTACCTGATAAGTGCCCGGCATCAGGTTGGCAAAGGCGAAGACCCCGTTTTGATCCGTCACGACGCCTCGCTGGCCCATAATCGAGACCGCCGCGCCCGGAACCGGCTTCCCGGTCTTCGCGTCAACGACCCGGCCCCGAAGTTGCCCCGCGCTCACGACTTTTTTGATCGGCGGCGTGATGGTTCTTGTGGTCGCCGTCCGCTCGCCGGCTGTACTTTCCGGTTTGAGGGTGAAGTCTTCGCGCGTGTTGCTGTTGGGCCGGATCGTGACCGTCTTCTCCTGAGCGAGGAAACCCGCTTTGCCGGCGCTGACCCGGTGCTCACCCGGCGGAAGGTTGCTGACGGTGAAACTCCCTGCCTGATCCGTCTTCGCGCTCTGCTGTCGTCCGACGGACACGTTCACGTTCTGGATGGGCCCGCCCGTCTGAGCATCAACGACGCGTCCGGTCAGTTGCGCGGTTTTTAAGCCGGTCGGGAAAACCTTGACAGTTGTGCCGCCCCTCTGCCTGCTCATCCTCTCCTTCGTGGCGCTCGGATTTGCGCGCCGCGCCGCGAGCACACGCTCGACAAGCGGAGAGGACTTCTTCTTCAGTTGAACGTCACGCTGCTCGGCGACGCCGGCGCGCAGGGCGGCAGTCTGCGTGCCGCCTTCATAGCCCACTTTGGAAACAAGGATTTTGTAAGCGCCTGGCTTGAGGTCGCGCAGTTCGTAATTCCCCTTCGACCCCGTCAGCACCGACACGGCGCTGGCCGACTGAATGGCGGTGATTTTAGCACCGGCCATCGGGCGTTTATCAGAATCGAGTATCACCCCGCGCAGGAGCGTGCCCGTCCCGCGGGCGATCATGAGCCGCCCGCCCGCCGCCTTCGCTATTCGGTCGCCAGCAGCGAACTGGGTTTTCGACTCGGTGCTTTTTTTCGCGGCGACCTGTACCTGGTGGGTCTTCAGCCGCAGGCCGCTCTTGTGCACCGACAACTGGTGGTTGCCCGATGGGACGTTCATAAAGAGATACTGTCCCCGCGAATCGGTCCGCGCCAACGCGAGGCCTTTGAGACTGACCAGGGCGCGGGGCACGGGCCGGCCCTGCGCGTCGCGGACCACGCCCTTCAGCGTGCCCGCGCTGCCGCCCGTCGCTTTGGTCCGGCTGATCAGCACCGAGGGAGGGAGGATTCTCAAGGCGGGCGCCGAACCCTTTTTCGCGGACGCGGACTTCAGCTCGAAGTCGGCGGTGGCCGAACGCCCGCGCGGCATGTCAACGTGCATCAACGCCATCTGCTTGCCGCCTTTGGTGAGGAGGAGCTTGGTTAACTTTCCACTGACGAGGCCATTCAAGCTGTATGCGCCGTCGCTGCCGGTCGTGTCGCTCACTCCCGATTCCGGCTCGGTCACCGTAACCCCTTCGACGGGTTCACCAGACTCCGTGACCACGCCGCTGACTTCTTCGACGGATTCTTCGGCCGGGATCGTGCCTTCGCCCATTGCGTCCGTCGCGGCAGCGTCGTCGTAGCCGCACTCTTCGTCAGCGCCGCGAAAAGCAGCTCGTATCTCCTGAATCTTTTGCAAGATGCTCAGGGACTCGCCCATGAAGTCGTTGATGCTGGACATCAGCCCCTTCTTCTCGCCCGCGGACTCTGCGACCTCTGCGATCTCTGCGCGGGCCACCTCGGCGGTGGAGACTTCCTGCATCAGGACGGAAACGGCAACCTGTAATTCCTCTTTGCGCGCGGCCACCTCAGCGTCGGCCTGAGCCGTATCCTGCGCCTGTTCGAGCAGCGCCGCTTTGGACGAGAGCGCCGCTTTGAGTCCTTTCAGCGACTGGTTGAGCGCCGTCAGACTTTCGACGCTGCCCGTGCCGCCTGAGATAAGCGACTCAGCTTGCGCAACCAGTTGCTGCAACTCCTCGTCAGCTTCCGCCGTTGCTGCTTCCGTCGCTGCTCCGGTCTCCGCCTGTGCTTGAGCGGAATCGGTTTGCGCGCTCTGTTCGGTCGTCGCCTCCGCGACAGGCGAGGCAATCGCCTGTTGGATTGACGCCGCGAGTTGTTCGAGAGAGCTTGAGAACGCCTGTCCCAGCGCAGAGTTGAGAAACTCACCGCCTGCTAGATTGATTGATTCCCACTGGATGACGGAAGCGGGAGACGCGCCGGCGTGCGTGCCCGTCCCTTCGGCTCGCACGGTGCCGGCGGCGATAGCTGCCTCGACAGATATAACGTCCGCGTACAGTTGAATCGTCAACTTCGTTTCCGCGCCGGCGCTTTCGGCGTTGGCGGCCAGCAGCCCCCCGCGCACGACGAACTTGACGCCGTTCTGTTTGCCGAGCGCGGCGAGTTGTTCGACGCTCATCGCGTTGATTGACGAAGCGTCGGCGCCCGCGTTGAGAGGCCGCGCCAGAAGGTTCTTAGAAGCTGCGTTCAGCTTTTGCTGTAGCTCCTGCGCGACCTTTTGCCCGAACTGCGCGGGCGCGCCCGTCCCGCCGTCGTCCTGAAAGGGGAGTACACCGAGGGAGACGACCTCACCCTGCGCCGGAAGCGCGCGCGCCGCGCCGACGCCGCGAGCGCCGAGAGTTTGGCCCAGCAGCAGACAAAGGGACGCCAGGGCGTAGAGAGAACTTTGGATAGACTTCCGTGCCGCCGTTCGGCGGGCCTTCGTCAAGCTCGCAAAAAAGAGGGGCGCAGCGCAGCGCTCGACAAACAAACTGTGTCTTCGTTTCATGATCCTCACTCCTTCCCTTATCGAATCAAAGCGCAACAGGGGTGCGCCCGGACACCTGCGGTTGATGTTCTTCAGCGCGACCCGCGCGCACCGTCCTTTATTCCCTCTGATCCGGCAGATAAACGCACTTGCCTTCTTGATTACACACAGCGGGCGGAGCGCAGTCGTCCACGGAGGCGCACGTCTTGAGACACTGGCCGGCCTGACACATGTAAGGCGTGCAGTCGAATTTGTTGCCGTCCGAGCCGCGCACGAACTGTGCGTCGCACTGGTACGCGATGACGCGGCATTCGTTAAGATTGAGGTTGCAAAAATAGCCGGTGTAGCAGTCCGAGTTTTTAAAACATTCGCCGAGCTTAATCGGTTGCGCGTTGGACGCGTGGTACACGATCTTGACCGGCACAGAGGACTTACCGACCGTCTGACCCAACATATTCTTCGGGGTAATGAAGACCCAGTAGGTGCGGGGCGTCTGCGGCGGCTTCTTCGGGGCGAACTGCGCGAAATCAATGTCGAACATGTCGACGTGCCCTTTGGCGGGCGCCTTCCTGAGATTCCCGCTCCGAATCACTTTGGGGGCGAGCGCCGCCGCTGCCACACTGCTCGAAGATGTCGGCTTGTTGGTCACGGTCCACGTCGCCAAAGCAACGCTCGCTTCGTCCGTCATCCAGCGGAAGGTGAGTCGCTCAGGTGTGGTGATTGTCAGCGACTTCCTCCACTGCTCGAATTCTTTGCTGAACTCCCGAACCTCCAGCTTGGTTTTAGTGACGGGCAGCGGACTTGTTGAGCCATCCTGCGGCCTCTTGCCTTGCGACCAAACGGTTGGCACTGACAGTAACAAGCTGATCGGGATGAGAGTTATGAACGGTACTGAAAGCATTTCCTTTGCATTCATGATTGGATATCTCCGCAAACTCAACGAACTACTCAGCGATCAGCCCCATAGCAGGCAACTTCAACCTCTCTCCCGTCGTTCATCGCGTATCATCCTCCACACAGTCCGAAGAGGAAGAGCCGTCACTGCCTGGCCGCGGACTTACTGCGGACACCGGAACGAGAAGGCAAACCCCTGAGCAGGACCAGCAACTCCGCCGCCCGCTTCTCGATCTCCCCCAACGTCCCGGGCGAGGCTGTCTTCGATCTGACGTAGAGCTGCCGGGCCTCCTCTTCGATCTCTTGCCGCGTGGTCAGCGAGGCGTCGGTCCCCCGGCCCAGTTGCGCGAGTTGTGTGCGCACCGTCATGTTGTCCGCTTCAAGCGTCGCCTTCTGCTTTTGCAGGAACTTCGCGCGGTGGGCCTCGAACTTGGGCCTCTCCTGTGCGACCCTGGCGCTCACCTGCGCCAGGCTCCGCTTCCGCCTGAGTTCCGCCGCGGCGCGCAACTCTCTCATGGTCACTCGCTGACCCTTGATCTCAACCACCTCCTCGTCCGGCAGCGCCCTGAACTGTTGTTTGGTCAGTTGCTCCACCTTGATCGCCTGACCTCTGGGCGAAGATTGTGCTTCGACGGAAAGATGTAAGAAGACTGACGCAAGGACAGCAAAGGCGAGATGGGCTATGCCGGCTTTCCATATCACTGCGTTGATGAGTTTGCGAACCATGTTGACGTCCATTCCGCGTGCGAATTGGTTATTTGTAGGGCACACCGACCGGGCCGATGATGTAGAGATAGCCCCAGTACGATATCGTGTCGTCACTCCTCCACTTGATCTTCAACTTCAACGAACTGGAGCCGTAAGTGAAGCCCGACAAATATTTCGCGTAGCTCTCTTTTTCATCGTCAAGAGCGACGTAATCGAAAGTCATGGCCTCGAATTGCCAGCCGTTTTTGAGCGTCCGAGTGAACTCATCCCAGCCCTCGTCGGAGTCGTCGAAATCGTATGCGTTGTCGTGAAGCCCGTGATACGTGGCGCCCTTTGGGCTATGTTTGCCAGTAGCAATGTCATAATCGCAATTATTCGCGAAGGCCTCGTCGGAGCAGTTTGATTTCACCACGCCCGGCGGAATGGCGATGATCGTCTTGTTCGCCACGAAGTTGACCTCCCAACTATTGCTCTGCTTATTGCTTTTCGTTTTAACCTTCAACCGGGCGGGCTGGTCGATCACTCCGCTGTCGAGCGGGGAGTGGTCCGGGATGCGCGCGCCGATGAGTCCGTCTTTCCACTCGATGATCTCCAGCGATGGGCTGTGAAATGGCGGCTGCGACAGCTCAAGGGAAATCTCGCCCGGCACGCTCCCGAACCCGCAGCCTTTCACCGCGATGACGCCTCCGGGCTGAATCTTCCCCAGGAAGAGCGCTTTGATCTCCGGCTGCACACAGATGTGTAGATCAATGTTGGGCTTGGTCTTTGAAGTCGCACCCACACAGTCAACCTTCTGACACAACTCATCCAGGGACGATTTCTGCTTGTCGACCACCGACGGGTTCGCCCCGAAGGTCGAGGACTTGACCTTGACGACCGCGGTGGCCGTGCCGGAACAGCCGTTGATCCCTCGGACCATCACGGTGTATGTGCCGGCCTTCGTGTACTGGTGCTTGATTTGAAAGCCGGGGACGAGGGACTGATTTTCCAGTACCGTTGACGCCCCATCGCCGAACATGATTTGCAAGTCGGCGCAGACGGTGTTGTCAGTCGCGGCGATTTGGACGGCCACCTCCTGGCCTTTTACGGCCTGCGCGGGGTCAACGGTCACGCCGGTAATGCTCCCCTGTGCATAGGCCGACGCCGACATGAGCGCCCACAGTGCGACGCCACAGACGAGCTTGAGTCCGAGCGTTCTGAGGCGGCCCCTTTCGACTTTTTTGCGTGTCTCTTTCATATGAACCTCGGACGGCTAATCACGTCTCCCCCTGGATCTTTGCTCGACCTTCACGACGAAGACCGGAGCGGGCCGCCGACCGCCCTTCAACCATCCGCGCCGGTTTCGACGAGGCCGTCACTACTTCTTGCGGATCGTGCCGGTAATCGTGTACGAGCCCTCATCGCTCTCACACAGGAGTGAGATCGGCAGGCCGTTAATGCCCGCGTCCAGGATTTGTGAGTAACTGAAAGTGGCGAAGTTGGACCCGATGAAATCGTCCGGGTCCACCACGTCAAAGAGTCCCCACGGAGCCCACCAGTTTTTCAAGGTCGCTTCCTCCATGGCCGACTCAACTTCACCTTTGAGCTTCTTCGTCAGCGCTTCAATGTCCGGCGGTTTCATGTTCCGGATCGCGGCGTCCAGCTCCTTCTGGAGGTTGTTAACCAAAGCCTTCCGCCCGGCGTTGGCGGTGCCGGTCTCCGTGTTGTCCTCGTCCATCACGATGACGAGGATGCCCACGCTGCTCAGGCTCCTGGCCTGTTCCAGCGAGAGAAGGCCGCCTGCGGAGAGCGGCAGGATGCCCGTCTCGAAGTTGCCGATGGAGAGGGGGACTTGGTACGACTTCCCAGATTTGGGTTCGTCGTCGTAAGCGTCCATCAGCAGGTTGTTGTGAGTTTTGGTCGGACTCGCGAGGCGCACCGACGAGTGTGCCAGGTCGAGCGGCTTCACGGTCGTCCCGTCCGCGTAGAGGGCGACGACGAACAGGTAAGGGTCGTCATCACCCTGGCCCTCGTTAGTCTTGTTGACGGTGAACTTGCTCAAATGTATCTGGATGGGCATCGGCTTCGGCGTCTGGCCGGGGATGCTCGAGAAGTCAACCGGCTTCTGTGTTGACTTGCGGTACGTGATCTTCACCGACGCGGAAGGCAGCCCCACGAACTGCTGCGCCGCGTTCCTGGTCTTGACGAAGACCCAGTAGCTGCGGGGTGTCGAGGGGGGAGTCTTCGGCGCGAACTGCGCGAAGTCGATGTCAAACATGGCGACGTGGCCCGGCTTGGGGACGCTGCCCAGAACGCCGCTGGCGATCACCTGAGGGGCCTGAGACTGCGCGATGTTTTCGCCGAAAACCACAGGCTTATCCGACACCTGCCAGACGGCCGAGGCGACTCCCGGCTGATCCGTCATCCAGCGGAAGGTGACCTCCTCGGCTGAGGTGATGGTCAAAGACTTCACCCACTGCTGGAACTCGCCGCCGAATTCCTGCGCCTCCAGCTTAGTTTTGGTCGTGGGCGGCGCGGGCGTTGTGCCGCCCTGGGTCCTCTTGCCCTGTGAATGAGCCGGGGGCGCCGGCATGATTAAGCTCGTCGAGATCACGGCTAACAAGATCACTGAAAAAATTCTCTTCGGGTTCATCGTTCTTTACCTCCAAAAACTCGAATCATTCATAAGCGACACGTCCCTCAAACAGGTGTGCTGCTCGCAGTCCCTTGATCCAAACTCATTCCGACGGGTCGCCGGCGTTCGCGTCTCACCTGAAGAACACGGATGCGAAACCGACGACGACTAAAATCGGCCCCCAGTAGTGCATCTGACGAAGAAGAGCGAGTGGTTCGGCAGCACCAACTCTCCCTGCCAGTCTCCTTCTCGATCATCACCTTGCCCTGTCGCCGGTGGAGTGCGCTGCCAACCATCCACGTCAGGGCGCCAGCGGCGGCGAGCGCGAGGGCGAGCGGCCACCCGCGCGTCGTGTAATAGGACTCGTCGCGGAACAGGGAGTTGGTGATGAGGTTCATGGCGAGCGAGCACCCGAACGCGAAAACGAGTACAAGAAAACCGAGTCCGTTCCAGATGATCATGGCGAGAGAACTCCTTTCCGTTCGTCACCTCCGTCCGTTCTTCCCGGCCCGAGGGCCGAGGCTGACCGCGCAGACGACGGCCGCCCTAGTCGCCGGGGGGGAACTCGCTCAGTTGGGCTGGTGCCGGAGGATGGTGTAGTGCGGATCATACTTCCCGCTGTCATCACTCCATCCCAGCCGGAGCGTCCGGTGAAGCTCCTTCTTGCCGGCCGTGAGCTTTTGCAGTTCCGGTGCGGAGTGGCTCAGTGCCGCCGCCGCGCCGATCATGTCGGCGCCGCCCCAGATGGTGATGATGGCCCCGACGATGGTCAAAACACCCGCCACGACTGCGCCGACTGCGGCGCCGATCGGCCCGAAGGCCGAGCCGATGGCGACGGACGCAGACCCGATGGCGCTGAGAACCTCCTTGGCGTCTTCGATATCGCCCGAGTCCCAGTCCATGGCCGCGGTAAGGATCACCATGTGCCGCCTAACCTCGCGAGTGATCTCCCCGTCGTACGGGAAGACCTGCTGGTGCGCGGATTTGTAGAAAATCTCGGAGTTGTCGTCGAAGGAGTAGTAGTCCTCGTTAAAGGCCATCCGCTCGTCCTTGTAACCCAAATCGATATCGATGAACCACATGGTCGTCAGCTCGTCGCTCCCTCCTTCGGGATCGGACTCGTCAATGCAGTGGGCCTTGGTGAATTTCACCTGGTACTGCGGGGCCTTCACGGTGAAATTCACCCAGTTGCTCCGCTTCCCCCCTGTGCTCTTTCTCACGGCGGTGCGGTACTTGCCCGGCGGGATGGACTGCGGCACGGTGAAGTCGAGCTGAGTGGCGCTGACCCAATCGACGCCATCTTTGGGGTCATTGGAGGTGAGAGTGAAGTTGTCGTAGCCTTCCTCGTCAAGCCGCTCCATGATTAGGTGCACGTCTTTGTACGCGAAGAGGCCCTGGAACTCCGCCTTGCTGCCGGGATAGCGGGCGGGCGGGTCGATGCCCGAGATCTTCGTGTCAATCTTGATGTTTGGGGCGGGGTTCGCCATCCAGACCTTGTTGCTCTTGGCAAAGCCGATCACCTCCACTTGCAGTTGATAGTCGCCGTAACTGAGGTTGGCCGGCGCGGTCGCGGTCATTGTCGTTACGCCGGTCGAACCCTTGGTAGCATTCTTTGGCGTGACGCTCGCGACTGTCTTCGTGCTCCCGCCCACGGTATCGATGAAGTGAATCTTGAGCTTCGACTCCTCCGCCGGGACGTTCGCAGCATCGATCATGAAGCCGCCGCCCTTGTTGATGATGGGCGTGCCGTCGGCCTCCTTTTTGTGCGCCGTCCCGAAGAGATTCTTGATGCGGGGGAGAAGCTTGTCGGAGTTCGGCAGACTCTCACTCCCCAGTAAGCTCTCGTTCGACGCGCCCGTGGCGGGCGCCATGACCGTCCGGCGAACCGCCTTCTCGAGCAGACTCACGTTCAGCTTCTGCGAAGGGTTCAGGTTGCGCAGCTCAGAAGGCTCGACCCTCGCCCTCGTCGCAGCCGGGAGCGATTTCCAGTTTTTGACGAGTGTCTGCAGGTGTTGCCGCGTCACCTTCGGGTGGCGCTTGAGCGCGTCACGCGCGGCCTGATCCACGAACGTTTCGGCGGGCGCCCCCGCCAAGTAACGCTCGAAGGCGTGCATTAGCACGGGGACGAAAGGGTTCTCGCCCCCGGCCTGCGGGAGCCGCGCTTCGAGCCGCTGGGCCATCGTACGCGTGGGGCGCACTTTGGTAGCCCGCGTCGTTGACACTGCTTTCGCGACTCGCGCCGGTGTCTGGGCCGCCGGAGCGCCGGTCATAATCAGTAGCGCCGAGACGAGCATCAGCGCCGTCAGGCAAGAGAGAAGCCCGTGTTTCCGTTGTTGCGTTTTTGATCTCTTAAAAGTCATGATTCCGCACCTCCGTGTGGGAACCTATCGCGGCGGTATTTCCACCCGCCGGAATTCCCGGTTATTGAATTAATCGCCTTGCGATCCGGTCATTTCGAGTCTTGTTCACGTTTGCCTTTTCCGCTCCAGTTCAAAACGCACTCCTCTGAACTTCCTGACCGAAGTAGACGACCCGTTGCGCTAGGGCGGTTATGAAGCCCGTCGCACCACTGATGTGAAGCTGGTCACACGCATTTTCCGTTGAGTGTTCACGTGTCCTCCTTCCCGCGTGGGTTAGTGGCAGCGTCTGACAAGCGCCTGCCGGTTGTGGACGGCGATCCGGTAATCGGCACTCACCGAAATAAACTTGCGCTCCTTGTAAGAGACCATGATCTTGTTGACGCATTCGCGCGAGGCGCCAACCATCGAGGCAATATCGCCCTGCGTGAGGCGGATCGGGATCAGCACTTCACCGCCGGCGACGGGCCGCCCGTACCGCGCGGCAAAGGCCAGGAGCCGGCGCGCCACACGAGCCTCGACCTCACAGGCGGCGAGCGACTGGATGCACTCGTCGGCGAGGCGCAGGCGCTCAGCCAGGAGACACGCGAGGTTGTAGGTGAGAATGGGCATGGTGTCGAGGCAGCGGCGGAAGGCCGCGCGGTCCATCCAGAGCAGCGTGGAATCTTCCAGCGTGACGACGCTGGCGCACCGCCGGCCGCTCTCGAGCAGGCTCATCTCGCCCACGATGTCGCCCGCGCCGAGAATCGAAATGACCACGTCCGTGCCGTCGTCCTGCTCGATGTGTATCTTGACCGTCCCGTCGAGGATGATGTAGACGACCTCGCCCACCTGCTTGACGGTCATGATGGTCGAGCCCGCGAGGAAACGCTGCCGGTGCAGCAGGCCCTCGAGTCCGAACAGGTGCTCGGGCCAGAGCCCTCGAAATAACGCGATCTTGTTCAAGAGATCAGGGGCGCATTCTGCGGTCATGTTCATGGCGAGTCTCCTTACAAACTAAAAACTTTCGCCCCGACAAAAGAGGGCGATCCCAAAATCTCCTCAACTTGCCACCTTCACCAGCTCCACACGGCGGTTTTGAGCCCTGCCGCCGTCGGTACTGTTATCGGCAATCGGCCTCTCCTGCCCGTAGCCCGCGGCCCGAAGCCGCCGCGCCTCGACGCCTTGGGCCGTGAGCGCGGTGACCACTGACCGGGCGCGGGCGTCCGACAGGCTCTTGTTGTAAGCGGGCGTGCCGACGTTGTCAGTGTGGCCTTCGACCGTGAGGTTCAGTCCCGGATTGTTTCTGAGGAGCTTCACGATCTCGTCGATGATCGTTCGCGACTCCGGCCTGATATCGGCCTTGTCGAAGTCGAAGTTGATGTAGAGCGCCACGTGCCCTTTCGTATCAAGCTCTCTCTTCATCTCCTCTGCCGGGAGCAGCGACGCTTTGACATCCAAAGCCTTCTTCTCCACGACGGTCAGAAAGTACGTCCCTTTTTTGCCGTGCTGCCTGACGTAAGCTTCAAGCCAGACTTCTTTATCCGGCATGCGGATGGCGTAGACGCCCATCTGATCGCCGCTATAGACGGGGAAGCGATGGCGCTCGTCGCTGAACTCGAGTTTGAGTTTGTCCACCTGCTCCCCTTTCCCCTCGAAAACCTTCACGCCGCCCAGGCCCGTGAACAGCGACTCGTAGGTCTTGAAGACCTGAAATGCCGACGCGCCCTGACCTTCAGCTTCAGTAGTCGAGAGCCGGCCTTCGACGGTGATGATCTTCGCGCCGTCAAAAAACTCGTACCGGTCGAAATCCACGTCTTTGTTGCTGCCCTTCGGGGTGCTGCTGTGTTTGCTGCGTTGATAGCCCTCGATCAATGAGACGTAGGGAAATTTGCCGAGCTGCTGATTAGCGACGGGCACCCTACTGATGTCGAAGCCGGAAGCCGCGGCCGCACCGGGATCCGTTGTTGATGATGGCGAGGGCTGCGAGGAGGCGGCTGGTGTGGAGGCTGCTCCTGGCGGAACGTTAACCGCGATCTGTTGCTTGCTCGGCTCTTCTTCCTTCGTGCATCCACCAAGAATTAGCGCCATCAGGGCGAGATTGAGAGATTTTGGAACGCAGCGCATAATTTCCTCCTTTCTAGCTTGGACAGGTCACAGGGCGGCATCGGATTGAAGATGTAGTTTAAAATCCGCAATATCACTGCTGTTGGCCGGGCGGGTCGGGCTGTGGGTTGAAGCCTTTGCGGAGCGCCGGGTGCGTGAAGACGGTGCGGGCCCCTTCAAGGATTCCCAGCGTCGGCGCGATATGCGGCTCCGGCCCAGCCACGCGGGTGTCGGGGCCGCCAAGTAGGATGGCGTGGATTTGCGTGCCTTCGGGCAGCCCGCCGATGTCGAACGAGGTCGCCTCGCCGGGCATCAGCGACGCCGTGCAAGACTCGCGCCGGATGAGCCGGAGATTGTTTGTGCAAGAGGCCGTGTCGCCGGGGCCTGTCGGGTCGGGGCTATCAGGTTCGGGCGGCGCGACGCCGTAGATATCAAACGCCAGCGTCACGCGTCGGGCACGGCTGCGATCTCCGGGACTGTTTTCGGCATCGCCGATCGCTTGCGTGTTGGCGGCGTTGAGGCGCGCGGTCTGGCCCGCGCCGAGGCTGACGAGGCCGAAGCTTGCCACCCGTAGATCGGGATTACCAATTGCATCCGCCCGTCTCGCGTCCCAGATGGCCGCGACTATTGCGAGGCTGATGACTAGCGCGCCCAACGCGAGCGCCTTGGTGATTCTGTTTCGTGCTTTCATGATTTTCTCCTTAATTATACTTTCGTGTTCAGTGGGCATTGGTCCCGCCCGTCAATCGCTTTCGGGGCTGGAGTAGATGGTGGCTGTGGTCTTTCCGGTGTCGTTGTCGAAAATCTCGACGAGAATCTGGAAGTTGTGATTGAGGTCCCGGCGCTGGCCTCTGCCGTCGACTTTCGCGCGAAACTGTATCCGCCCGAAGCGGTCGCGCGAACTGTTAAGAGCGTCTCCGTCCAGATCGAAAGACTGCATCTGGCCGGGCAGCATTTCGACCGGCCCATGGCTTTGCGCGAGCGGGCGGCCCTCGTTGTCGAGAAATTTCCAGTCGACGACGAAGCCGCGTTCCTCGCCGCTATTGATGACGGTCAGCCGCGCGGTCTGCCCGCGCGCGAGGCCCAGCCCGTACTTTCCGTCGGTGGGATCGCCAATCGCCTCGACCCGACTTATAGGCCAGACAGCCCACAGCGAGATCATCGCAACGGCCAACGCCACTGACGAGAGCCAGTTCGTGATTCTGTTTCGTGTTTTCATGATCTTTCTCCTTAATTCATGCTTCAGCTTTTCGTGTTCAGTGTGAATTGGTCCCGCAACTCAATCGCTTTCGGGGCTGGAGTAGATGGTGGCGGTGGTCTTGCCGGTGTCGTTGTCGAAAATCTCGACGAGAACTTGAGAATTGTGGTTGAGGTCCCGGAGCTGACCCCTGCTGACGACCTTCGCGCGAAACTGTATCCGCCCGAAGCGGTCGCGCGCAGTGTTAAGAGCGTCTCCGTCCAGATCGAAAGACTTCATCTGGCCGGGCAGCATTTCGACGTCCCCATCGCTTTGCGCTAGCGGGCGGCCCTCGTTGTCAAGGAATTTCCAGTTGACGATGAACCCGCGCTCCTCGCCGCTATTGATGACGGTCAGCCGCGCGGTCTGTCCGCGCGCCAGTCCCAGCCCGTACTTTCCGTCGGAGGAATCGCCAATGGCTTTCACCCTACTCACAGGCCAGACTGCCCACAGCGCGATCAACGCGACGGCCAATGCCACCGACCAGAGCCACTTCGTGATTGTGTTTCGTGTCTTCATTATCTTTCTCCTTATTATTTGCTGCTAAGAACGCTTCAGTGGTGAGCGCGCCGGGGCGCTCGTTTCCTGCTGGCGGCTAACGCTCGTTAACAGACAGCTTCTTCAACCCCAGTTCTTTCACCTGTTTCATCAGCTCTGGATGACGCGCCCATTCGACGTTCCTTTCATCCGGCTGGTCGTAAAGTTCAGGATGGATGTAATAGCCGCGCTCGGGGTCGGGCTTCGGTTCCTCGACCGGAATGCGGTTCTTGTTGGCCCAGGCATCTTGACGGATGCCCGTCACCTGCCATGAGACCTTCACGTTGGGCTTGTCGGTTTTGATCTGGAAGCGATTTTCGGATATCTCGTTGAAGACCATGGCCTGCGCGAATTGACCTATGACGGTCAACTGGTAGCGAAAATCTTTGTTGAGCGCCGCGAAGTAATCCGGGAGTGCAACCGTTGCTTCGCCTTTGTCGTCAGTGGTGACGTTGCCGTTGTAGATGTTCATCATGTCAGGCGACTCGACGAACGAGTGCGAGAGCGTTTTGTTCTCAGGATCGAGCGGGTGGTCTATCCTGAACGAGCCGACGCCTTTCGAGAGCGTGCCGGAGATATTGACGTTACCGTTAAAGTTACCCGCGAGGCCGACTCTGAAACCAAACACGCCGGTATTGCCTCCGCTGCCAAAAAGACCAGTGCCGTTATCAGATTGGCCAAACACACCGGTCCCATTATTGTTGGAGCCATACACGCCAGAACCGTTGTTGCCGTCGCTGCTGCCAACCACCCCGGTGCCGTTGGTCGATTGTCCTACCACGCCCGTTCCGCTGCCGGAGTTCACACCCCACACGCCATAGCCGTTGCTGCTGTTGCGGCCATAGATTCCGGTGCCGTTATTACTCTGGCCGTGGACGCCGGTGTTGGTGTCGCTGCTGGCGAAGATGCCGAAGCCGGTTTTGCTCCTCGCTTCGACGGCGGTGAAAGTGTCGCTCGAACCGAAGACCCCGTATCCGCTGACGCTCTGGCCGTGGACGCCGGTGTTGGTGTTGCTACTACCGAACACGCCAAAGCCTGTATTGCTCCGCGCTTCGACAGCGGTAAAACTATCGCTGCTGCCAAAGACTCCGTAGCCCGTGCCGCTAATGCCGCGCACGCCTGTGCCGGTGAGGGCCTGACCCAGCACGCCGCTGCCGCCGCCCGCGCTGTTGTGGCCAAAGACGCCGGAGGCGGCACTGTCGCCGGTATCGCCGCGCACGCCATTGCCGCTCTGGCTGAAACCGAAGACGCCGTTGCTGCTGACGCTGATGCCACGCGTGCCGTCGCCGCCGGTGCTTGAGCCGAAGACGCCGAAGCCCGTATCACTGTTTCCACGCACGCCGCTTCCTGCCGGACTCTGGCCGAGCACGGCGGGGATGACACCGGTGGTAAAAGCCTCGACCCTGCCGGCAACCGTCAACTTCGATCCCGGACTGCTGGTGCCGATGCCGATGTTGTTGTTTGCTTCCGTGATGATCGAATCTCCCAGCGTTTGGGTGTCGATCCATTTCGGAATCTGCCCGGCAGTGCCGCTTCCCTTGACTGTTTTGTTAGAAGCCACGGGAGCGCTTGCCTTCGGCGTCTGCGCCTGCGCGCCGCTCAAGCCAAGTGTCAGCACTGCCAAGACGCCGGCGCAGGGGTCAAATTTTTTCAGCATGACCATCTCTCCATTTTTCCTGGCAGATCCATCGTTTTAGAGCGGATTCGTTTGGGTGTACGGGTCAGTACCGCCTGCGGTAGCGGGCGGGTCGCTGGCGTAACTAAACCCGCCCGCTACCGCAGGCGGTACTGACCCGCTACCTCGTTTCTATTTCCGTAATGAGTTTAGACAGATGAAGACTCGTCCGTCCGAAGTCTCCGTGAAATGGAGCGAGCAGGCCTCTATGCGGCGACAGATCGTCAACTCGCTCACGCCCGCCGTCCGCGCCGCCTCTTCCACCGTCGCCATCTCCACCGCCTTGCTGCACTCGGCGCACCACTCGGACAGCCTGTCGGCACGGCTCCGGAAGATGAAAGTCCGCTCAGTCTCGGCGGTGAACTTCACGATGCGCTTCGCTTTTGTCATCCTTCCTCCGGCTGGCGGCCTCATCAATCAAAAGTCCTTTCGCCCTCTGTTGCCCTGAGAAATCCGGAGCGCTAGAATGGACGCGAACTCAAGGTCAACCCCGGATCGGGTCCGACTGAATCCGCCGAGGCGTCTGATTCTCCCTAGGCCCGAGCGTCTCCGCGACAGGTCCCGTGCACGCCTTGCCACTGCGCCGCGCACGTTACGGAAAATGCATCCTGGAAGTCTTGGGAATGTCGTTGGGAATTTCATGGAATTTCTGGAAGCCCCGATGAGCGAGCAAAACCGCGCCATTTACGAGTTCGGCCCCTTCCGCCTCGATGCGCAGAGGCGCCTCCTGCTACGCGACAGCGAGCCGGTTAAGCTATTCCCTAAGGAGTTCGACACGCTTTTGGCGCTGGTCGAGCGCGGCGGCGAGGTGCTGGACAAGGACGAGTTGATGCGGAAGGTTTGGGGAGAGACGATAGTCGAGGAGAGCAACCTCTCGTCGAACATCTCGCACCTGCGCAAGCTGCTCGGGGAGAGCCGCTACCGGCACGAGTACATCGTTACGATCCCGGGGCGGGGCTACCAATTCGTGGCGGGGGTCAAACAGGCGTTCAATGAAGTGATCGTGCGCGAACGCACGCGCACCGAGATCATCGTCGAACAAGAGGGAGAGGCGGGTGAAATTGAAAGCATCGCCGAGTCCGAAGTGTTGCCCGCGCAAAGCAAAGGGGCGCAACCTTGGCTCGGTGGCACAGCGCAGATGGTCCCCGCGCCTGCTCTCGTCACACAAGAGGAAACGACGCCGGGACGCAAACGTCTGCGCATTGCTCTGCTCGCCGGCCTGTTCGGCTTGCTGTTGGCTGGCGTGGGCGGGGGCGTCTGGCTCTACCAATCGCGGAATCGAGAGCGAGAGCAGCGGGCAGCGGGCTTAAAGCTTCCGCAGCAGCAAATGACCCTGCGGCGCTTCGCTACGCACGGCGGAGTGCCGTACGGCGTGGCGATTTCGCCCGACGGCAAGTCTCTAGTTTACAAGCAGAGCATCAACGACAAAGATTCGCTGTGGCTGGGACAGATAGAAACCAACAACAGCGTGCCGATTAGCCATCGGACAGACCTAACGTACGGCGAACCCGCCTTTGCCCCTGACGGCGGCAGCATTTACTTCACCGTCAGCGATGATAACCGCCCGCAAGCGATGTTGGTGCGAATGCCCGTCCTGGGCGGAGTAATGACCGAGCTGATCCCGAACGTCCACGGCCCCGTTACCTTCTCGCCCGACGGCAAGCAACTCGCTTTCCTGCGTGGAGATGACGAGACGAACCAGAACTCAATCATCATCGCCGACTCCGCCGACGGCAAACGAGAACACACGCTCATCACGCGCAAGCTGCCGCAGACTTTTTCAAGCATGGGTCTCGCGTGGTCGCCGGACGGACAGACCATCGCCGTCGGAGCGAACAAAACGGGCGGGCAGGATGAAATCCTGGCCGTGAGCGTCGCGGACAGCAGCGTCAGCAAAATCGGCGCCCGGGACTGGGGCCAGTTGGGTAAACTGGCGTGGCTACCCGACGGCGGCGGGCTTGTCATGATTGCCCGCGAGAACGCCGCCGCGAGAAAGAGTCACATCTGGTTTGTCCCCTACCCCTACGGGGAGGCGCGCAGAGTCCCCAACGATTTGAACATCTATTTAATGAACTCTCTCAGCTTGTCAGCGGAAGGAAAATTGGCGGTCTTGCAAGGACACATCCAGTCTTCAATCTGGATCGCGCCGAATGCGGATCTGAAGCAGGCGCGGCGTGTCCTTGAAGGTGTCGCCCCCAGGTACGAAGGAGTTGACGGGCTGGCGTGGACGCCCGACGGACGCCTGCTCTACACCGCCTACGTCGGCGATAGCCTGGCGATCTGGTCAATGAACAGCGACGGCAGCAACCTGCGACAACTGACGAGCGGCGGCGCGAACTCCGTTGACATCCAGATGAGCGTGACCGCGGACGGTCGCTACGTGGTGTTTCAATCTAACCGCTCAGGCGGCTCGGAAATCTGGCGCGCGAACACGAACGGGAGCGGTCTGAAGCAGTTGACCGCCGCCGGCGGCAACTCGCTGCCGAGCCTTTCGCCCGACGGCCAGTGGGTCGTGTACACCTCCGTGCGCGACGGCAAGCCGACACTCTGGCGCATCTCGATTGATGGCGGAGAGGCGAAACAACTGACGTACAAATCTTCTTCATGGTCCCAAGTCTCTCCCGACGGCAAGTACATCGCCTACACGGCGCCTTCCGAAGCGCCCGGCGTTCGCTTGATGATTATTCCGTTCGAAGGCGGTGAACCTGTGAAATCGTTCGCCGTTCCCGAAACCGCTTTGACGGGAAGGCGGGCGATGCGATGGATGCCTGACGGGAAAGCCATCATCTATAAAGACCATTTGCGAGGCCTTTGGCAGCAAGGGTTGGACAAAGAGAAGCCGCAACCGGTCAAAGGCTTTGAGGATTTGCGGGTGCGTCACCTCGCCTGGTCGTTCGACGGCAAAAGCTTTGTGTACACGAGCGGCCCGACAACGCAGGAAATCATCCTGATAGAAAACTTCAAGTGAGCGGGCTGGCCTATCAGATGACAACCCGGCGATATTAGGAGCTCTTGGACATGCATATGCAGTGTCGGGAAATAGAGGCGAGGCCAAAAGGATAATCAATGAATTGAAGAGAATCTCGAAACAATATGTCGCACCGTATCACATAGCAACGATCTATGTGGGCCTTGACAAGAAGGATGAGGCGTTCCAATGGCTGGAGAGAGCATACCAGGGTTGAGATGAGTGGCTGCTTAATCGAAGATCGACCCCAGGCTGGATAGCCTGCGCTCAGCCCCCCTTTTTCTAGACCTGTTGCGGCGCATGAATCTCGCATCATGAGCATCTTGTATTCTTACGCAGCCGCTCCGTCAACACCTGTTAGTCCTTCTCCTGGGATGGCACGTCGGCGTTCAACCATTTCGCTGTTAATCACAAACTCTTTAATGCGTTTCTGGGACGGCAGGGTGTACATGGCATCAAGCAGCAGCTCTTCCAGTATCATCATCAGACCCCGGGCACCGACCTTGCGCTCTACAGCCTGGCGCGCTACTAACTTCAGCGCGTCGTCCGTGAACTTCAACTTCACGTTGTCGAAATCAAATTTCTTCTGATACTGCTTCACCAGAGCGTTCTTTGGCTCGGTGAGAATCTTGATCAGCGCGCCTTCATCGAGCTCGTGTAACACGCCGCAAACAGGCAGCCGGCCTACAAACTCGG
Source organism: Pyrinomonadaceae bacterium (assembly GCA_013811945.1). Taxonomy (GTDB): domain Bacteria; phylum Acidobacteriota; class Blastocatellia; order Pyrinomonadales; family Pyrinomonadaceae; genus PSRF01. The sequence continues at coordinate 10,040 of JACCUI010000098.1, read as the reverse complement.
GAATCAATCCGAAACGAATCAAATCTTCCGGCTGCACCTGGGCCAGCGCTTCGGCGTGGCGGTGCAAGCCTGACTTAACCTCGGCATGAAAGCCGAGCGATTTGTTGCGCAAACGTCTTTCGATAACTTTTTCCAGACCGACAAACGCGCCACCGCAAAGAAACAGAATGTTCGTTGTGTCTATCGGAAAGAACTCCTGATGAGGATGCTTTCTGCCTCCCTGGGGAGGAACATTGGCGACCGTGCCCTCGAGTATCTTCAACAGCGCCTGCTGCACGCCTTCACCCGAGACATCGCGAGTGATTGACGGGTTCTCGTCCTTGCGGCAAATCTTATCGACCTCATCAATGTAGATGATTCCTTGTTGTGCTCTTTCGACGTCGCCATTAGCCGCCTGGAGGAGCTTCAGGATAATGTTCTCAACATCTTCTCCGACGTAGCCCGCTTCAGTCAGTGTGGTAGCGTCAACAATTGTGAAAGGCACGCTCAACAACCGAGCCAGAGTCTGGGCCAGGAGCGTCTTGCCGGTCCCCGTGGGCCCAATCAGGAGGATGTTGGCTTTTTGAATCTCGACATCAGAGCGCCGGCGCCCGATTTCGATCCGCTTGTAATGCTGGTAGACCGCGACAGCGAGACGCTTCTTTGTCTCATCCTGTCCAATAACATACTCATCCAGAAAACTCTTGATCTCGCCGGGCTTCGGAAGCGGTGGGCGAGTTGCTACTGATTCGGCTTGCTGGTCGTCGGTAATGATCTCATTGCAGATGTCGATGCACTCATTGCAGATATAAACGGTCGGACCCGCAATCAGCTTTTTCACCTCGTTCTGCGACTTGCCACAGAATGAGCAGCGCAACGTATCGTCGGTTCGTCTTACCATATGTGTAGGGGAGCTCCTTGGAAATCAGGCCTACTGAGGAACCACCGCCGGCGTCTTGGACACCTCTGGCCCGGTAACCATCTGGTAGTAACGGCGCACACACTCGTCACAGATGAATGCAATCTTGCCAATAATTTGTCTGGGAACACCCGGCATGCGATGAGGAGACCCGGCCATAATGTTGGCCACTTCGTCTCTCGACCTGCCACAGAATGAACAGCGGAACCCTCTAGCTTTCATCCTCGCAATCATTCGATCAAGTCTCCGTCGCGCGGCTACTCTCGATGCGCTATTACCTCGTCTATTAAACCATATTCCTTGGCTTGCATGGCCGACATTATCTTGTCGCGTTCAACGTCGCGCTCTACAGTCTCATAGGATTGACCGGTATGTTTAGCAATGATTTGGGAGGTGAGTTCGCGCATTCTGAGAATCTCTTCTGCTTGGATCCGAATATCTGTGGCCTGACCTTGAGAACCACCAGTTGGCTGGTGAATGAGAATGCGGGAGTTGGGAAGAGCAAAACGCTTGCCCTTGGCGCCGGCAGCCAGGAGCAAAGCGCCCATCGAAGCGCACTGTCCAACACAGATCGTGGTCACATCCGGGCGAATAAACTGCATGGTGTCGTAAATCGCCATGCCCGCCGTAATCGAGCCGCCCGGCGAGTTGATGTACACATTGATGTCCTTTTCCGGGTCCTCAGCTTCGAGAAAGAGTAGTTGCGCCACAATCAAGTTAGCGATCTGATCATCTATGGGTGTTCCGAGGAAGATAATGTTGTCTTTCAGCAGTCGTGAGTAAATGTCGAAAGCGCGTTCGCCGCGCGACGTCTGTTCGACGACCATTGGGACTAGGGCCATAAATTCGTAACCTCGTAAGTAAGGATTAAGGATGAAGGTGAAAGGATGAAAAGAAAACAGATCCACTCTGTCCAGACAGCGTTACTCTTCTGCCTTCATTCCTCCCCTTCATCCTTCTTATTGTTCTCTTCAATCCACTCTGCGTCGGTTACGCGCGCATTTTCTCTCAGCAGATCAAGCGCTTTGCGATGTCGCAACCTGTTCGCGATGCTACGTTCGCCCCCATCCTTTGTCAAGACGCCACGCACTTGTTCTTTCGACTGTCGCAGGGCCTGCGCAAGCGCATCGATCTCAGCTTCAATCTCTTCAGTTGAGACGTTGATTTGTTCCTCTTCAGCGATGCGCTCGAGGAGCATGGAGCCGCGCACATCCTCTTCCGCCTGGGTCTTCAACTCTTCACGCGCCCCTTCCCAGTTCAACTCCTGGCTGCGCGGATCGATGCCTCGTTCGACCATGTCGCGCACAACACTTTCGAGACGGTATTGAGTCTGATGTTCCACCATGCTCTCAGGGACTTCGAATTGGTGCGCTTCCAAAAGCTTGCGCATGAGTTCACTGCGCAGACGATTGTCTGCTTCAGCGCCAGCGCGCTTCTCCAGGTCCTCGCGAATCTTCGTCCGCAGAGTTTCCACTGAATCAAACTCATCGCCCAGGCTTTTGGCCCATTCATCGTCCACCTCGGGAAGTTCCTTGACGCGCACTGCGCTTACTTTCGCTTTGTACTCAACCTTTTTTCCCGCCAGCCCTTTCGACGAGAAATCCTCTGGATAATCGACAACAAACGTCTTTTCGTCGTCAGCCCCTACGCCGGTTAGGTGATTGGTGAACTCCTGTTGCACGCCTGCGCCGCCCAGAGTTACGTCGACATCTTCGACGTTGATGTCTTCATCTTCTGGTTGGCCGATGAACTTCCCCTGAAAACTCACCGTTACCGTATCTCCCGATTCCGCCGGGCGGTCTTCAACTGGTTGCAGAGCAGCGGAAGCCTCGCGCAGTCCTTCCATCATGCGGTTGGTGTCTTCGTCGGTGACCGGCCGTATCCGGCGGGTAGCCTCGATGCCTTTGTATTTTCCCAGCTCGACCTTTGGCAAAACTTCGACACCTACGTGAAACGAAATCGCATCCTCACCGATTCGCTCTAAAGCCTCGTTAGTGTCGAGGCGAACGTCCGGTTCGCCGATGGCTGCTAGTTCGTGTTTTTCAATAGCATTGTTGACGGCATCCGGTACCAGCTCGCGCAATACGTCGCCTCGAATCTCACTCTTGAAGCGAGTGCGCACGACGGCACGTGGGGCATGTCCGCGCCGAAAGCCCGGAACACTCGCTTGCCTGGCGTACCGATCACTAATGCGGTCGAAAGCTGCGCGCACTACTTCCGGCTCAACCTCGATTTTGATCTCCTTGCGTGTCGGAGAAATATCAATCAGTTCTGTCTTCATTAATCGTGACGCCCGTTTGAAATGCTGAAAGCCACGAACGGGCGGCCTTCTTTCTTTAGAGATCGTGTTTCGTCATTTGTCCGTGGTCCGTGGTTGTCATCGGCTGGCTGTCTTCTTCAGTTATGACAAAAGGACTTCTGTATCTAATTGCTGATCACTGACTACTGACTACTACTGCCGACAAATTGGTGCGAAAGGGGGGACTCGAACCCCCACACCTTTCGGTACCAGATCCTAAGTCTGGCGCGTCTGCCAATTCCGCCACTTTCGCGTTTACTCCAAAACATTTCTCTGCTGCAGCGAACGAGAATATCACGTGTATTTGTCTTCGTCACAAGGCGGGAATGTTCAATGCTAACGAGCCACGAATCACACGAACCAACACGAAACCAAGCTAGTGTCATTTGGTGGCGATTTAGTGGAGTGTGTTCGAGCTGGAGTTTGTTTTCAAGCCACCCGGTAGGTCGTTTTCGCTTGTCCAAGAAAGTCTTTCCCGGTTTCTTTCTTAACCAGTCCGGCACGCTCTAGTTCGAAGTAAGCACGCTGGATCTCGCCGCGATCAACTGAGAGTTTCTTGGCCAGCGTGGCAGGAGACGGCAAGGCTTCCCCCGAAGCAATCTGTTTACCTTGAATTTGACTCTCGATCTCCTGTCGCACTTGCGCATAAACAGGGCCGTGAGAATTGTCTTTCAGTTCAATGTTCATAACGCGGATCTTGCTGCCTTCATTTTTAGAAATCGAATAACATTACAACGTCCTGGTTACCTTCGACAAAGACCTGGGAGCATCCGGATCCAGCCCCTTAGCCTCAGCCAGTAGCGCGGCGAACAGTTGGCCGGGGATCATGTAAGGTATAGGAGCAAGAAACTCATCAATCTCACGGGGCATAATGATTGCACGCGAACAGGCGGTCGCAGCTGCGAGGTCCCCAGTGATCACCAGCGTGTCTGCATGCAGCTCCTTCAGCCGTCCAATGAGGTCTTTAACTCCCGGCAGCATCACGCCTGGTGGTGCGAACAGAATCACCGGGAAGTGGCGTTCAACCATGGCCAGCGGCCCGTGTAAAAAATCCGCCGAGGAAAACCGCTCCGCTACCACGTAGCACGTTTCCATTAACTTCAGTGCCAACTCGTACGCATTCGCATAAGCCAGGCCGCGACCAACCACCACGCAATTCTCCATGAAGACATAACGCTGGACAAGTTCAAGCAGCGCCGGCCTCTGCTCGAGCGCCCTGGCCGCGAAATTCGGGATTGCTTCGTAAGACAACTTGGGCGAGTCGGCACCAAGTTCGGCTGCCAACATGTAAAACAGCATCATCTGACCGGTAAATGTTTTGGTCGCGGCAACCGACCGCTCGCGCCCCCCATGCATCACCAAAGTTTCATCAACGATGTGCGTCATGGAGGAGGCAGGCTCATTGGTGATCCCCACAGTGTACGCGCCACAATTCCGGGCGTTTTCCAGTACCAGGTTAATGTCCTCGCCTTCACCCGATTGAGATACACCAATTACCAGCGCATGCTGCAGTTTTAGTTTGGCTTTGTAGAGAGTATGGACCGAGGGGGCGGAAAGCGAAACCGGAATACCGGTCCTAATTTCCAGCAGGTACCGACCAAAGAGGGCCGCATTGTCAGAACTGCCGCGCGCCACAAGTACGATTAGATCGATGTCCCGGTCGCTGAGGAACTTCCCTAGCCGGCTGATCTTCGTGCGCTCGGCCTCCATCGTGCGAACGAGTGCTTCCGGCTGCTCCGCGATTTCCTGAAGCATTAACGACAAACTGATTTCTCACCTATCTGATCTAATGCGCGTATAGTGCGCCCGACCGTTGTTTTCGTACTCGTTTTCAGTTAAAAGATGGTCCGTCTTGCCACACAAAGCTGGACCTACAGTCGACTACAATCGCTGAGCGGTCGTCTCGATGACAAACACTCTAACACGGGGTGCAACTGATCGGCTGATCTCGCTGGATGTGTTCCGCGGGCTCACAATCGCCGGGATGGTCCTGGTCAACAATCCCGGATCTTGGAGTCACATCTACTGGCCGCTGGCACATGCGGAGTGGCACGGGTGGACACCCACCGATCTCATATTCCCGTTCTTCCTCTTTATCGTGGGTGTGGCGATTCCCCTGGCATTTGGAAGACGCGTCGATGGCGGCGGTACTCAAAGGGATCTCTACCTGAAGGTGATCAAACGGACGCTGATCATTTTTGCGCTGGGTTTATTTCTTAACGGGTTCCCCTATTTCAATCTGTCGACAATTCGCATTCCCGGCGTGCTGCAGCGAATTGCGGTGTGTTACCTGCTCGCTTCAATTATCTTTCTTAAGACCAGGGTCAAAGCTCAAGTAGTAATCGTGGCCGCGTTGCTGTTGGTCTATTGGCTGCTGATGGCACACCTAAGTGCGCCGGGTTTCCCCAGGGGTGATTTGAGCAAAGAAGGAAGCGTCGCTTCATTTATCGACCGCGTTGTTCTGGGCAGACACATCTGGTCACAAGGCAAGGTCTACGATCCCGAGGGGTTGCTGAGCACGATTCCCGCGCTGGCTACCACTCTTTTAGGAGTGCTTTCCGGACAGTGGCTGCGCACGACGAAGTCAGACTACGAGAGAGTCGCGGGGATGTTTGTGGCCGGAATGTGTGGCTTGGTTATCGGGCGGGCCTGGCACGCTTTCTTTCCCATAAACAAGTCGTTATGGACCAGTTCGTATGTCTTATTCACCGGGGGTATGGCCTTGCAGCTCCTGGCGTTTTGTTACTGGCTGATCGACATCAAGAACTATCGCGCTTGGGCCAAGCCTTTTGTGGTCTTTGGCGTCAACGCGATTGCCTTGTTTGTGGGTACGGGCCTCATGGCAAAGCTGATGGGGATCATTAAAATACCCCTGGCAAATGGTTCGCAACCGCCGCTTAAGAACTTGATCTACTCAGGTTTGTTCGCATGGTGGGCTCCGCCAAAGGTTGCCTCCCTGGCTTTTGCAGTTGCTTTCATCCTGCTGTGGCTGGGACTGATGTGGATACTTTACCGCCGGAAGATTTTCATCAAGGTGTGAAGCGGTCCAAAGCACGGAGTCCAAGGTCCAATGTCCAAAATTCAACGTCGAGTCAATAATTGCCTCTGGGCCTACTCAGTGAAGTTTAGCGTTGGACATTGGACATTGGACCTTTGGACATCGGAATTTGGACATTGGACATTAAACTTGGACAGACATTCCCAGAAGGAGAATCAAGATGCCGACCTACATTGCATTGATGCGTTGGACCGAGCAAGGGATCGCGAAGGTCAGGGACAGCCCGAAACGGCTGGACGCAGGTCGCAAGGCCTTCAAAAAACTCGGTGTGGAAATCAAAGACACTTACCTAACCATGGGCCGCTACGATCTGGTTTGTATAATTAAAGCAAAGGATGACGACAGTTTAGCGCGGGCGCTGCTCTCACTCGGTTCTCAGGGAAACATTCAAACCGAGACGCTGAAAGCCTGGACCGAGGACGACTATCGCAAGATCACCGGCTCACTGTGAAACAAGAATGCAGAATCTTGTTTTCGGAGCAAGAACTTCACGCAAAGACGCAAAGGGAGGCAAAGAGGCAAAGTCTATTAGTTTCCTCTTTGCGTCTTTGCGTGAAACTACCTCGGTTGCGGTCGAAGCCGCGCTATATTTCAGCTTACGGTCCAAAGCGATCACGATACTCGCCGGAGAGGATGAACGCCTTGACCATTTCGGCGTTAATGAAGTTACCGCCGAACAGGTTGAGCTTCGTTAACCAAAACTGGTAGCCGTTGTCGTTCCCGTCAGGCGCGTCCGTAGGATTCCTTCGCAGGTAGCCGTAATACTGCATCAGCACAAACGATGGATTGAACTCGGCGTTGGTCAAGGAGGCTGAGTCAGCCACGCTCCGCAGCGCCGCCACGCGGCCCGAGGTGCCTCCTGGTCCAAAGGCTGTCATGGCCGCCTGTCTCTCCGACGATGTCGGAGTAACCATCGCAGAGAAGAAAAGAGAGTCTACGTACTGTTCAGCGCTTAGAGCGATCGAATACCTGGTAATGAAAGCCGCGCTGCTCACGATCTCCGTAGCGTAAGCCTGCCTGTTGGCCTCAAGTTTCTGCTCGAATCCCGATTGTCCGACGATGACGCCCTCCCCGATCTGCTGGGCATCCCTCACGAACTCCTGATACAAGAAGCGAGACGCGGCAGTGTCAGACTTGCGGCCGAAAGCTGCGCGTTGGGCGCGGATGACGAAGAAGCCGGTCTGCTGGAACTCGATGGAGAGGAAGAAAGCCGCAGACGTGTCGATGCGCCTAACGGCGATACATTGCTGGTCTCCACCGCAAGACGTGATGTTGTTCGTCCAGAAGGCGAGACCTGCCGGATCGTGCTGCCGGTTGAGGAAGTCGTGATAGTGCTGCCCGACGAAGGTGGCGGGGTCATCATTCACGTTGGTTGTCGGCTCGATGTCGTCATCGGTAATCTGAATTGTCGCGGTCCCGATCGCCCCCACCCCCGCGCCGCCAGTCGGGTTGCTGAGGTTAACGGTGAAAGTCTCCAGGCCCTCAATCTTAGAATCTTCACTTACCACGATGTCCACGGTTTTGCTCACCTCAGCTGGTGCGAAGTTGAGGGTGCCGAGGGCGATGGTGAAATCTGTTTTCTGTGTCGCCGTACCGTCAGTCGTCGCGAAGTCAACAGTCGCCGCTCCGGAGGTGTTGCCGAAACGGGAAACCGTGACAGTCGTAAAAGTAATGTCCTCCGCAACAGTGTAGACGGACTGATCAAACTGAAAGGTGGAAGTCGCAAGGGTGGCGCCGGGACCGGCCAACCTAATGACCGCGGTCGTGGCAGGTCCAGACCGCGGAAGGGCTTCCAGCAAGACAAATAAACGGTCGGCGCCCGTTTGCTCGAGGCCCGTGACAAACTGCAGGTTCACGCTTGCACCGATTGCCAGTGGCGTCGTCGGGGTCACGCTGCCAGCCGACCAGGTACTATTAAATGCTCCTCCGATTGGTTGATTGGGCGGCACCTCAATCGTCGTTCCCTGCACGGTGGTATTGCAAGGAGCTGAGGCGGGCGCGCAGGTAGCGGGATCGTTAACAGAAACCAGAGTTCCTGTCGCTGTCACCGCGCGCAGATCCGCGACGCAGCCGGCGGGGGCAGGTTCGACGTTACACCCGATCCCCCCGATTGATGGCAGCGTTGTAACATCCACGATGCGAAAGCGGAGCCGCGTGATTGGTTCTCCGAGGTTGTTAGTGAGTCGGCGCCTGAAAGTGAGGGTACCAAAACTGCTGGTTGCAGGATCGCCTGGAGTTGTATTGCGAACGCGATTCGGGGCAGCGTCCTCTGAGACCGACGAATCGAGACGCGAGACGACCAACCCGGGATTCAAGAGGGCGGCGACAGGGCCGGACAGATTTTCCGGCCCGGGCGCTCCCAAGCGTTGGTTCGGAACTACGTTTGTGCCGACAGTGTCGGCGTACAAAAAGTCGTTCGAGTTATTCCCAGTGTCCTGTGGGTAACTGCTGGAGGGACCGAGGGTAGTGTTGACCAACACGACCGAATTGCAGTTGCCCGAGCCTGAGCCGGTACAACCCCCGGGCAGTATGCGGAAGAAGCTTCCCTCTAACGCTGAAGAACTCATGGACGGGTAGCCCGCTCCTTCTCGGTAGAGAGCGTTGGTGTCGGCGTCAGAGCCGACGGCGTCGATGCGGTTTGCAAGCGTGTAATTTCCGGAGAAAGAAGTTTCAAAGAGGGCCAGCCCTACGTTGTCCGGAAACTGTATCGTGTAATTGATGTCTCCAACTGCCGTGGTCCCGTTGCCGGCCGGATAGTTGGTAAGGCTGTAGCCGACGGAGTTAATGGCAAGGAAGTGCCCACGCGCGGGAATCACCGTGCCGTTGGGAATGACGAACCTCGTCGACACCAATCCGTCATTAATAACGGCGTTAGACGATCCGACTAATGCATAACCCGCCGAGCCGTCGAACGTGCTGACCGTGTGAGAAGCGTCACTGTTGTTGTAGATCTCCACGAACTCGTCATTGGGTCCGTTAGGCCCGCGCAAACGAAACTCGCTGATAATCAGGGGTGCCGTGGTCACCGTAGTTTGCGGTTCGAGTAGACGAGGAATAGCAAACGCGTTACGCGAAGTGACGCTAGGGAAATACGGAGCGGCTAATGAAGGGAACCAGAGAGCTGAGCATAAACAAGTTAGCGCAAGAACCGTTGTGGCAATTAAGATTGGGGTGCGGCGTCGGACCGAGGCTGATGAAGTGTGCGGAACTTGATTCATGAATCCCCCTGAACTCACCTGAAGCGAATTAACTGTCGGCATCTCCCATCAAGGGAAGTGTGCAACTGAGAGGCGGGGGCAGGTTCAACAACTACAGTTTAGTTTTTCTATCCGTAATTGCAAGGTAAGTCGAGGAGTAGTATTGATGCATTTGTTCCACGTCGACGAGGTCACTCCACTACGGAACCGCGCGCTGTAGCGACCGGGACTTACACTCAACAGTTAATATGTTCTTATGATGCTAAACACTTAGTCCAAAATGCAGGTTGGGTCTAGGATCCGGTCGCTAGCGCCCGCGGTTCCGTAATGGAGTGGGCAACTTCATCCTGGTTAGCATCATTTCACCAACGCGCTGGGCTATTCGTGCGAGCAATCGCAATCGTTAGGCGGATGCTTGCCTAGATCGTCAAATGAAACGGCTCAAGGCCCTCTAATTTACAGGTCAGCTGCGCAGCCCGCCGAAGCGGCGAGCACATATGGAAACCAGAAACTCTGTGTCATGCGGCCTGAGAGTTGGTCCCCCAGACAGGTTATTATCTGAGGCCTGTTGCAGGTCGAGAAGGCCGT
>JACCUI010000081.1 GCA_013811945.1 Pyrinomonadaceae bacterium | reverse complement strand
GGGCAACGCCCCCGGAAAACTTTAGAGCTCCCCGACCCTGAAAGGGTCGCACCGTGCCAAACAAGAATTCAAGCTGCGTGATTTAGTTCGTCGGCGCCTGCGACCCTTTCAGGGTCGGGACTGAAACCTACCTAACCGGGGGGCGTTGCCCCCGGCTATTGACTTCGTCCCTTTCAGGGACAAGGCGAATTTCCCGATAGAATCCTCCGCAGGCTCGCTGAATCTAGGTCTATGCGGCCGCATTTCTTGCTAACTACTGATCGTGCCTGTCATTTCCGTCGGGTGGAAAATAAATCTTTCAATTGCCCTCGCCACGCCGTCCTCGTCATTTGTACCTGTTACATACAAACCGTCGATTTCGTGCAACGAGGCTTCGGCATTCTCCATCACTACGCCGGTTCCGGCGTAATTTAACATCTCCAGGTCGTTCAGGTTGTCGCCCACAGCCATCACCTCTTCACGCAGGACCCCCAACTCCGCTGCCGCGGCAGCTACTCCCACACCTTTGGAAGCTTCCGGGTGAACGATGTCCAGCAGCGTGAAGTCTTGCTTCTGATACCTGGTGCTGAATATTTTTACCCCCGTTCCCAATTCATCCAGTAAGACGCTTTCGAGCGCTTTCATCTTCGCGCAGCCACCAGAGAAAGCGAGATGAACCGGCTCGTGATCTAAAAACTCTTCCAACGAAGGCACCTGGCGAACGGCCTCCTTGCCATTCTCACCGTGAATTCGTCGGGACCAATTGACGTATAGCTGCGCCGCATAATTGTCACCGCTCAGGTGATCATAGACGAGGACGCCCAAGCCCTCATGGTCATCACTCAGCAACGCATCGGCGCCTGCTGCTCGTCCCACTTCCAAAGCACTACGGGCAGCGGCTAGGGGAAGAGGCAAAACGGCCACTGTCTCGAGGGTGCGGGCGTGCTTGGTAAGAGCGCCGTTATGAGCAATTACCGGGACGTCAAGGCCTAACTCCAGCGCGGTGGGACGTGCGTCGCGAAAGCGCCGCCCGGTGACGATGGCGACTCGAACACCGCGCTCTCGCACCTCTTCCAGGGCCCTGCGATTACGTTCAGAAACTTGCCCACGCGAGTTAAGCAAAGTTCCGTCGAGATCCAGGGCAAGCAAACGTATCGGCATAAATGGGAAAAGCAAAGTTAAAGGAATTGTCAGTAAAAGGCAAAAGCACTGAGTTCATCCCTCGCTCCAGATCCGCCACTACTCAACACGCCGAAGACTGTCCAACACTTGCAAATTCGCAGGTTGGGAAGGTGGGCAAAGCGAAGCGCGCCCCCGCTCCAGCGTAGCGTCATCACTTTTATTCTTCTTCAAGCTACGCCGGAGTGACTCAACACAAGAATTGAGAGTGCTTAGGCGAGGAAAGGCGCTACGCTGGAGCGGGGGCGCGCTTCGCTTTGCCCACCTTCCCATCCTGCAAATTTCCTCACCTTGAATGGCCCTTTCAAGGTTGAGAGCTAAAGCCTCTCAGGTGCTGGGCTACTTTCAGTCGTCCGCCAAGCGGACTGGTTGCATTGCCCATTACTCACAAACATCACTGATCACCCGACTGTTTCATTATCTCCGTATGACCCTCGAGAATCTCCGTTGTTTGTTGCGGATTGGGCTGCAAGGACCAATCGTCCCGGTCGAACGTGCCGCCCAGGATGATGCCATCTCGTCTCGGAAACATGTATCCCGATCCCGAGATGTAGCAGTAGTCAACTTCCGGTTGCGGCAAAAGGACTTCCAGTTGCCCACGCACGGGAATCAGTTTCTGATCATCAAAAAGCGCTCTTGAGCCCAGACCCGTGCAATTGAAGATTACCGGTTCCGGCAGGCGTGCAATCTCCTGGCGACTCCTGAATTCCCTAACGACGATCTTTCCTCCCGCGATATAGAAGTCGCGCAGGAGGGCTCGGAGGTATACGTGCGGCTCGATCATCATGGTGCTGAACCGGCGGGCGTATGGGAATCCGAAATAGCGTTCTGGATCCCGATGAACCTCGGTTTGAGGATACAGCTGCGCGCCGCCAAATAGTTCGCGCTCAAGAGACGCTTCGTTGCGGATAAGCTCTAGAGTGTCGGTCCAACGCACGCCGTAGTCTGGGTCAACCAGCTCCTGGAAGGCTCGATTGGAAATTTGACAGGCAAGTCGAAACTGATCTGAAAAGTTCGCGCTTACTTGCTGTGGGTCAAACGATGACGTCGGATACCACAACGCTCCTGAGATATTTGATGTTGTGTACGGCGGCAGGTCCTTCGCATAGATGGTTACAGTGCCCGCGCCATCCTGGAAACGCTGATGCAGTAGTCGCGCGGTCGATAGCCCTATGACACCGCATCCCAGTACGGCGAAGCGGCGGTTTGTGCTTCGGGTACGGCGGGTCTGAACGAAATCGCGCGCGAGGTCCACAGCCAGCGACGAGGTTCCCCACGACAGAGTTACGCCCGCGCCGCCGTGCCCATAGTTGTGCAGGAGGAGTTTTTGTCCCAACCGCTCCGCTTCGATCAGGAAACCTTCAGGACGATATGGCCTTAGTCCAACCAGGGTGCGAATCACACGGTTGCGAGCAACTTTGACTGGTGCAAAATGCCTTTGAGCCTCCAGTGCAGCTGCAAATGTGCGCGAAGGCGATGAGCGCGCAGCAATCAGGAGAGCACTGGTTGCGACTGCGCCTCGGAGAAACCCGCGCCGGTCTATTTCATGTGTGGTCATTCTTTGAAACCAGACTTTGCCGAAAGGCGAATACTAAATACCTGGAAAAACTGGAAAAGCAGTAAATAGTAAATAGTGAATGGTAAATAGGAAAGAAATAAAGGGCAGCAGTCGGCGGTAGAAGCAGTAGGCAGACGGCAGTAGGCAAGCTCGCCAAGAAATCAGAATGATAAGTACAGGCAACGGAGCGCTCAATACAGAACCGGGAGCGGTAGGGATGCAGCCGACAGGCTGCGAGTCTAATGGGGTGAAAGTCCCCTGCCGTCAGTTGCTCGATTCAGACGGCTAGCATATCCGACGTGTGGGGAGGCAACAACTCATA
>JACCUI010000054.1 GCA_013811945.1 Pyrinomonadaceae bacterium | reverse complement strand
CCGGTAACCAGGTTCCGGTGGCCGTATGCAAGGGTTGCGAATCGTGGACGACGGAAGTCGTCAAGTTCATCAATCGCAGCAAGGCTTCTGGACCGGTCAAGCAGGTGCCAAGCCAAACTCAGACCCCTGCAGCAACGCCTTCCCCGGCAGACCTGCTACGTTGATCCACCACCAAGACAGGATAGGAGGCTGCGATTGTGACCTCGCGATGGACACCCTTGCCGTCCGGCTAACGATTCCCCCCTGTCGGGTTCGTAGGAGACTTTCACTCCCTAGTAAGAGCGCCCTGCCGGGCGCACAAAAAGAAGAGGAGTGCAGAATCAGTGCACTCCTCTTTAAGGACAGAGTCCGGACCTGGGTCCAAGGCTAAGTCTAGAAGTTAAATCTCAGGACAAATTGAATCGGACGCCCGCCAGGATCATTCGTAGTGGAAATATCCTGGTAAGCGGCAGTTACCCGACCAAACGTAGCAGCACTGTAGTTAGGCGTCTGAAGACCAAGATTGGTCGCGGTGAGTTTGCCATCATCAACTGCCGCAGAACCTCCGACGAGAAAGTTGATGTTGTTTAAGGCGTTCAGGAGCTCCACCCTGAGTTCCAGGTTGGTCCTTTCCGTGAACCGGATCTTTTTCGCGACGCTCATGTCGAAGCGGACGAAACGGGGTCCTTCCAGGATCAGGTTAGAGAACCCACATTGGCCATAGAAGCCCTGCAAACAGCCGTTGCTGTTGGCCGGCGCGATGTACCTTCCGGTGGGGGCACCCAGGGCACTGAACCCGCCCGTGCTTGAAACACTGAATGCCCGGCGGGTGTTTAGGATGATGTCATCAGGCAGGTACGTGACTGTTCGATCGGGATTCTTGCGTGCGTCAACCCCCTCCTGCAGTTCATCGAGGGTCATGCCAACGAGTTGAACATTGCCAAGGGCGAACGGCCTGCCACTCTGGATGCGCGCTGTGCCGTGCCATTCCCAACCACCGACGAGTCGGTCGACCGCACCATTCGCACCTCCCAGGAAACGTCGGCCACGACCAAAGGGCAACTCGTAAATCCAGTTGGCCTTAAACCCGTGCCGGAGATCTTGTGGCGCACGATATCTCTCAAGCCCCTCATTGGCCGCCCGCAGCGTCAATGGCTGACCAAGGGAACTTTGGCTGGAGGCATAAAAGTTAGTTAGCGACTTGGACCAGGTGTAGTTGAATTGCAGGAGCAGCCCGCCCGAGAAGCGACGGCGCAACTCTAGTTGCAGCGCATCATACCAACTGTCTACATCGTTGGTGGTCAGCGTCACCGACTGAATGCCTCCCAAGAGTCCGATGCCGGGATTGACGACGAAAAAGTTTGGCGCCAAACCGGCTGCAAGTCCATTGGCTGCGAAATTATTCTGTAGAGTTGTAGCTAAACCAACCGGGTTTGCGAAGTTGGGATTTAGCGCGGTTAGTCGGGCCGTATTGCTGAACTGGCTCGACGTATAGAGCGCGGCGTTTCCGGCGCTGGCGCCCGGAACACCGCTGAAGTAGCCAAGCAGAGTCGGCAGCGGCTGGGTACCGGATCCCGCTCCGAAATAAGCGAAGGTATTGCCTCGCCCAGCGCCCTGACTTGCGAGCAGATTGGCCTGGGCCAGTCTGAACTCATTCAGGAATCCGTTTTCGATAACGTTCACCTCGTTAAGGCCGTAACGACGCCACAGGTCTCGCCCGCGAGTCCCTACGTAACGACCTTCCACGACCGTATCCTTGAAGATCTCGCGCTGGAAACCGAGTGTCCATGAATGAACTAGACCGGTCTTTAGCTTGGGATCGAAGCCCGACGCCGTGTCGCCTAACTGCCCTATGAAAGGGTAGCTCGGAGTGTTTGGAAACGCTGGAGCTCCCAGCGCGGAGCGGTCTCTAAACAGTGTGCCGAGAGATAGACTGCCATCATCCACGTCGCCATTCAGCGTTAGTGTACCGCCTGGATTACCGCCTACCGCTTGGGTGATATTGCCCAGTCCTTCCCGGACGAAAGCCATCGAGTAGCCGGCGCGAACAACGCTCTGTCCTGGCTGACCGAAGAGACGGTTAAAAAAACCATTCTTGAAATCCGGACTCCAGGCCACACTCAAGCTCGGCGCGAAGTTGTTGTAGTCCGTATCGAATAGCTTCTCTCCCACACCGAGCGCGGTGAACTGCGTGGGACGGCCGGTAAGCGTACCGGGGCTGAAGAGATTGCCTTCACCGGAGATGCCGAACAGATCGGCATGGCTGACCTTCGCGAAGTTCTCGTTGTCAGAGACGGGGGCCTGCTGCGGTTCCCATCGCACGCCGAAATTGAGCGTGACGTTAGGACGCAGTCGCCATGAGTCCTGCGCGAATAGCGCATAGTGGGGCTGCCGGAAGCGTGTGACTTGCGGGCCCAGCAGTCCGTAAGTGCCACCGTTTAAGAAGGCAGTACGGTCGACTGCGATCACGCGGCCAGTGATAGTCGCGTAGAGTTGTGCAGCCGTCGCTATGTCCGTTGCAGAGGCCCCCGGGAAGTTTCCAGAGACGAATAAGCTTTCTGCGGGATCACCCTCGGCGACGCCGAAGCTGATGTTTGGTACGATCTGATCGTTTGCTTGCTCAAAGGTCTTGAGCAAATTGTAATTTCCTCCAAAGTTAAAGGTGTGTGATCCCTTTACCCAGGTCAATGTGTCCGCAAAGTCGAAGCTGGGCGTATTGCGACGGCTGGCGCCGAAGTTCACGCCGAAGGCCCGGTTGAATCTCTGCGGGAAAGCTTGCACCGCAGAAGCGTCGGTGATTCCCGCGTCGTTCAGGTTCAGATCAAAACCTCCTTGATTGGCAAACTGGTCCGCGGTGATCGGACCGAAGTGCGAGATCCCGCCAAGCATCCCGAAGCGTGCTTCGTTAATTAGCGTAGGAGTCAGGGTCGAACGCAGCGCGGTTGTATTGGTCCAACGTTGCGAGTTCTGACCGGCAGAATTCGGGAAGCCAGGAAATGCCGGGTCGGTTTGGTTGAGGAAATCCACGGGCTTGCCGCCAAATTCCTGATAATTCCAGACGTTCCACAAGCTGTGTTTGTCGGAAAGGTTGAAGTCCAGGCGCACGGTCGTAAAGTAGCGAGTTTGACCGCCCTGCCCCACAAAGCTGAAATCCTCACGATTGGGATCACTGGGTCGCATCTGTATCCCGCCCTGAGTCGTGGAACTGCGAATTTGTGCCAGCAAGGCATTCACAGTGGGATCAACTGTTGAAGTGAAACCGTTCGCCGCTGCCAGCTGAAGCAGGTTGACACTCTGAACGCCAGCGCCGGTGAGGTAGCGAAACACCCCGGCCTGAGCTTGCGGGCTGAGAACCACACGCTGCCTCAACTGCTGCTCAGGTAGTCGGAACTCTTCGTAGTTGACGAAGAAGAACGCTCTATCTCGACCGTTAACGACTTTGGGAATCGTGATTGGTCCACCCACACGACCGCCATATTGATTGAGCAATATGCGAGTGATGGGGGCCCGTCCCGTGACGGGATCAGGCGGCAGATTCTGATTGGTAAAAAAGTAGTTGGCTGAAAGCGTCGGCTCGCGGTGGTACCAGTAAAGACTGCCGCGCAGGTCGTTGGTTCCGCCGCGTGTGACAAACTTGATCTGCACTGCACCGTCGCCCGAACTTTCCGCACCTGGTGCGGCGGTTGAAATAGTTACTTCG
The DNA here is from genome assembly GCA_013811945.1 of Pyrinomonadaceae bacterium. GTDB lineage: Bacteria > Acidobacteriota > Blastocatellia > Pyrinomonadales > Pyrinomonadaceae > PSRF01. The sequence goes on along the minus strand of JACCUI010000054.1, from coordinate 24,031 downwards.
CCAACGGCGTCAATACGCGGCCGCACGAACGTGAAGAAACCATCATTCGAGCTGATTAGGTTGTCTTGTACGTCGGTGCCGTCGAGGGTGATGTTAAGTGACCCCTTTGGTAGTCCATTAACTGTCGAAGTACGCGGACGGCCGGTGGTCTGCACACCAGGCAATAGGGTAATTAGATCGAGCGCGTCGCGCGAGGCCTGTGGTTGTTCGACGATCTGGCGGCCGGAGATCGTGGTACCTACCGTCGCATTCTGCGCATTGATCAACTCAGCGCCACTTCCCACGATGGTAATGGATTCGTTCTGAGCGCCAATCTCAAGGGCTAAGTTGACCGTAGAAGGCAATCCGACATCTACCTTTGCATCCTGCACAATAGCAGTTTTGAATCCCGGGGCAGTTACCGTGACGGTGTAAGTTCCGGACTGAAGAGCCGGCACATTGTAAGTGCCGTTGTCAGTTGTGACTGCTGTGAACTCCCGGCCGGTTGCGTTATTTTTAACGGTCACGGTGGCGCCGCTGACTAAGGCAGTGGTCGGGTCCGTGATAGTACCGGCAAGCGAGCCGGTCGAACTTCCCTGACCGAATGCGAACACACTCAGCGACGTGATCGCGACCAATAGCATTAGAAATCTCAATCCAGTGTCTCCCATTTTAGGCTCCCTTCTTCCAATTTTCTTTTCAGCGGTTGACGATCCGCATTCTCGTTATTCCGAAGTTTCGCAAGGCGGAATTCAGGCTCCGCGCTGCCTACAGCGCAGATGTGCAACAACCGTTCCCTGAAATGTCACTTGGATTTGATCTGAAGTTCTGAGGCTCGGTGTGTTAGCAGTGGAGCAACGTGATCCGGATGTCGTTGTGGAATTTGGATAAAACGGAGCGAGTATTGGCGGATATGAAGGAGGGCAAGGAAACGATTTTTCGGAAACAGTTACTGCTTCCGATTATATGGAACCGGAATGAGGGGCCCTAAGATAAGACCCGGTGCTACCGCTCGGTTCTGTAATCGAGTCGTTTCATGTTTCGGTCCTCCACCCATCTCCAGCGGGACATCGAATGCGTAACGCCTGAGGAACAACCTGAAATGTTGCCGGCAGGCGGCCGGGGAGCTCGCCATCCATTTCCAAAATGATTTCCGCGTCTCTCACCGCCGGGCGCGCGACAATCTTCCTGGCTACTTCATGTCTGACTTCGTGCATTCCCAGATGCGCTCCGAGATAAAGTCGCGGTGCGTTGGCCAATATCTTCAAGGGGCCCAGATCACCGATCGTGATCACATCGAACTGACCGTCAGCCAACTTTGCCTCGGGCGCGATCTTCATGCCCCCGCCAAAAAAGCGCGCGTTGGCAATGCACAGATTCGCCACTGTCAGGTGTCTCTCATGTGTGTCGTCCAGCTGCACCACTACTCTGACGGCGGAAGACTGGACGGCTGTCTGCAACATCGAGACCCCGAAGGAAAGCCGGCCCCTGAGCCACTTCGGCGCATTGGCTGGAAGCCACTGCGGGCCGCCCTCCTTGACACGCTCGATCACGTCCGCGCTCATCCCGAACGACGCCACGCCCAGAAAGTAGCGCGCGTCATTCTCGCCGTCCTTTTTGGTGAATGTTACGCGCCCGACATCAATCAGCCGCGTTACACCCTCGCGCAGTATGCGGGCGGCATCGCGCGAACGAGTGGGTATCTCAACCGTCTTGCGAAAATCGCCGCCGGTGCCGCTGGGTAAAATTCCAAGTTCCGCATCCTTGCCCGAAGCCAGTATTCCGTTGGCCACTTCCGAGATGGTACCATCGCCGCCACAGGCAATAATCAGCTTGGTGCCTTTGCGGGCAGCCTCGGCGGCGAGGTCAGTTCCCTCACCGGATCGGCGGGTGAATACACAATTGAATGCACCGAAATGAGTGCGCAGATCGCTGGCGATACTGGGCCATTCTTCACGTGTCGTGCCTCCACCAGATTCAGGGTTGATAATGACTAAGGGAAGGCCCATGGTTGATCGAAAAGTGACTAGTTCCTGTCAGAACGGCGAGCAGTAGCGACCCGGTCCGATCCGCTCCGGCTCTTAGCGACCCTGTCAGAACGGCGAGCAGTAGCGACCCGGTCTACTATCTGATGGCAGTTGCTGTCAATTGTTTTCCGGTCGCACAGAGGACCGAGTCTACTGTCATTTCATCGTCAACTCACTTTACACATTCGTAATAGTCAACGCGGCGACAAAATTATCATTAAGCCTGTGATGACCGCCACTGCCAGCGAAAGGGCCGCCACTATAAGCGCCCAACCTGAATAGCCCAGACGACCGGTGCTCCTGAGGCTTTTCAATAAGGATTTGCGTGGGAACCCGAGATGGGCGAGCGCCACACCCAGAGAAGCAAGAGCAAGACAGTAAACTCTGTGTGTCAGAATTCGTCCGGTATTGCCTTCCGCGCCCGCTAAATCCGAATAAGTCCAGAGCTGATAGAGAACGGGGTTGTAGAGCCAGTGATTGTAGCCCTGGCTATACAGGTAAAATAGTCCGGCGCCTGTCGCAACGGCCAAGGCATAGGCGAGGTACTTATCTCTCAGCAAAACGCTCAGCGCTAAGAATGTCCCTGCCATCAAGGCGATGCTCGGGATCAGAATAACTGAATAAACCCTGAGGTAAGCGGAAACTTCAACCGGCCTGTGCCCCCTGATGAGTTGGATCACGATTGCAGTAAGCCCAACCAGCGCGACCAGAAAGAGCGCGAGCAGAAGCGTTGATAAGAGCTTTGAGAGCAACAAGACATTGTTCGGAGCAGGGGCGACCCATAGGACAGGCTCAATCCTCACTTCGCGGTCGCGGTGCATTGCCTCGCCCGTGTAGAAGACAGTGATGGCTAACAGAAATAGCAATAGCGCTGCGGCCGTGCTACTCGAATAAGCGGCGGAATAGGAGACCTCCGGAACAACGTCATAAAAAGCCAGTTCCAAAGTAGAAAGGAAGATCGCTAGGGGCAGAATCACGACAAGACTTCGCTCAAGCGAAGCAGGTGAAACTCAATGCCTAATGCCGCGGTTAACTTGTTGAGGTTCGCCCGAAATCCTTTGCTCGTCCTGCTGACACCAGGGAGCAGCATAATTGGGAGCAATTTCTCTGTATTGTCAGGCTTTTCGGACCGTTGGCTGCGCGTCCCCTGGAAGGTTCCCGGGTCGTAATAAACTCCTTCGGCCGCTGTCGAAAGGTTCATTATCGAAAGCTGGCGCTGGTTAGTGGGTCGCTCGGCTTTTGCGAAGCGAACGTAGAGTATTATCAGGCAAACGCCACCAATGAGAATCACAAAAGCGCGGTTCGCGATCATATCCAAGCTGTAACTAACTAGAATTTGATTAATCCAATCCGCATCCTCCCACTTTGCTCTTGGAATCTGGTGTGAGTTCAACAGGAAAGGGTCAAGAACCATGCCCCAACGCTGCGGCAGGCTCTTCAATAAGAACACCTGATATGCAATGTAAAAGGGATAAAAAGAAACTGCCAGGCCGTAAACGATCTTGGCATTTCGAGTGAGTGTTCCGACTGTAAAGTAGAAGGCTGCCAGGACAAAGTGTGAGATGACCACGAAAAAAAGGAAGTGTTTGAAATATGGAAACACTCTCGTGGGCAGAACAACCACCCGGGACCATGGGAACCATTGCATCAACAGCATCGTCAGCACGAAAGTAGCCTGACAACAGACGAGCACGAAGAAGTTGCCGAAGAATTTGCCGAGAAGGTACGCGGCGCGACTAAGGGGCTTTGAAAAAATGAGCGGGTCGACCCGTTCTTGGAAATCCTTGATCACCGGGTCGACCATGAGGACAGCGTTGAAGATCGGAAGTCCCAATATAAAAGAGAAGCCCTGAAGGTTCCTGAAAATATTGTAGTCGCTGTTCGTACCCCAGCCGTAGGTAGCGGCAGCGCTCCAGCCCCACCACAGAATAGAGTGGGCAGTGAACAGAACCATCAACACGTAAGGAGCGACGCGCTTCGAGTTGACTAGCACTTCGTTTTGAAAGACAGCGCCGAAGGGCGTCTTGAAGGGGCTTCTCATCTTAACTCGCCATCCCCGGTGACCCTTCCGGTCGAGTGATGAGTTTAAAATAATAGTCTTCGAGAACTGGAGTCGCAGGAGTAAATTCTTCACCCGGTCGCTCGCCCTTTGAAATCACTCTGAGACGCGCCAGACCGGCGAACATTTGCGAAGAGATTACCTGACAGCGAGACTTCAGCGCCGAGACCATTTCACGCGGCACGGTGGCTTCCCAAACCGATTCTCTAAGTTGGTCAATCGCTTCTGGCGGCGAGCAAGTTACCAGGATCTCTCCGTGTCGGATGACTGCCATGCGGCTACAAATATTTGCAACGTCCGAAACAATATGCGTTGAGAGGATGACCGCGACGTTCTCGCCTGCGGTTTCAGAAAGCAAGTTATGAAAACGGACTCGCTCTTCGGGATCTAGTCCTGCTGTCGGTTCATCGACAATGATCAGTTTCGGCTCACCTATCAGCGCTTGCGCGATTCCCAGGCGCTGTTGCATCCCTCCCGAAAATCCCCCGACTTTCTGGTTGCGTACGGATAAAAGATTGACCCTGTCGAGCAGGGCATCGATCAAAGCCTTACGCTCTTTCCCGTTCCATACCCCTTTGAGCTTTGCGAAGTAATTAAGCGTTTGCTCCGCAGTAAGCGAGGGGTAAAACCCAAACTCCTGCGGCAAGTAGCCAAGCATTGTACGCTTGATCCTTGTCCCTTATCAGGTCAACGCCATTCATCTCCGCTGTTCCCGAGTCGGCTTCGAGCAACGTAGCCAGTATCTTCATCAACGTCGTCTTGCCGGCGCCATTCGGTCCCAGCAGTCCGAAGATCCCTGCTGGCACTTCCAGGCTAATCCCTTTAAGCGCCTGAATGTGGCTCGAATAGGTTTTGTTTAGCTTATTGATCTTAAGCATAGCTTTCCTGCCCTGAAGGCACACTTCTACCCATTTCAGGACGAGTGTCCTTAGAATTATCTTGGTTTAGTTGTCTCGACGGTTACTTTTCGGAAATGAGACGCTCAACGGGTGTAAGCTTTCGGTGGTCATAAATCGTAAACGATGGTTGAGCAGTTTCATTCAACATCAATGGCGTCGAGGTCTTGTGTTCTGAAAAAAAGCGTGAGGGATTCAAACCGCGCACATAGAGCAATAAACGACATAGAATGGGAACGGCGATCAAGAGGTCGCCAATATGTATGACGTCGCAATCCGTGCCATTAACGCGCACCAAAACTCCAACAAGAAAAACTACGATTAGAAAAAACTTCACAGCAGGCATCAAGGGATGGCTCTTTCTACTGATTTCCAAGCACTGATCTTTGATTAGCTCGATATTGCCAAAGCGTTTTAAGGCGGCACCTTTGGCTTCCGCCAAAGACACGTCTGGTTGAAGATGTTCCAGCGTCAGAAGCTCAAGGTGAAAACGCAGCTCTTCTTCAATTTCACGTTTATTCTCTTCGCTATCAGAACGCCTGAATATGCGCCCTACCACCGCTTTCATCAGTTGCCCTCGTCAAGCAGTTTGCAAAATCCTGGTAATCGCTTGGGAGACGCGCTCCCAATTGACGCATTCAGCGTCAAGCTGTTTTCGTCCCGCTCTGGTCAGTTTGTAGAATTTGGCTCGCCGATTGTTTTCCGAAGCGCCCCAGTCGGACGTAATCAAGCCGCGCGCTTCCATGCGATAGAGCGCGGGGTAAAGGGAGCCATCTTCGATTTTTAGCAAATCGTCAGCGGCCTGATGTATTCGTTGAGCGATGCCATAACCGTGCATTGAATCACGCGAGAGCGTTTTGAGAATTAGGAGCTCCAACGTGCCTTGCATCAAATCGGTTCTGGCATTTACCATCGCAACCGTCTCCCTAGAATCTCTAGGGAGCACAGTACAATCCCTTCCCTAGATTGTCAAGGGAAGGTTCGTAAGCAAATGTCCCGGACCGATATCAGGAAGCGCGCGGGGAGGCTTCTACTTTTGCGTAGATGGCGCGATCCTGCTCACCGAGGTCAGCGATCTTCTGCATCACAACTTCCGAAATCTCTTTATAGGTTCGCATGTTGTCCTTCTTCTCCAGATATCGTTGAAAATCAATCTGCTTTCCGAAGTGGATCCGAATCTTGGGGCCTCCGGTCCAGTTCCCCAACATCTGCCGCGGAAGATCATTGCTGAGACCGGCAACAAAGACCGGAATCACTTGTGGCGAAGCGTCTTTAATGAGTTTTCCGATGCCCGGTTGCGCGGGTAAATACGAGTACGGGTCAGCGCCCTTGTACCGCGTCCCTTCCGGGTGGAAACCAATGACATTCCCTGGGCCATTTCGGCAGAGCTCCGTTAACAGCCGAAACGAAAACTTGTCAAAAGCGCGCTTCTCCCGAAGCGGCTTTTCTCCGGAAGCGAAAAATGGCGGGTACATCGACCACCATCCCATCACCAGGTTCACAAAGAGGCCCAGAGGCGATTGATAAAAGAACCGGCCACGCACCGGGAAGAAAAGTTGTTTACGCCAACTCGTTTGCCGAAAGAGCACGGTTGATACCGTGTACATGTCGAAGAACGAACGATGATTGGCTACCAGCAGGATTGGACGCTCGCTTGAGGCGGTCTCGACGTGCTCTAGACCGTAGACCCGCATGAGATTGTAAGTTGAAAAATGAATCCAACCTGCGCCCAAGACTCTCTGGCACCAGGTCCAGAAACGCTTCCAGCGACCCTGATTCATTCTCTTTACCAGTCGAAAAGCAAACCGCTCAAACCAATTCAAGACGGCAAGTTCATCAGGATCGGGTCCAACGTCCAACGTCCAAGGTCCAATGTCAGTCTGGCCCACATAGCCAAATGGCCGGGAGCTACCTTGCCGCTCAGGACTTTGGACTCTGGACATTGGACGTTTGGACTTGCTTTAGTCGATTGAAAAATACTTCGCTTCCGGATGGTGGACAATTATTGCGGAGGTTGATTGCTCGGGGTCGAGCTGAAACTCTTCGGTCAACTCAACATCGATACGCGAGGGGTCAAGCAGCTCAAATAACTTGGCCTGGTCTTCCAGATTTGGACACGCCGGATAACCGAAGCTAAAGCGCGAGCCTTGATAGGCCTGATGAAATAGCTTGGCAACTTCCGGAGCATCTGCGCCGGCAATGCCGAGCTCTTCACGAAATCGTTTGTGCCATAACTCGGCGAGCGCTTCGGCGCTTTCGACACTGAGACCGTGAAAGTAGAGATAGTCAGCGTAGTTGTCAGACTTGAACAGCTCATGCGCGTATTCGCTGGCCCGGCGGCCCACCGTCACCAGGTGGAAGCCAACCCCATCCATCCGGCCTAAATCTCTCGAGGCAAAGAAGTCGGTAAGGCATAGATGTTTGCCTGCGGGCTGACGTGGGAAAGTAAATCGCAGCCGTTCGGTTTTTTCGTCCTCGTGGTAAATAATCAGATCATTTCCCACCGACTGACAGGGGAAATAGCCGTAGACAACTCGCGGTACGAGAAGACCCTCGCGCTTGATGCGCTCTCGTAGTTCTTCGTAAATCGGCCGCACCGTTTCCCGAACAAAGGCCTGATATTCATTCAGGGGTCTGCGCCCTTGCTTGAACTGCCATTGCCCTTTGAAGAGCGCGGTTTCATTTACGAAAGCAAACACATCATCGAGCGGAATGTCCTCGACCACTCGTGAACCATAAAAAGGCGCTTTCGGTAGCTCTACCTCGGTACTAACTGCTGACCGTGTGGTGTGCGTGCTGTCGCCGGCAGTTTTTGTCGAGCCTCGCGGCTTCAGGGGTTTGCGAATACCCAACTTCGCTTCCTCACCGACCAGATCTTCAACGTCCTCAACGGCCTCCTCGCTTTGCCGGTCTCCGCTCCTCCCAGTTTCCGATTCTCCCTGTCTCCCTATCTCCCCATCTCCGGCCGTCGCCAGCTGCCCGTTACCGCTCGCGAGCTTGTCCATGGTGTGCAGGCCGGCGAAAGCGTCCCGCGCGTAAAAGAGTTGGCCCTTATAAAGTGATTTTAGATCGTCATCAACATAACGGCGCGTCAACGCTGCACCGCCGAGCACCACTGGCACAGTAATGCCGCGCTCGTTCATGAGCTCGAGATTTTCTTTCATTATTAGGGTTGATTTTACGAGCAGCCCGCTCATCCCGATCGCGTCAGCCCGGTGCTCTTCGTACGACAGCAGGATATTCTCAATTGTTTGCTTGATGCCAAGATTAATCACCTTGTAGCCGTTGTTGGTCAGGATGATATCGACCAGGTTCTTACCAATGTCATGAACGTCGCCTTTGACGGTCGCCAGCACCATCGTTCCCTTTGCCGTGGCGCCACCCTTCTTTTCCATGAAGGGCTCGAGAAAGCGCACCGCCGCTTTCATCGCTTCAGCTGATTGCAAAACGAACGGCAACTGCATCTGCCCACTGCCAAAGAGTTCGCCGACCACCTTCATACCCTCGAGCAGGATATTGTTGATGATGTCAAGTGCGGGATGCTTTTCGAGCGCGGTTTTCAACTCGCCTTCGAGTCCGATTTTCTCGCCATCGATGATGTGGTTTTTCAATCGCTCTTCGACCGTCTCGCCCTTGCTGGCCTTCTTAGCGCTCTTGGCTTTGACGCCTTCAAACAGCGTGGTGAATTGGATCAGCGGGTCGTAAGTGCAGACATCTCCCTCAAACTTACGTTGATCGTAGATCAATTCGCGCGCGACTTTCAGTTCCTGTTCTCCAATACGATTCAACGGCTCTATCTTGCTGGCATTCACAATAGCCGCATCCAGGCCCGCTTCCACTGCGTCGTGGAGGAAAACGGAATTCAGCACCACCCGGGAGGCCGGATTGAGCCCGAACGAAACGTTGGAGACGCCGAGAATTGTGAAACAGCCTGGGAGTTCTTGTTTGATCCGGCGAATTCCCTCGATTGTTTCGAGCGCGTTGCGACGATCCTCTTCAATTCCTGTGGAGATGGGAAGGGCCAGAGGATCGAAGAAAATGTCCGATGCCGGCAGGCCTAATTCTCCTGTGGCTTGCTCATACGCCCGTTTGGCGATCTTGAACTTTCCCTCTGCCGTGCGCGCCATTCCCTCTTCATCTATTGTTCCGATAACCACGCTGGCTCCGTAACGCTTCGCCAGGTCAATTACTTTTGTGAATCGGGGTACGCCGTCTTCATAGTTCGTGGAATTTAGGATGCTCTTACCGCCCGCGTGCTGTAGCCCAGCCTCCATCTTCTGCCATTCCGTGGAGTCAAACATCAGAGGCAGCTTGATGTTGGTAACCAACCGCGAGGCCAGTTCGTGCATATCGGCTTCGCCGTCGCGGCCTACGAAATCCACGTTAACGTCCAGCACGTGCGCGCCTTCACGTTCCTGATCTTTAGCCAACGAAACCAGGCCGTCCCAGTCTTCCGCATTTAGAAGATCGCGCATCTTCTTTGAGCCGCTGGCGTTGACGCGCTCACCTACGATCAGGAACGACGCGTCTTGTATGTAGGGCTGTTGGAAGTAGATGGAAGAGGCGGCAGGCACGAGCGCTGCGTTGCGCGCTTTCGGAGTGATGCGCTGCATAGCTTCGACAACCAGCTTCAAGTGCGCCGGCGTGGTGCCGCAGCACCCGCCCACGACGTTGACACCAAAGTCGCCGGCGAAATGAATGACCTGCGCGGTAAAGGTCTCGGGGGTCTCGTCGTAGTGCATTTTGCCATCCACAATTGACGGCAGCCCGGCGTTGGGAAGAACAGAGACCGGCAAGGGCGCGTTCTCGCAAAGGTAGCGAATGCTCTCGGTCATATGACGTGGACCAGTACCGCAATTCATGCCAATCACGTCAATAGGAAAAGGCGCGAGCGCGGTTAACGCTGCGCCAATTTCCGTGCCGTTAAGCATCGTCCCAAACACTTCGATGGTCACCTGGGCGATTACTGGAAGCCGCGCGCGCTCACTTTCGAAGTGCTCAAAGATTGCCGACAACGCGGCTTTGGTTTGAAGTAAGTCCTGACAAGTCTCAACTATCAGCAGGTCCACGCCACCGTCTATCAACCCCCGCACCTGCTCGCGATAGGCAGTCTTGAGGTCGAGGAACGTTATATGACCCAGAGTAGGAAGTTTGCGGCCCGGCCCCATTGAGCCGGCCACCCAGCGTGGTTGGGCTGGGGTTGAATAATCGCCGGCCACACGCTTCGCGAGCCTTGCTGCAAGAACGTTCATCTCATAAGCTTTGTCGCCAATGTCGTACTCGGCAAAATCCACTGGCGTGCCGTTGAACGAATTGGTCTCGATGATGTCGCAACCGACTTCGAGAAATGCGGAATGCACCTTCTCGACTGCGTCCGGCCGAGTCACCAGCAAATTCTCATTACAGCCTTCGAAGCGCAGCCCCCCGAAGTCGTCCAGGGTGAGGTTCTGAACTTGCAGATTGGTCCCCATGGCGCCATCGAAGACCACGATGCGTTCTTTTAATGTGTCGAGAAAACTGGACATGCTCAAATTCCGATCTCCGATTGCCAATTACCGAGTTTGTCTTCCGACGCGAAAGGTACGCGCTGAGGCAGCGGTTCACAATCGGAAATCGGAAATCGACAATTGGAAATGTCAAAAAGCCCCGCGCTAAACAACGCGGGGCTTTCCAGAAACCCTTTTTCGACTTGCCTTAGATGGAAGGCTTGCCGAGCTGTTTAGCGGATTATTTTACGTGGCCGCAAGTCGCCTTAACTCACCACGTCTGCTCACAGTGAACCATTGAAACATCGCCATTCCGGGGTGTCAAGCCGTTAGAAACGCGTAACACGCATTGAGCATACGCGGAGCCGTCAGAGTCGAAAGTTAACAGCGCCATGGACTCTTGATTGAATAAGTCAAGCATGTTTGCCGCCTAGAGTAAACATTTCAGAAACTTGATTTTCCATTAGTCTCCGCCGATGAACGCGGTGATTAACCATTTGCCGCGAATTTTCTCGAAACCCAGCCGATGGTCTATCGGGCTCCGAACGTATCTATTCGCAACATAACCATTGGTGCCATCCGGAAGGACGACTTTTACCCACCCAGGAGTATCGTCCTTCCGTTTATTATCGCTACTAGGAAACGTCGCTTTCACAATATCGTATGAAAGAATCGTGACGATCCTCGCAGTTGTGCTGGGCTGCGAGCGCACCTTTACATTTGCCCCTACAATGGAGGCGTACTCGTAAGCGTCCACATCATCTGGAAAAGCGCTGAAAGTGTAAGGTGCCCAAAAAACTCTCTTCCCACCAGATGTCCTGAACGTACCTCCTAGAGTAAGAATAGTTGAGAGCTCGTTCCACAGCGCGGAATCCGGGCTATAAGGCTTCCACGTTTCCAGGAAGTCCTTCACTCCAAAGTGTCCACCAAAACTGAGATGAATTTTCGGGTGCAGGGTAGTCAGGATAAACGGCGTGTTGTGCTCCTTGACGGCTTCAATGAGTTTATTTCGAAAGACTTTGAAGGAAACGTCCCTTGGGCCTTCATCTACAGGATAAAGTTTTCGCGCTTTTGCCGTCGTCGTAAACGTCAGCTCTACAATAATCAGGACGGTGATTGACCCTTGCATGATCGCTCTTGTTGGGGCCGTTCGCATTTCAACCGATTGACGTAGTTACTTTCGCGAGTTGCGCATCAGGTTTTGGCATCAGGAGGCGCTACCACAACTCAAGCGGATTCAGCACGAATCCTCGCAGCACCGGGTCTCCCGAGACTGTCACAGGATCGTCGAGCACTTCGACGGCATGGTCCGGTCGGTAAATGTAGACCTGACGCTTGAGCGGATCGATAAGCCAGGCCAAATGGGCGCCGTTTTCAATGTATTCCTGCAACTTGTTCTGCAGTCGTGACAGGCGATCCGAGTGCGATCTCAGCTCTATTAGGAAATCCGGACAGAGAGGGGCAAAGCCTTCCTGCTCCTCGGTAGTCACGGCATCCCAACGGTCGCGCCTGATCCAGGCCGAATCAGGTGAATATTTGGCACCGTTTGGCAAAGTGAAACCAGTCGACGAGTCAAAACATATTCCTGTTCCGTCAATCTCGGCCCAGTTTCCAAGCCTTAGATTTAATCTCGCATTGCGTAAACCAGTTTTTGACCCGGTGGGGGGCATGACGATCAGTTCTCCCTCGAAGGTGAGTTCGAGGCGGAGGTCGCGATTATCGCTGCAGAGTTGTTCAAATTGGGTGGCGGTCAATCGGATGCTCTTAAAGTTAACGGTAAAAGGCGGTCCGATTTCCTGTGGGATTGGTGAGATGATTTGAGCCATTGGTAACTCCGCGACTGTCGGCAATCTTACTATTCGTCTGCAGCACTAGCAATAGAAGTGGCCATCCTGGTTGCGTGCCCTGCTCATGCTCTTGCCATTTGCCATTTACCATTTGCCATTTACCCTCTACCATTCCCCCTCATGCGGCGTGCCATCTATCCTGGTTCTTTCGACCCCGTAACCAACGGACACCTCGACATCATCGAGCGGGGCTGTAAGCTCTTTGACGAGATCATCATCTCTATTCTGATAAATCCCGAGAAGCGACCCTTTTTTACCGTCGAAGAACGGCGCGATATTCTCGACGAAGTATTAAAGGGTATCAAGCGCGGAACTTGTGAGCTTCTCGTCGATGATTTCGAGGGATTGCTTGTTCATTACGCCCTGGCCCAGAAGGCTGATGCGATCGTTCGCGGTATTCGGGCGATTTCTGACTACGAGTATGAGCTGCAGATGGCTTTGATGAACCGCCGGCTTGAGCCAACTATTGAAACGGTATTCATGATGCCGGCGGAGAAGTATTCATACGTTAGCTCGCGTCTGGTAAAAGAAGTTTTTCAACTGGGTGGTGAGCTCAATGGACTGGTGCCACCGCTCGTCGAAGAACGCATGAAACACAAAATGACAAACGGGTGATAAGACGACTGTTGCTGCGTGGTATACTCCGCGGCGTTCCCACAAAACAACCGAGCCAGTCTCAGCGAGAGGCCTTAGGCCATATGAACAACTGGAGGTGAATTATGCCAAGAGGAGATAAGGGCGCCTACACCGATAAGCAGAAACGCCAAGCTGAACATATCGAAGAGGGTTACAAGAAACGCGGTGTATCTGAAGATGAAGCTGAGGGTCGAGCATGGGCCACGGTTAATGCCATGACTGGCGGCGGCAAGAAGAGCGGATCGGGCCGAGGCAAGAAGGTCAATAAGGCTCCGGCAAAGAAGGGCGGCAAAAAAGGTGGCAAGGCCGCTGCGGGGCGGTCCGTGGCGGCAAGGTCCGCATCTGCGAAGAAAGCCGCTAGAACACGCGCGCGGAAAAAGTAAACCGCACTCAAACGCCGCGCAGGTAAACCTCGGGGTTCGCACCACCGCAGACTATTACGACTCATGATGACCAAACCCGCCAAGCTCTCATTTCGCGTTTCTAATAACGTCTCAAGAATGCAGCCGTCATCGACGCTGGCCGCGATGCAGGCCGCGGACGCACTGCGTGCGGCAGGCGCAAATGTGGTGGACTTTGGCGCCGGCGAGCCGGATTTTGACACGCCCGTCCACATCAAGCAGGCAGCCGCCGAAGCAATGCGAGCCGGCGAGACGAAATACACTCCTACGGCCGGGACGCGGCAACTCCAGCAGGCAATCATCGACTTCTATGCAAGAGAATTCGGTGCAGATTACGAACGCTCGCAAGTGATGGCCACCTCCGGTGGCAAGCAAGCAATCTTTAACGCAGTTGTTAGTCTGATTAATCCCGGTGATGAGGTGTTGATGGCGAAGCCTTACTGGGTGACTTTTCCCGAGATCGTAGTCTTCGCCGGCGGGGTGCCGGTATTTATTGAGACTGAAGAAACGGAATTCCTTTTGAATGCCGATCAGATCGAGCAAGCCATCACGCCCCTCACGAGACTCATAATTCTCAATTCGCCCAGCAATCCTTCGGGGCGCGTGATTCCGCCGGCCGAGTTCAAGCGCATCATGGAATTGCTGACAGAGCGCGGGATCTACGTTATCTCGGACGAGTGTTACCTGCGCTTTGTTTACGAACCGGCCGAGGTCTTTAGCGCAGCCAGCCTTCCGATGGAACTTCGAAGCCATCTCTGCATCGCCGGCTCGTTCTCAAAAACCTACGCCATGACAGGCTGGCGCATGGGTTATGCGCTAGCCTCGCGCGAGTGGAGCCAGGCGATGCTGAAGATTCAAAGCCACTCGACGAGCAATCCCAATTCCATTGCCCAGCGCGCCGCGGCAGAGGCTTTCAATGGACCACAAGATTCCGTGGGCGCGATGCTGGCTGAATACACAGCCCGACGCACCTGGCTTCTAGCCGCGCTGAAAGAGGTTCCCGGATTCATTTGCAACGAACCGGAAGGCGCCTTCTACGCTTTTCCTAATGTCAGCGGCTGCTTAAAAGGGGCACTACGCACTTCAGGAGAGCTTGCCCAACGGATGCTGGACGAGGAACAGACGGTAGTCACGGACGGTGCAGGGTTTGGCTGCGAAGGATATCTGCGTATGTCTTACGCGACTTCGATGGAACAGTTGCAGGAAGGCGTCAAACGAATCAAGCGCTTTGCGGAAAAACTGCACTAGTAAGTGGCACAGACTTTCTGGGAAGAAGGTTAAGGTATTCAAGCAAAGACGCCAGGAAGAGAGCTAGTGTCTCCCGGCCTGGCGTCTTTTGAATCAAAGTTGAGATCACAGACTGAAATCTGTGCCACTGCCTAATACAAGTTGAAGTTATATTCCAGCTGGATGTACATCGAGACCGGGCGGCCATCCTTCGTCGCGGGTGAGAACTTAATCTGACGCGCGGCTGCAATGGCTCGCTCAGTCAGTCCGAAGGGTAGACCGTTTACCGAGCGAATGTTGGTAACCTGTCCCCCCGAAGTGAATACGGCCCGCAAGACAACAGTTCCTACTATCTGATTCTTTCTGGCCTCTTCGGTATATTGAGGTTCAGGCTTCGAGAGTACGCGAGCTTTTGAGCTCACGTCTTTGCCACTAAAAACCCGGTTGTAGTCAGTGCCTCCTCCGCCGCCACCGGCACCGCCGCCGCCATCATTTCGATCGCCACCACCGATATTACCACCTCGACCTGGGCCAATGCCGCCACCATCGCCGGGTCCGATACCGCCGCCCCTGCCGGTGCCGATACCATTACCGCTCCCGGGCCCAGACGACGGATCAGTACTCTTTGATTTGAAATCTCCGTACGGCAACACGCGCGCGTCGGGTGGAACCAACAAAGGGTCAGCGACAACGGTTGCGGCAACAGGCAATGATGGATTCTTAATTGCAGGTGGTTTGGGATCTGGAGCAACTACCTGCGGAATTGTCAAAGACGCTTGCGGAGTTTTGCCAAACGAAGCTTCCTTCTGCTCCTGACGGCCGCCGCCACCACCCCCGCCTGCTTTCTCCTGCTTGGGCTTGCTACCCCCACCGCCACCTTTATTCAGACCCGCCGTCCCAGGATCTGGCGTCGGCTGTTCGCTCGGAATGTCTATGAGTTGATCCACTAACTGGTCTTCAGTGATCGCGGCTAGCTCCGCTGCTCTCCGCGTTTGAACCCGATCTATCCAGAACACAGCCAGTAAAACCGTCATCACCACAAACAGCGCTGCCAGTACCCCGGTCGCGACATTGGGTTGAGACAGCGCGCGCCAGCCGGCCTGGCTATAACCGACAGCCATCCTTTTGCTAAAGCCAAACGGATCGCGCTTGAACTCGGGCCAAGTCAGCTCAGACTCATGGGCGACTTCTTTTAGTACTTCAATCAACCGCTGAGTAAGACCGGCATCATCCATGAAGGTAAAGTGGAATTCGCCTTTTTCAGCAATTGCTCCGGCTGAACCCGCAGCAGCAGCAGCAGCAGCAGTGTAGGCTGGCTTGCTCGCTATCACAGCCGCAGGCTCATGCGCAGCGGCGTAGGTTGGCTTGCTCGCTACCACAGCCGCAGGCTCCTGCGCAGCGGCACGCGTAACGCTTTCCTCGTCCCTGGGAACGAATCCGTTGAGCGGCGTCCCATCAACAGGACAAAAACTGAACTTCTCAGCGAACTCTTCCTGACATGTGGAACAAAACTTCATAGTCACTACCTCTTTTTGGCTCTGGGGGAGCGCTACCGGCTGGGTCGCAGCATCGTCGCTTCCAAACTCCCTAAAACAACTGTTTAAGACGCGCTCATCGAGCATTCTCGAAGGTTCTGGAGCAATCCAGATCTCGAGCACCCTCTTAAGCTCGGCTTCCGAAACGAACGGGTCTTTTGGCTCGATGCTGCTCATCTCAAGCCTGCTCCAAAGTAACAATTTCCCGACTACTATTCAAATAAGGCCACAGCGTACTTTTCAGTCTTTCGCGTGCCCGATGCAACCGGGCTTTTACCGCGCCCACGTCTGTGCCCACGATACTGGCGATCTCGCTCAGTGCTAACCCTTCATATTCGAAAAGGACCAACGCCTCCCGCTGGAGTGGTGGCAAACTGAAGACGGCTTCCTTTACCTTCAATGACAACTCCTCGTCCAATAATCTGCCTAGGGGCTGTTCTCTGACCGGAATGGGCGGCTCCTCACTAAAATCTTCAAAAGCAGCCTCCCTTGCGGTGCTGCGAAAATGCTTTAGAGACAGATTTCGCGCGGCCGAGTAGAGATAGGTTTTCAACGACCCTTGCGCGGGATTAAAGTTCTCAGGGCGTTTAATCAAGCTCAAGAAGCAATCGTGGGTAATGTCTTCCGCCATCTCCATGGATCCCAACATCCTGTACGCGAACCGAAAAACGCCGGTTCGGTGCCGTTCGTATAACTCGACGAATGCTGCCTGGTCCCCGCCTCCTGCCTTTTCAAGCAAAAGTGTGTCTGTAGTTCTATCTGACAATCAAGCACTCGATCCTGTAGGAATCGCTTCCTACGTTAATTACCGCCAAAAGGCCAAAAGTTACGGCCTTCCACAGCTTTTCTCGAATTTATGCTGAACGATAACTCAAAGACCATTCCCAACAGGAGAATTATACTACCCTTGAACCTGATTGGAGCACGCAATCTCGGGCCGGAGCCTGTAAGATCAAACTCAGGCCTTTGATGCACTTACGCGCCAAACGGTTGACGGCGAAATATCGCGCGCCTAAGATGTTTTTGCTCCCGAATCCTGTTAACCGGCAGAGATTCCGTGAAGCTCCCCAGCACTTTGTCTTCGCCACAGTCAATATCATTAAACTATATGACCCTGACCTTACCGACCATTTCATTACCAAAAGTCCTGATTATCCTGTGTCTAACAGTTCTTATCCGCGGAGTTTCCGCTCCAGGCTACGGGCAAGTGGGGGCCGAACCGGAACGGGAAAGGTTGCTCAATGGGCTGCGGTTGCTCATCCGGCATCGGCCCGGTGACCAGGATGTCCTTCTCAAGCTCCGGATCCATAGCGGGGCGGCTTTCGATATGGCTGGTAAGGCGGGCCAGATGGCCATCCTGGGGGACATCCTGTTCCCCGATGCCAGTACCCGTGAGTATTTCACCGAGGAAATGGGTGGGCGGCTGGACGTAGACACCGATTATGATTCGATCACCGTAACGCTGCAGGGCCGGGCGCGAGAATTTGAACGAATTGTGGAAATCCTGCGCACGGCATTAGTAACGACCCAGGTTACTCCGGAGAACGTCGCAAGAATTCGCGACGGACGCGTCAAGATAGCTAAGGAAACCAATGTTTCCCCAGCACTCTGGGCGGATCGTGCTATCGCTGCCCGGCTTTTTGGCGATTTCCCCTATGGTCGTCCCCAAACTGGATCCGCCGAGAGCCTCGGGCGAGTTGATCGAGCCGATCTGATGCACGCGCGGGAACGATTTCTTAATTCCAACAATGCCACCCTGGTAGTTTCCGGTGGCGTACCAAAAAACAGAGCGATGCGTGCGTTGCGCCAACTGTTAGGTCCGTGGCGCAAGAGTGAGCAGATCGTTCCGACAACCTTCCGGCAGCCGGAAGCGCCTGACGTTCGCACCTTGGTAATCAATGCGCCTGCTGACCAGGGCGCTGAAGTTAGATTGGCTACCCGGGCCGTCTCACGCTCCGATCGGGATTTCGCAACCGCAGTGATCCTGGCAATGGTCGCTCGCAAGCGCTGGGTGACGCTCTCGCCGGAACTAAGCCGCAGACCAGTGTTCGTCCGAAACGAGCCGCACATTCTTCCCGGCATATTTGTAATGGGCGCTGCCGTTGACAGTTTGTTGGTTGGAAAGACGCTCAAGACTGCGCACGATGTCCTCCAATCTCTGGTGAGCGGACCCGTGCCCGCTGGGGAGCTGGAAGAAGCTAAAAGCGAAGCTAGTGCTCAATTCACCAAAGAGCTGGAAAGCCCGGACGGTACTGCGCGGGCATGGCTCGACATCGACACATTTGGTCTGCCTTCGATTAGTGAACAGACAGGGGCTTTCAGCGCCGTCTCGGCCGCCGACCTTCAGCGCGTCGCTACCTCTCTCTTCGAGAAAACTCGAATTGCCACAGTCGTTATTGGAAACTCTCAGCAGCTAAAGGCTATGCTTGAGCCAAACGTAAAACTAGAATTAATGGGAGAACTCGAAAAACCACAGCCTGACAAAGCTGGAGTGAAACCAGCAACCACTATTCCAGTGAAGAAGCCGGACTAATCGCAAATCATTCGCAATCTGCTTGCAACCACATCCCCATTTTATTTCGCTTAACTGTGTCTGACATTCGACGGGCAAACGAAGAGGAACATGCTCATCGCGTCCGCGAGATGTTTGCGGCCATCGCCGGTCGATATGATCTTTTAAATCATCTGCTGTCTGGACACATTGATAAGAGCTGGCGGCGACTGGTGGCGCGCAGAGTGCGGGAAAGGCTTGGTTCCACTGGCTTCATTCTCGATGTTGCCTGCGGCACCGGGGATCTTTCACTCACTCTCTCTGAAACTACCGGAGCACGAGTTGTCGGTACAGATTTTTGTCGACCGATGCTGGAAATCGCTGCTCGGAAGACAGCGAAACGCGAACCCCATATCCCATTGATCGAGGGTGACGCCTTGCGCCTTCCGTTTCGGGATTGCTCGTTCGAGGCAGTAACGATTGCCTTCGGTTTAAGAAATCTCTCCAACGTTGAACGTGGGTTAGTGGAACTTCTCAGGGTGCTCAAGCCGGGCGGCTATGTCGCGGTACTTGAGTTTTCGAAACCAGTGGTGCCGGGTTTTCGTTTCTTATTTAATGTCTACTTCACCCGAGTGCTGCCGTTCTTCGGCGGCCTAATCAGTGGATCGAAGAGTGCGTATCAGTATTTGCCTGATTCGGTTACACGATTTCCTGATCAAAAGGAACTTAGTGTTCTGATGGGTAAGGTGGGGCTTGAATCGGTTAAGTATCAGAATTTAACTGGAGGAATCGCGGCGCTGCATACGGGTAAGCGCCCAAAATAAAGTTAAAAGATTGGTTGCAAACTCACAAGTTGAATTGCAGCCAGTAAAGGACGCAGTCCGAAGAAAGACCTTGTGAGCGTGCGGTTGTCGGGGCCATGCGACTCATCCCGGGTTTTGATTTCGGGCTGCGTTCTATTTTTAGCTCCCCACGATCAATCTTCCAGAACTCGGCAAGTATTTTTGACGGGACACAAGTGAAAATTATATGTATAAGTTTCCTTTCATCAAAACGCTAGTTCTTACCCGAAATCCGCGATTGATTCTTTGAGACCAGCGGATCGCCGGGATTAGTTCGCTCAGCCTCAGCGGAGCGTTAATCTGCGTAGGTATCGCGGGTTTTACATGTGGCTTGTCTCCTGCACGATCTTTTCCTGAGCGCGAAGCGTTAGCTGCTGACAGCTTCGCCGTTGCTGGTGTTGCGCAAGGACAAGTTGCTGTTTTTAGCTGAGTCTCAAAGCATTTCTTTCTCAAGGCCAGCAACAGCGCCAGCTTCTCGCTGTTGGTGCGCACTTTCAAGATCCATTGGCGCCCTTGGCGCACCAGCTTCCGGCCAAGCGGCGGCGCTACACACACGATTGAAGCGGGGGGCGGGGAATGTCGCGGAGGAGGTTCGCGCTCTGACGGATGGACGGGGAGCGGATTATGTTTTCGACACGGTCGGCACACCCGCGGCTATTTCGCGGGCGCTTGAGTCCGCTCGCAAAGGCGGCGCAGTCGTGCTTACTGGTCTGTCGCGGACAGACGCGCTCGCCTCAATCCCCACCTTCCCTTTCGTGATGCAGGAGAAGCGCCTGATCGGCTCGCTCTACGGTTCGGAGCGTCCGCTGATGGACATCCCTCACTTCGTCACGCCTATCAAGCGGGTGAACTGAAGCTCCGCGAACTTGTCACTCGCACCTACCATCTCGACGGCATCAACGACGCGCTGGCAGCGCTGGCCGCTGGCGAAGGTGCTCGCGGCATCATCCGTTGGTGACACGGTCGCACTAGCTCCACATCAACTTCGGCTACATACTTTCCTTCATGTACCAGCTTGGTGCGAACTCGCTTTTTCATTGCTTTCTCCTCAAGAACCCCTCTTCCCACAACTCCGGGTCCGGTCTATATGCGGTCACCAGAACCGCCAAACTTGTGTTACCCTTCGGTATCCCCCAAACGACATGTATGAGCCTGTTGCTGCTATCTTTTATCGAGTACACGGTTACGTTCAACGAGTTCGATCTCCCAAGGGATTACGCGGCGGAACTCGCCCTTCGCGTAGTCGGACACGTACGAGCTTGTAACCAAAATGGCCTTTGACGCCCCATGTAGACCTCTCACACCATATAAAGCACGCACGACGGCCACGCCGCGAGTTCAGATCGCCCAGGATGTCGCCGCTGTTCTCCTGGGGCGCGGCAATGGAGACTGTCCATGATTGGCTCGAGCAGAGCGTTCGGGTTAAACAGCAAACTCATAAACAGGCGTTTCAACTACTTTTTTCGGTTTCTCTCGTCCCCAAATTGTTTGTTGTAATCGCTCAACCGTTTCCGGCGAGAAAAATTGCTCACCTGTTTCAACACACACTCGCGCCGGAACATTCTCGATAATGACAAATTTGCCGTCCATTTCCAGCGTGTAAGTTACTTTAGCTTCCTTCATTGTTTCCTTCCAGGTTTCAGTTTGCATCTTGCGGTTTCCTCACTCTGAAATCAATCCACAAATCTGCGTCGGGTTCATAGAGCGTAATAACTTTCAGCAGCGGGCGCGACGGATAACTGCACTGAACGTGCAAAGGTCTGTTGGTCGTCGTCAAGCCGAAAATCAAACAACTCGGACCATATCTGTCATTCGGATAATCTTCGATGATTTCGCCACCGTCAATTGCTTCGCGCAACCCCTGAACGCTAATGCGACGCAAAATGATTTGGTCAGTAGCATGTTTAGAAAACTCAAACAGTCCGGCGGCAATTTTAGTGCGAATCTCGTCAATCACGCAGAGCATTATACTGCGCTTTTGCCACACCCTCGCAACGCCGAATCAAAGGAAGCCGCCAAACCAATAGGATTCTTTCCGCAGGCTCGCCGAGAGTCAAGGTTGAGAAGAGCGAAGTGGCGGGGATTCGGCGAGCACTGCGGAAGGAATTCAGTTGGAGGTCGTGCTCGTCGCGTTGCTCGAAGGGGAAGAACGGTGGTGATTGTCCACCAGTTTGTGCGAGGTGTCGAATGAGCTGGAACAGATTCATGCCGAGGCCGCTCGTGTGCATGCGCTCGTCGGTGAAGAACTTGTTCCGCCAGCCTTCCATCTGCGTCTTGACCTCCTCGTACTGGAGGGCGGGGTCCGCGAAGCGAGCGAGATCGGCCTTGGTCACGCGTTCGAGGAACGCATCGTAGTGCTCCTTCTCGTCTGCGTAGACGAGCACCATCGGGTGCACGTGCTCGGTGTCATCGGACCCCGCCACCTCGACATCGAACTCCGGCACGTACCAGCCGAGCGGGAGCAACTCGAGGAAGGACGCCGGTGCGATCTCGCCCGACTCCATCTGCCTCGCGAGCCGTCGGATCAGATCGATCGAGACCAGCTGCACTTGCATTGTCTTTCTCCTGATGAATAGGAATCAAAACTACATTAAATCCTCGGTCGTGAGCGTTCGATTATGACATCGAAATCTGTGTCTGCGGGGAGCGTCCCGAAGGCCAGACCGGCATTGCCGGCAAGCCGCGAAGCGCAGAAAGCATCGGCCACTCCGGGCGGGGCGTGTTGAACTAGAAGCGAGCCTTGTAAGGCGAGAGCTAGAAGTTCAGCGATGCGGCGCGCACGTATTTCGAGTTGGTCAGGCCCGGTTAGTTCGCGTTCGAGTCTGGTGATAAAGCTGTCGAAGTGTTTGTTGCCGCCACGAGCCGCGCGAATCTCTTGTAAGACCATCTCCAAAGTGCCGGCGTCCTTTTTCACGGCGCGCAGCATTTCAAGGCACTGCACATTGCCCGAGCCTTCCCAGATCGAATTGAGTGGCGCGTCACGGTAGAGGCGCGGCAATGGAGACTCCTCGACGTAACCGTTACCGCCTAGGCATTCGAGCGCCTCGGCCACGACCGCGACCGCGCGTTTCGTGATCCAGTATTTGCCGACGGCGGTGGCGAGGCGTGTGAACCGGCGCTGCCCTTCGTCGTGCGGCGACTCGTCGAAGCCGCGCGCGAGGCGCAACGCCAGTGCCGTCGCCGCCTCCGTTTCCAGGCAAAGGTCGGCCAGCACGTTCCGCATCAACGGCTGATCCAACAACCTCTTCCCGAAAGCGTGACGGAACGTGGCGTGATGCAGGGCCTCGGCCAGGGCGCGGCGCATGGTGGCCGCCGAGCCGAACGCGCAGTCGAGGCGTGTGTGCCTGACCATCTCGATAATCGTCGGCACGCCACGCCCTTCCTCTCCCACCATCCGCGCGAGTGCGCCGCGATATTCAACTTCGCTCGAAGCGTTAGAACGATTGCCCAGCTTGTCTTTCAGACGTTGCAGGTGAAAGCCGTTGCGCGTGCCGTCGGGAAGCAAGCGAGGAAGCAGGAAACAGGAGAGACCAATATCCGTCTGCGCGAGAGTCAAAAATGCGTCACACATCGGAGCGGAGCAGAACCACTTGTGCCCGTTGAGTTCGTACTCTTCGCCCGCACCGCTTTTCCCCGTCGGCACGGCGCGCGTCGTGTTGGCCTGCACGTCCGAGCCGCCTTGTCGTTCCGTTAGCGCCATTCCAAACAGGACACCGCGTTTTTGCGAGGCGGGGATGAAGCGCGGATCGTACTCGTCGGAGAGGATGAGCGGCAGCCACTCCGCAGCCAGTTCGGGTTGAAGGCGGAGCGACGGCACGACCGCGAAGCTCATAGTCAGGGGACAACTCGCGCCCTCGTCCACTTGATGCCGCAGCATGTTGAGCGCCGCGCGAACGACGTGCGCGCCAGCGCGTGTATTTGTCCACGGCAGCGAGTTTCTGCACCGCCAAAATGAATCAAGCCGGAATATCGACCATCTATGTCGTTCCCACTGCGGGCGGCACCTGGACGCGCATCACGGAAGCCCGCAACTTTGACGACAAACCACGTTGGTCGCCGGACGGACGGATGCTCTACTTCATTTCGAATCGGACCGGTTTCTTCAACGTCTGGGGTATCAAGTTCGATCCGGTGGCCGGCAAGCCTGTGGGCGAGCCTTTCCGCGTCACGCTTTTGACAGCCCCGGTCAGATAATTCTGGAGGACGTCAGAATCATGGAGCTGGCATTAGCCGCTGACCGTCTGATCCTGTAATGGAAGTCTCCGGGAGCATCTGGATTCTCGAGAATGTCGAACGATAAGCAATACGATTTCAACCACGCTTTGCTGACCGGGCCGATCTCGTAACCGGTAGCCCGCAGTCGTTCAGCTCAGGCTGACACGTATGTCGGCTAGACCCAGACAACACTTCCTGCTTCATAGATGGGTTTCACCCTATGCCACTCTCTTTACATCACGCTTCCCCCGTAGGGTCTATGTTATTATCCCCCGGAATACCTATCTCCAACTGCACAGTTCGAGACTCGCCGGGTGCGTTTACTTTCTAAGCATAAGGTTCTTGGATCGCTCAGGCGTATAGCGATCCTTCTGCTCGTCGTCTGGACCG
>JACCUI010000280.1 GCA_013811945.1 Pyrinomonadaceae bacterium | reverse complement strand
AACGTCCCAATCGTCCGGGCGATCCTTGAGCGGATTCTGGAAGATCTTGTAATCCGTCACGATGCCTTCTTTTTTCCATAGCTCAAAGATCGGCTTCGCGTTCTCGCGAAAGTCCTTCCAGGATGCGGCTTCCTGTCCCGGCTTAATCCGGTAGTAAGTCAGTCTCCAAACCGGTCCGGCCTCGTAGTCTGGGTTTTGCGCAAACGTCGCGTTGGCAACGAGCAGCGAAGCAACCAACAGTGTCCCTGACAGGGCTTTCCTCATGTTATCTCCTCCGGTGAAAAATTAGCTCAGCTTATCAAGCGGTGGTCGAATGCAGCGCCCGGATTCCGTTAGCTGCCCGGCGCCAGATAGCGGGATAGGAAGTCCCTGGTGGCGTTCATATAGTAATCCATGCCCTTGTCGGAATAGCCGTGAAACTGACCGGGAAGGACAATCAGCTCATGTTTGATTCCGAGCTCCATAAACTGGTGTACCAACCGAAGGGTCTCCGACATAATGATGGACTCACCGGTGCCGCAAACCAGCAGCAGTCGCCCCTTGACCTTGGACGCCAGTGGATAAGCCATTGCCGCGTCATAGGCTGACTTGTTCTGCGCCGGAAGTCCCAGGTAGGCTTCGTAAAGGAGACCCCCATACGCATCAAGGCCCGGACTACTGGCGACGGCGGCTTTGTACAGGTCTGGCGCGTCAGTGAGCGCCCTGAAGGCGGAGGTAGCGCCCCAGGAATGCCCGAAAATCCCGACCCGATTCATATCCATATAGCTGTTTTTCGCTCCCAGCTGTCGGATGGCTCCGGCGTGATCGGGGATCAGAGAGCCTAGCCAGTTCGCGGAGTTAGTATCCTGAAATGCTTTGGACCGCTCCGGTGTGGCGCGACCGTCCAGCACCACTACGATGAAGCCAAGCTGTGCGAGGGCTTGCGGAAAATTGCTGAACGCGCCGGTCCCCGCTGCGAAGCCATGGTTGACAAGCACGATTTGCGGGCCGCCGTAGATGTATTCCACGACCGGATATCTTTTGCGCGAGTCGAAATCGAAAGGCTTGTACAGAACGCCCCACAGGGGGGTCTTGCCATCGTCGGCCTTGACCACAAATTCTTCCGGTGGCGTCCAGCCCACCTGTCGGAGACGGCTGATATCGGCCTGCCCCATCGTCCGCAGCAAGCGCCCGTCACTGGTTCGCAATTCAATTGTCGGAGGGCGAGCCGGCGATGAATGCCGGTCAACAAAGAAACGCCGTGAAGGAGCAAACTGAATCTGGTGCTGGCCCTCTGCTTCCGTCAGTTTCTGCATCGTGCCGCCCTGAAGCGGCACTCGATAAAGGTGAGTGTCGTAAAGCCGAGGCTCGGCATGCGCGGTGAAATACACGAAGCCGGATTGCTGGTCCACTGCCTGCACGTCTAGTACCGGGAATTGACCCTCCGTCAGCCGGCGGATCAACTTTCCCTGGAGATCATACAGATACAGATGATTCCACCCGTCGCGCTCCGATTCCCAAATGAACGATTTACCATCTGGCAGCAGAGTAAACTCCGCCCTTCCGGGAAAGAGTACCTCGAATGGCGACCTGACGAATGTCGGACCCTGCTCTGTAAGGATCAATCGGGTCTTGCCGGTAGCTGGCTCGGCCCCTATGATATCGACTCGCCGGAAGTCGCGCGCAAAGCGAGCCAGCAACACCTCCGACCCATCCGGCAGCCACCCAAGCAACAGGATGTATTGATCCTTGGTCTCTCCAAGATCGAGCTTCACGGTCTTTCGGCCCAGAATATCCAGGATATAGGGTTGCACGCGGTCGATTGGACCGCCGGCGTATGGGAAGCGCACCCAGTAGAGGTCCGGGCTGGTCTTGACATATTGCACAATGGGTATTTTGGGGACGTCGCGACGGTCCATCGTCGCGGCGAAAAGATACAGGGAATTCGGCGACCACGGAGATGCGGATTTGCTCTGCCTTGATTCCAAATCCCAATCAAAGTCTGCCACGCCGTCAGTCGTGAACTGCGTGATGTGATTATCTGACGTGGTGCGCAAGCACACATTGTGGTTCTGGATCAAGGCGAACAAATTGCGATCCGGGGAAAGGACTTCGGGCACCGGACTATGACCCGCCACGTATATCTCGCGCAGGAATGTGCGCGGAGTGAACCGCTGCTGCTCCGTGATGCCATAGTACAAACCGCTCGGGTCGGGCGGCGGGAGCTTCTTCGCCACGTAAGTCTGCAGATCAAGTTCGAACTTCATGCCTGCCAGGTCGAATCGGACTCGCTCACCAGGCAGTTCGGAAAATTGCTGAAACGGCACTCCTTGAGCCGGAAGCTTATGTCCCAAGGTCTGCTCCAGCGCCCTGCGTAATCGTAAGGCGTCAAAATACTCTGTTCGAGTGTTTGAGACCGGATCGACCTTATAGATGACTGTCTCACCCGGACCGCCTTCTGAGTACCAGAAGCTGGAGCCGTCGCTTCGCCAATGAGGGGCAAGGTTGGCACCAGTTACCAGGGAGTCTATTTCCAAATAGCTTTGGTATACGCTTTCGCGCCGGCGACTGGCCGCGTCGGGACCTGGCTGTTGAATCGGCTTCGCATTCTCCCCATAGTCTTTCCAGAATGCGCTGTCTTGTCCTGGCCTAATACGGTAGTAAATCATTTTCCAAACAGGTCCGGCGTTCGGGCCTTGTGCAAACGTAGCGTTTGCAACGAGCAGCGTAGCAACAATCAGTGTCCCCAACAGTGCTTTCCTCATATTACCTCCTCAGTTTTTTTCACCGATTGCTCTGGGTCGAGCCCCCACGTGACGACCCACTGACTCAACTGCTTGAGGGTTGCGGTCACCCCGCCGCAGACGACAAACATGACCGTCTTGAACTCTGAGATTTCAGGAGCGCTATCATAAGCGAGGGCAAGCGCGGCGCCACATGCCGGTTCGACCAGAATCCGTTGATCAGAGAGAAAACGCTCGCACGCGATCACCGCAGCCTTGTCAGAAACTACCACGCTGCGAATCGGGTACTCTTTGGAGTATGCAAAGGCTCGTTCGCAAACCTGCTTGGCGCCAAGAGAGGTGGCGATGCTTGTGATCTTCTCCAATGTCACCCGATAACCGGCCCGGATAGACTGGGCAAACGACGAGGCCCCCTCAGTCTCTACAGCTATAACTGGCACATCGGCCAAGCCGTTACGACGAAGCCCTTCGACGATGCCGGACAACAGACCACCACCGCCTACAGAGAGAACGACAGCATCTGGCGTCAGACCTGAGCGCGCGACTTCGTCAATCAAGGTGGCATGACCTTGCCAAAGAAGCGGATCATCAAACGGGTGCAGAAATGCGTCGGACTCGCCAACCATAGCCTGAGCCAGCGTATTCGCCTCCTGCCATGAGCCACCATGGACAATGACTTGGGCATCTTCCTGCCGTATCAGCTCTTTGGCCCTTTCGGAAGTGGTTTCGGGGACTACAACCGCGACCGGTACTGATAGGCATCGACCAGCGTAGGCGACCGCAATACCTGCGTTGCCGCCGGAAGAGGAAATGAAACGACGTGCCCCGCGACGAACATACTCTTCACAGGCTGCGCCAATGCCGCGAATCTTGAAGGAACCCGGCGGCTGCATCGCCTCAAGCTTCAACCAGATGGAGCGACCAGCACAAAGGCTCAGAGCTCGAGACTCAATGAGCGGAGTTTCAAGGTGTAGTGGCATTGTCTGTATTTTGAAAAAAGCCGCAGGCTACCTCCGTGCCAAAGTAGCGGGCCCAATCGTTTCTACGAAAACGACTGCATCCCAGCTTCGCCATTGGTTGTGTTCGACGTAGAACGTATGAACCCGCTGCTCGATCGGTTGGTCCAGCCACCGCCGGACGGGCCCTGCGTTGGGAACGCGGCCGAAGTCGACGAGGTAGATCGGCAGCCCGACACGGGCCATCGCGCCGTCGAGACTGCCGGCTTCAGCCGGCGGCAGATCGACTCCCATTACGCCCCGGTTGAACGTGAAGCCGATCGTTCGATAGTCCTCGCCGACCAGATCATATGCAGGTCTACTTCAACGAGACCTCACGCACCAAACGCATGCTGATCACTTCGCGCAACTCACCGCGTTTTTTTCCAGCTGCCGCCGATGCTTCCGGCGAACCATAGTGCTTGCTATAGAGAGCGGCCGCTTTTGCTTCCAGCTGATCGAGCATAGCGTAGTTCGGGAGCGCAATCGTTAGCAGCACGTCCCAATCGTCCGGGCGATCCTTCAGCGGGTTCTGGAATATCTTGTAATCCAGAAAAGTGCCTTCTTTTTTTGCTTGTTCGAAGATCGGCTTCAAATTCTCCTGAAAATCCTTCCAGGATGCGGCATCCTGTCCCGGCTTGATCCGGTAGTAAATCATTCTCCAAACGGGTCCAGCCTCATAGTTCGGGTTTTGCGCGAACGCCGCATTATTTGCGACGAGCAGCGTTGTAACAAACAGTGCCCCCAACAAAGCTTTCCTCATATTACCTCCTAGATTGTTTCACCGGTTTACCCTGGGTCGAGCCTGCAAGGTAGTTCGCGAATTTCATACTCCTCATTACTCCTCATGAGCCGTCGGTCAGCGCTGCCGACTCGTGGCTAACAGGCGACGCACGGTCTCCACCACGAAATCGGGCGCTTCGTAAGGATAGTTGTGCCCGGTTCCGGCGGGCGTATGAATCAACTCGGATTTCGACGACGCGCTCAGATAACGCATGCGCGACCGCTGAAGAAAATTGATGGCTCGCCGCAGATCGTCGCCGCTCAGTCCGAGCTGCTGTTGGACGTCTTTCGGGTCATTGCCCTCGGGAATCACGATAAAGACCGGGAGGTTGGCAAGCTCGCCGTCGTAGACCAGCAGATCCGCAACGCTCTTGGGATCGAACCACTCGCGCATAATCGACGCCGAGGCGAAGTCCGTAGCCGGCCTGGCGCTGCGGGCTCTCATCGCTCCTCTGACCTCTGCCAGGCTCTCGTCGTAGACTCGCATAACTCGGGCGATCTCCTCATTGCGCCTGGCTAACTGGCGGTCGGGATCAGACCATATGCCGAAAAGTTTCCACCAACCGGCGCGTTGTCTGCTACGCACGAGTCCGGTCGGTATAGCAGGGCCTCCGCCACCCGGCAGATGGGTGAACACATCCGGAGGCGTGGCATCGAGCAAGACGACCGCCGTCATTTTTTCTGGGTAACGTTTGGCGTAGTTCGCAGCCAGCAATCCGCCATAGGAATGGCCGATCAGAATGAAGGGCCCTTTCTCACCAGCGTTGTCGAGCAGCGCCCGCAACTCCTCCGCCTCCCGCGCCGTGCGGCGTGGGAAGGGTCCCGTGTCGCTCCAGCCCGTACCTGGCCGGTCGAACAGGATCGAGCGGGTCTCATTTCGCATCGCCTTGTGAAGATGGTAGAGCCCGAGGCCCGCACCATGGCCTCCGGGAATCCAGACCAGCGTCGGGCCGCCCTTCGCGTCACCCTCGGCCAGGATGTGCATCCGATAGCCGCCCACATCAATGAGCTTTCCCATGGGGGGATGCCCCGCTTCCGCCCTACTGATTCGGACAAGGGTGACTATGCTTCCCGCCGCGAGCAGCACCGCCAATCCGTAAATGGCATAGCCGACAAACCGGACGCGCGGATGGCCCCGCCAACGCGCCGCGCGCACGATCAGCCAGCCGAGTAAGGCAACGAGCGCGGCAATGACAAGCCCGCTCCAGGAATGCGCCAACAGCGCATAGATAGTATTCATTATCACAACTCTTTCGCCTTACCTTCGCGCATATCTGAGCGTCTCAATGCTGTCATATTCCCAGTGTTGAAGGTCGCTCTTCTAGTGCAGGTCTCCAAAGCGCAGAACGAGTTTGTTTGCTTCCAGAGTGATGTTCCGAAATGCTCGGAAGCACCGCGAATGCGGCGGCAAACCGCCAGATGTTCGATCTCGATTCATCTTCGTCTCTGCTTCTCGACCGTGAAGCCGCAGGCTATGAGCACGGCACGGCAGGCGTCACCAGGCGGGAGAAGAAGACGATGTCGAATGCCTTTCCAACATTGAGCGTGTCGGGAAGTTCTATGCCGTAAAGCTCGTGCGGATGCTGCAACCATGAGGCAATCCCCCGGGGCGCCGTGCGCAGATCCAACAGGAAGAAAGGCGTGTCCAACGTAGACAGCAGCGCTTCCAGAGATCTAGATGGGGCCGGGAGGCGTTTCTGCTTACAATTGCTGGTGTCCTGGGCGAGGAGATTCCCGATCGTGACGAGTTGCACCCCATAACGTCGCTGTAGATAAGTACCCATCATAGGAGGCAGGAGGACCATGGGAGCAGGAGGCAAGCCGTACGCATTGTTCTCCGGGATGCGGATGGTGGTCAGTGCCGTGGCAATATGATCCCGGTGCGCAAAAACCAGGATCTTGCCATCGTGGCCCTGTTGCTCCTTGATCCACTGGACGTTTTCCGCCGCGGCGCGATCACTTACGGCGACGGTGCCGCTCAACGAAGCCGGCCCCGCTTTCGGCGTCCAGCCGATCGGAACCTGCCTCAGGTATTCGTCAACCTGCCCGGCAACGACGGCGGAGCGATAGGCAAGCTGATAGGCTCGGTCCGAGCTCGCCGCCGTGTATGAGGCCTCGTGTATCTTGAACAACGAGATCATATCGGCGATCGCTGCCGTCATCTGATCCCGCAGCGGTTGCGAGAGCTGCGAATATTGATTGGGCGCATGCAAGAGGCGATCAAGGATCAGCATCGGAAGAATGGCCTTGGTCCGATTCCGTAGCGTGGTCGCCGCGGAGGAGTCGACACCATCCAGGTAGTGCAGCGCATCCTCGAAGGCCAGGGTTATTTTGGAGTCTCCGTCGGAGCCGGGCTGAATGAACCCATAGAATTCGATCTTCCGGGAATGCTTCGGATCGGCGTTGTACTCGCGCATCCACTGTACCAGGGCGGCCGACTGCGGAAGCTTATTAAAGGCGGGATGGACCCCCCGGGCGACTACGGTCTTGAGATCTCCAGGCCCGCCGAGCACATATTGATTTACCCCATAACCTTCGGTGATTCCCGATTCGATGGCGATCGCCGTGAAGCTCATCTTCTCCACCAAAAACCGGAACAGCAGGTTGCGAAACTCGAGCGGCTCGGCGCCGCCGTGCAGGCCCTCGCCAAAGGAGACGACAGAGGCGTTGCCGATTATGCGGCGAAGAGGCTCCAGGTCGGATAACTGGGCCTTGGGTCCCACTCTGGCGATCGGATGCAGGTCTTGGCGAGCCCAGTTGAGGAACTCTCTGTCAACGGGATCGTTCCTGGTAGCCGTTTGCGCAGCCGCCAAGCGAGGAAGGAGTAGCAGCGCGATCACGACAACCACGAAAGCTTGAGATTGCCGAGTGAAGTGCGCGGCCAAGAGCACCTCGTAGCCGCGGATTCGCATTCTGTATCCTCCGTTATTGCTACCCACATTTGAGCGAACTAATGAAGCGAACTATTTTGGTGGCTGCGCGGATGTTCAGGTTTAAGTCCCTTCACCACTTCAGAAGCTATACTTCAGAGCGAACTGGATAATTCGCGGGTTCGAAACGGTATTTGAAATAACTCCGAACGACGGCGAAGCAAGATCAGCGTTCGGCAAGCCAAAGTTAGGCGTGTTGGTCAAATTGAAGAACTCCGCGCGGAACAGCAGATTCGTCTCCTTGATGATCCGGAAACTCCTCTGAATCGCGAAATCCAGATTTCGCTGGCCGGGAGCCCGCACGATGCCCTTCCCACAATTGCCAAAGCCCGTCCCGTTGCCAATGATCGGCGCTGTGGTGAATGCGGCGGTGTTAAAATAACCGTTAAGACGACTGGTGACCGATCCTGAACTGACAGGACTCTGGCCGGTACACTGCGCCCTAGAGGTACCGGGTGAGGCGCCGAAAATAGTTCCCGCTCTTGAGTCCACGACGGTGATCGGAGTTCCTGATTGAAAAACGGTTAGGCCCGAAAATTGCCATCTCGACAGCAAGAGCTGCAATGGCCGCGGGCCACGCCGGAACTCCGGCGGCTGGTAAACAAAGCTGTAGACAAAGCGGTGGGGGCGATCAAAGTCGGAAGGCCCATACCCACTGCGGAAATCGGTTTGGTCACCCAAGATGGATCCGATATCAAAAGTGGTGCTTCCCCTACCTCCGGAGGAAACATCCAGACTCTTCGACCAGGTATAACTTGCCAGAAAATCCAGACCACGGCTCAACCGCTTGGTCACACTGGTCTGCAGCGAGTGGTAGTTTGAGTTGAATATCGTCTCAACTATGCTTGCACCGGCGGCAAGGCCCACAATGGGAACCCTCTGCTGGACGTTGCCGACACTAGTCGTCGTGACCCCATGCACAGGATTCTGAGGCGTTGCGATAAGTGCCTGGTTGAACCCGACGCTGCCGCCAAGACGAGTTCCTTTCGAACCAACGTATCCCACCTCCAGCAGGAAATTGCGCACAAACTCATACTGAAGATTGAGACCGTATTGTTGGACATACGGACTGCGGACCGACGTAGAAATCCCGATTGGGCTAATGGTGCTGCTGCTGGTGCGCGGCACGAAAAGGGGAAAACTCGAAGATGGTAGTCCTGGAGGACTTACAGGTACCTGGAAGGTGGCGTTCGCGTTGGCCGGTCCCCCGCGAATGTCAAACAACGTGAACGGCAAGTTGGCGGCCGTCTGAAGAGCCACCTGCCCGGTCAGCCGCTGATAGTAGATGCCGTATCCTCCTCGGAGCACCAGGCTGTCCCGCAAGCGAAATGCGAACCCCAAGCGCGGCGCGAAATCGTTTAAATCCTTATCCCACAGGCCCGACTCCTGGCGCTGCGTCACCCCCTCAGGAAGTGGGCCACTGTAGTTTTTCTCCAATAAGATTCCGGTAAAGGTGCCCGCCGCTGGCGGCTCAGGAATCGCGAGGCTGGGATCGAAGTTGCCCAAACGGCCGCGAATATCCTTGGGCGGGCCGAAGAATTCCCACCGCAGGCCGAGATTCAATGTCAGCCGAGGTGATACCCGAAAGTCGTCCTGGACGAATCCGGCAAAGTTGCTATAACGGTCAGCCTTTTCGAGTGAACCGGATGCGAGAATGCTCACCAGCACATTGCTGAAAATACCCGTGCCATTTTGCGCTCCGCTCAGGCCCAGCAAAAAGTCCGGAAAGCTGGGAAAGATGCAACCCTCTTTGGAAAATGGATGGGTACTGAGTGCGCGCGTCGCGCTTGAATTCACCGCCCATCCGGAGGCTGTGCTTGCCGGTGATAAAAGAAACCGTGTCCTGCGCAATAAATGAATTGGTGGTCTCGGTCAGAAACAGGTCTGGCCCGAGGCTGAAGAGTCCTGAGACCTGAATGGTGGGAATGCCCGGCAGGCCGCCCGGCGAGGTGATGCCGAGGTCGGCGTTGCTGATCGGTTCGGGTTGGGTCTGTTCCCCACGGAATCGGATGTATCCCACCCGGGCAACGTTAGTCAAATTCGATTTGAACGTATGCGTATCCGACAAGACCACCATAAGGTTCTTGCTGTTCTGGATCAGCCCATAGCCGGGGAGGTTGGCACGAAGGAAGGGAGACTCCTGGGGAGCGCGCGCGTAAAAGAATCTGCTGGAGAATTGATTGCGCTCGGAAAAAGCGTGATCTATGTTTCCGGTAATCTGGTCTTCGCGGTACTTGACTGGCGATGAGAAGGAGGATTGCCCGAGACCGTTCGGCAGGATGGTCTGTGGAGTTGGGATCGCAAATTCGCCGTTAGCTAACTTGAAATTAAGTAGCTTGAGCGCCACCGGATTGATGTTGGAGCCGTCCGCGGCGATGGCCGGTCCGACTCCTCCGAATATGTTCTGGAATTGTCCGCGCTGACCTGCGAACAATCTCCCGAGTGCGGCTGCCGACCGGTCATTGGTCAGGGGAGGAAGAAATGCGGTCCGAAAACCAAGCGTGGACAGTCCATTGCGCTGGATGGTGCCCTGATAGGCGCCGAAGACAAAGGTTTTGTTCTGACGAATCGGCCCGCCGAGCGTAAAGCCATACTGATTTTGCTTCAGCACCGGCCGCCGCCGACCAGCCCGGTTCAGAAAGAAATCATTGGCGTTGAGGGCGTCGTTGCGGAAGAACTCCCAGAGCGTGCCGTGCCAGGAATTAGTCCCGGATTTGCTCACAATATCTATATTCGCGCCGGCGCCACGACCTTTACTGGCATCATACAATCCAGTCTGCGCCTTAAACTCCTGAATCGTATCCGGCGCCGGAATCGCCAGGCCAACTTGGGCGCCAAATCCAGAAGCCGCGTTTTCGGCAAAATTGTTGGCATCCACTCCGTTAAACTCGAAATTGTTGAACGTGGTCCTGGCCCCGTTGGCTGAAATATTCTGAGTGTTCCTACCTACTTCTCCGGCGTTGGGAAGTTCGACGGTGGTGCTGGTCGAGAGTGCCAGGATCTGGGTGAAGTTACGGCTGGATAAGGGTAGTGAGACGATAAATTGTTCCGAGGTGGTCCGCCCCAGGGCTGCACTATCAGTTTGCAGTATCGGCACACCTTCCTCGATCATGATCTGTGCCTCTACCCCGCCGATCTCGAGGCTGAAGTCGAGACGGGCCACCTGCGCCACTTCCAGCTTGATCCCGATCCGGCTCACGGTTTGAAATCCGGTGGCTTGAACGGTGAGCTTGTAGTTTCCGGGCGTGACAAACGAGATGCTGTAATAGCCAAGATCATTCGTAGTCGTGTTGCGCTTGATGCCTGTGTCTTCATTGACCAGGTTTATCGCTGCATTGGAAACGACCGCTTGCGCTGAGTCCTTGACGATTCCTGTGAGCTCCGCAGTTTGACCGAGGCTCATGGCTGAAAAACTAAAGACTACAGCGGTCAGCAAAATGCTCCGGTAGAGAAACTGTATCATCATACCTACTCCTTTATGGCTGTTTCGGGACCAGCGATTCAGGGTTGCCGAGGAATTCTCCGGCGACTCTCTTTTCAAGATGTGGCAGTTGAGATTCTAAGAGAGCGAACGCGGCGAGCAGGTCACGAGCAGCGACCAACGGTGAAACCCGCGCGTTCGAGCCTATGGTAAAAAGCGCTGTAGTCATGCGATCGAGCTGCTGAACGGTTCTGAGTAGAGGCGCGGAAAATTCCGGCCAGGTCGCTTCCCATCCGCTGTTCGCAGCGATCGTGCCTGCTGATTCGTTCGCGATGGCACTCAGCGCGGGTTTCACGAGCGTTGACGCGCGCGTGATGTGCAGGTGCAGAGATCCGAGGTGACTGCGCGCAAGCGCCTCAAGCTTTCGGCGTGATGATTGGTTCAGGCGGTTAACTTCCGCAGGCGTGTACCGCTCTGCCAGCCGGTGCAGCGCCCACGCTTCAGAGAGCGCGCTCTCTGCGTGAGTGAGCGCCTGCCTGGAGAATTGCTCCATTGCGCTGCGTGCTTCACCAGGATCGGCGATGCGTCTGGCGAGATATCTTTCCAGCAGATCATGCACGGGCAGTTTGTTGCCGATTGTCTCTGACGTTGGTTGCTCGGCCGGCTGACTCCGGGTTGATGGCGCGGCTGCTGACTTGGCCTCCCTGCTCACCTCTTCAATCGTCTTGATAGTCAGTTTCAAGTGAGAGATATGCCGCAGCGCGGCGATTAGCTCTGCCTTCCGCTCTGCGGTATTCACCAGCCCGCGGACCTCGACCTCGCTGGCGGAGCGAACGATCTCAATCGGTTCTCCGAGGTCGGCACCCACTCGTTGCAACGTGGCGCGCGCCTCAACTTCCGCATCATCCAGGTCAGCAGTGACTACGGCGCGCACAGGTGCCACAGGTTCGCGCTTCAGTTCAGCTGGAAGCTCTAGGCGGTTTTCAGGTAGCAAGGCGGTTTGGCGGTCGGAGAAGATCGCCGGATCTAGTGCAGTCAGAGTCACCACATCAAACGACGTCTCGACGAGATCAAACTCCTCATCCCCTTGTTCGCCTCTGACTCGCAGATGTTCCTCGATCGGGTGCCAATCGTGAGCGCGAACGACCAAATTGGCTTCGGCAATACCACCCATGCCGACAGGACCCCTCGGAACGGTCTTGAGTGTTAATACTTCGAGACCGTCGATTCGCGTCGCTCTGGTGACCTCTTCCTGTTTCGGCTCAACCGAGTTTCTCCACACTTGAAAAGACGCAGGAGCGAGCGGACGTCGTGGATCCATGTGATTGGCTTGAAGGACCTCTGCCAATTTCACTAAGGCGGTGGGCGCCGGAGAAGAAGCCTTCGCTAATTGGTTAGTGTTCATGATCGGGGGACTACTGTTGCTCGAAATGAATCGCGACCCGCCCTGATCATCGACGGCTTGGCGGAGTCGTGAATTGGTCGTGTCGTCCCAGATTTCCCAGCTGAGTGATTCCTCGACCGAAGAATTTTTGCGCCTCACCTGTAGCTTTTGGTGAATGACCGGCTGGGCGGTAGCGCGCTGCTGCTGTGCTTGCGCATCTGTGGCGAGCCTGATCAACTCATTAGCAGAAACGGCGGTCTCTCTATTGGATAGGATCACTAAGGCTGCGATGATACAGGTAACCAGAAGAGCCGCAGCCGTTCTGACCATCAGTCGTGAATTAGCAGGTATAGGATTCTCAAGCTTCAGCGGCCTGGTGAAAAATCGAAAGACGGAGCCCCATTGCGAGATTCTCAGCCTCAGCGGCGAGTGCTCGCGGACCGAAGCGCTGTGATCGGCTAGCCGCTGGGTAAACAAATCCAGCGCGGGACCAGAAGGGGGGAGATCAGGAGGCATGAGTCTCTCCTGGCGCACGCGCAGAAAGTTTTCAATGCTGTTCTGAACAGCGCTTAACCGGCTGCGGCAATTCCAGCAGCTTTCGAGGTGAGTGCGCGCGTCTTCCTGTTCGTCGCGCAGCAGTTCGCCGTCCAAATATGAGATCAAATCGTCGCCATCTAAGTGGCGAGGAACCGCACCATTGTCGCTATTTCTTATTTTCATATCTCGAATCAAATTTCTTCAGCCCCCTGGCCAAATAAACGCTGACTGATTTCGCGCTCATTTCCAGGACGTCAGCGATCTCCTGGTAGCTCAAGCCTTCCACTCGCAGCATCAAACAATGACGTTCCCTTTCATTGAGCATCGCGAGCGACTTTTCAATCTGCTCACGGCGGATCAGTTCTTCTTCCACCGAGCGCGCATCTACGGTTGCATCGTTAGGTGAAAACCACCTCTCGATAAGCGATTCTCTCTTATCAAGCCGACGGCCTTGTTCGATAGCCAAGTTGTGCACGACGCGGTAGAGCCAGCCTCGCAAATTCTCGATTTCGGTCTTTTGATGGAGCTGATCAAAGAGCTGCAAAAATGCGATCTGGACAAGGTCATCTGCCTCCTGGGTCGAGCCGACCAGGTGATAGACGTAGGACAGAAGCTGCGGACGCAGCTTGGCATAGAGATCCGTCACGACCTCCTCCGCATTACGGCTACCGCGGCTGATGTCATCAAAATTCAGGCTGAAGGTCTGGGGCAAAGGCAGTACGCTGTCATTCATTGGGGTTATCCGAACATCATCACGCCTTCATTTGTATAGACAGTTGAGCGGAGGGGTTTACTAACAATTCATTGAAACTTTTATTCTTCGGATGTGGGCAGACCGCGTTCGAGAAGGTCTATTGATCTTTGATAATTACCTCAACAACTCCAACGTCGCACCCGAGAAGAAGTCTTACCGCCTCACTTCCTCGTTGGGATTTATGGTGCAAGAGCGCGTAGTCACGCTTGACCACGACGTCGCCGCCTGCACTCTCATTTGCATGATTTCAACGAGTGCTCGCAGTTCATACTCGGTGAGCGACTAGCCGACCCGGTCCGACAGGCCCTCGGCGCGCGGTAAGGCCAGTCTCGCAGGATTTGTCCTTATATATACACCGAATATATACACCGATTTGGGTCGCGCACCGCCCAGTTCGGGGGTTATGAGGTTTTACCGCCTGGTGACAGGATAGGGAGCGCCCTGATGCTCAAACTACATCGATTTGAGCACGATATTCACGCATATAAAAGACATTGCTCCCGTGCTGGGGTATGAGAAGGCCAGCGACGGAATGGGGGATCTGCTTCGTAGGAAGATTGGCTATGGTGTGGCAGGTGCAGGAACAATTGCTTTTCGAATCAGGTACCCAGGCATACTACTACATATATAACTAAATGGCCGCGATGCGGCTTTCCTAACCATTGCCAGGGCAGGGTGTGGTTCGGGCAAGAGTATTGCGGCATATAAGTGGGCGCAAGCGCGGTGCGAGCGGAAATCGGCACAACTTCCGCCTACTTCTTTTGCCTGCCGACGACTGGCACCACTTACTGAGCACTACAAGGATTATGCCCTTGAATCCGGAATCGAGAATACCGCGCTGGTTCATTCACGTCGAGACGTTGACCTCATGGAGATCGCGCAAACGCACCGCAAGAGAGTGCGACTGAAATTGATGGCGATCGGCAGAAGGCGCCCGTCAAGCGCTGGCCGAGATTCGCGATCGTATTGAATCGCTGGAATTGTGGAGCACTGCTGAAGTAGGGATTCAGCCCGAACGAGGTCCAGCGCTCTTCGACGGTCCATCCGCCGGGTCCGCGCGCGACTGCAACGCGGCGCATGCTGTTTCCCTCGCCGTCGTGGAGCAGGACGTCGCCGTCCGCGGTCAGGGCCGGCTGGACGATGCGGGTACCGGGCGGCAATGGGTGCTCCCAGAGTCGCTTGCCATCGGTTGGCGCGATGCTGGTCGCACCAGTTCCGCTGAGCAGCAGGATCTGAGGGACTCCTTAGATCGTGAATAGATGTGGCGAGCTGTAGCCGGAGCCGCCGTCCGGGCCGAACCAGCGCGGCTCGCCGGTGGCGACGTCGTAAGCCGCCAGCGTTCCGGCGGCGGCGACGATGACGTCGTCGTCAACCACCAACGGCGAGCTCGCAAAGCCCCAGCCCGGGACCTTCTTGCGGGTGTCGGACGCCGCGTTGCGCGACCACACGACGGCGCCGGTACCGGCGTCGAGCGCGTTCAGGATTCCGGTCCCACCGAATGTGTACACGCGATCGTGGCTGAGGGTCGGCGTCGCGCGCGGACCGGCACCGGCATTCGACTCCCAGAACCGGGCCGCGTCGCGATGTCTCCACACCGGCTTGCCGGTGGTCACGTTGTAGCAGGCGACGACCTCGTCGTCACCGCGCCGCTCCTGGGTATAGAGGAGGTCGCCGCGGACCGCGAAGGACGACCAGCCCGGTCCGATCGGCCGGCGCCACAGTTGGACCGGCGGCGACGCAGACCAGTCGGTCGCGATCCGCACGCCGCGAAGGATGCCGTCGCGCTCGGGTCCGCGAAAGCTGGGCCAGTCGACTCCCGTCTTCACTCCTGCTCGACCCGCCGCGAGCACCGCGAGCGCCATCGGCTCGTCGCCAGCTTGGGCCAGGAGCCGCTCCTCGGGAGTCTCCGACCACGCCACGCGAAATCGTTATCGAAGTTGGCTGTAAAGCCACCAGGCCGGACGAGCGTCGACACTCCGCACGCGAGCAGAATGGTCGCGATCATCGCCGCGCGCCGAGGTCCGTTCGAGAGGCGACGGCTGGCCACCGCCCACGCGACGAAGGCGAGGCTCAGGACCGGGATAGCCAAGATGGGGAACAACATCCCCATCGCCCCATTCGCAATCGATACGTGGACGATGCGCGATGTCGCGAACAGAGCGACTATCATCAGGCCCACGGCGCCCAAACGCTCGGGCCAAGGCGCCCGGCTTAGGAACACCCACCACACTACGATAGCCAACCCGCAGAAGACTCCGCCAATCACCCCGAAGAACGTGGCCGGCAACCCGAAGTACGTGGCCTCGGGTGCGATGACAGGGACGACAAACCTGACCAGTATTAGCAGCACCGCGGCGACTACGCCGGGCCACAGTAGGAGCGGCTTCTTAAGCGTCGTTCGTCGGTCTGTGCGATGTCCATAACAGACCAATACGCTCCTCAACAGGCCTTTTGTTCCCACAAAGATGTGCATTCGACCATGGTCTACACCCATGTGTTGAATCGTGGCGGGCGAGGTGTGCGTCGCCCGCTTGACGGATGATAGCGTTCGTATTTCTGGAAAAGTCGAAACGATCTTGAGCCGCCCTATCCTTGAGGACCTGTCAGAAATATGGTCGATAGCTGCCGACACGACGCGCGACTTGAATGCAGGCTGCCTCCTTACTTCAGGCGGCACACAATGTCATGCGAGATCTGTAACGAGCCCGGCGGTTTAGAAGTACGCTAGGGTAAAGATCGACAGTTGTCAGTGTGCCCTTATATGATCTCTCAAGACCTGTTAGTTTGAGAAAACACTTCTGGCTCACAATTGTGGCATTCGTTTTGGGACCCGGTCGATTTGCGCTCTCTTGTCTCTGATGTGTACCAACGTATTTTCCAGTCCGCTGCCTCACCTTCCCTCCCAGCCCCTGTAGCGCGCCTCTTTCAAAAAGCGGTACGTCTCTTTCTCAATCTGCAAGAGGCGCAGCATCGGGCAACGCTCACATCCATGTTCGTGCGGGCAGTCGGTGCCGTAGGGCCAATAGCAATCACCCAGTCCCATTCGTCGGCGCCGGAAGTGCTGCCCGAAGTCTTTCCACTCAGCATCGGTGGGTTGACGGTATTCGTGTGGTGGACGAAACGCACGCCGTCGAGCCAATGCGTCTGGTAGTGTCGAACGACTTCGTCTTCGTACACCGCCACGTACCCCCGCGTCGTATTCAGGCTTGTGTGCCCCAGCGTTTCGCCGCGATGTCGTCGGCAAGCCGTTGCTGACAGCCTCAGTAGCACATAACCGCCGAAAGTCATGCGTTCGGACGATCGATTGGCCGTTCTGTTGCGCAAGCCTAATTACAGGCTGACGTTGCGCAGTAGTTCACGAGGGTACCCTCGGGAGAACACGCCTAGTTGTCGTTTCGGCCCACCCTGAAACAGGTAGGGCAGCGGATCGCCGATCGTGCGCCGGCAGATTGCTCGTTGAAGAATTCGGCGGGAGAACTCTTTCGCAAATCTCGCCCCGGATGATTAAGAATTATCTGGTCAGACTGCTTGCGACCAAAACCCGGTACGACAGGTCACATTCTCCGGTCACTGGGCGGCGGCACTACAACATGCTCAATCAGATTTTCAACATGTCAATCCGCGAGCGGATCACAAACGACAATCCTTGTCGCCTCGTGAGCCGTACGGTGTTGAAGAAACTTCCGACTTGGCCGCGAGCGATAGCTTAACAAGTGTGCGCCCGACGAAGAAGACCGGCCCTTTGCGGCCTTTAACGAATACAGCGGGCTGAGCTTTGCGATAGAGCAGAATGGTATTCCGAGGCAGCCAAGGTTATCTATGCTGCGTTTCTGAAGACATGGATACGACCACATTGGTCAATGATTAACATCCGCGAGGTTCGGACCATCCTCGTTGAAGACTGGCTGAGACAGTTGCGACGCAAAGATGGAAGTCCCCTGGCCAACACAACCAAGGCCAAGATACGCAATCTTATGAGTGTGTTAATTCAATCATGCCATTAGACATGAATGGCTTGAACAGTGGAAGAATCCAATCACTATAAGTTGGATTAGATTTGCCCTCAGCCTTTCGCAAAGTCTAAGCCGAGCATACAAATCAGGGGTAGCCAGGGTATTGGCAGGTTAATTCGGGAAGAGGTCATTTAGGTTATTCCTGTGCAGACTCCTTGGATGCGCACACCTGTCTCTCGCTACCATCGTCATCGCTTCCGCGCCGAGATTATCAGCCATTGCGTCTGGCTATATTTTCGTTTCGCCCTGAGCTTCCGCGATGTCGAAGAAGTGTTTGCGATGCGCGGCGTCTCCCTCAGCTATGAGACTGTCCGAGAATGGTGCCTTAAGTTCGGCCAGACTCACGCCAACGGCCTACGCCGCAAGTCTCCCCGACCGGGCGACCCGATGGCATTTAGATGAAGTGTTCCTCAAAATCAACGGACGGCTTCCATTACCTTTGGCGTGCAGTGGATCAGGATGGCGACGTATTGGATATTCTCGTCGATGGTAGGCAGGACAAGAAGGCCGCAAAGAAGTTCTTTCGCAGGCTATTAAAAGGATTGCGCTACGTCCCGCGTGTGATCGTCACAGACAAGCTGAGGAGCTACGGTGCTGCGAGAACCGAAGTCATGCGGAGTGTCGAACACGTCCAGCAGAAATATCAGAACAACCGAGCGGAGAATTCACATCAACCGACCAGATTGCGCGAGAAGGTTATGCGTGGATTCAAGTCATCGGGCCACTCGCAAAGATTTCTATCGGCCTTCGGAGTCATTACCTCACACTTCAGAGTGGGGAGACATCTGCTTAGCGCTAGCAGTTACCGCGCGATAATGAAACTGAGATTCCTCGTATGGGAAGAGGCGATTGCCGTGGAGGCAATCGTCAATTAGCCGCATGACAAGGCCGATTCATCTCTCAGTCGCTAATTCTATTGCTTCTAGACGTTAAGTTGACAACGCCGCTATGACCGCTGCTGCGGTGACAGAGTGGGCGCGGACTTTTCGGTGACAACCGGGCTGGAGATCGATTCTTCCGGCGCCTCGCCCAACTCCAGGCGCTGGCGGAGCTTCGCAGGAAGCTCGCCTGATTTCTCGATTTTCGCCAAATCGTCAGGTGTGACCGCAACCGGCGATGCTTTTTCGCTGTGCACATCGGCGGCAGCGCCTTGAGCAGCCAGGCGCTCTACAAGTTTGCGGATACTGCTGCCACCTTTTGCCATGATCTCGACCTCTTCCTGAGTCATTGACAAGGGTTCAGCCGCCGCAATGCGCGCTTCGATCTGGTCCGCCGCCACAAATGAAGGCGGTGCCAGTGAGGGTTGGGCTTTTTCATCCATTTCGCTCACCATACATACATTTCTTTGACGCGCCCGCTCTCCACGCGCACGTCCACATTCCGGTTGCCGTCTTTCGCGTGCGCCGCCAGAATGGTGAAGTTCGTACAAGCGTCGTCGTGATTATCCTCAAATTTACGCCACGCGCCGTCGATCCACCCCCATACATTGGAACGTTCGTGGTTCGACCACAGCGCCGAGACTTTCTTGCTGCTCAACCAGGCCATGATAAGCGTCTCCTTCGTGATGTTACGAAATTCTACGGACGAATATTGTCAGTGCCGATCTGTTTGGCGGTGAGTTCATAAATCTCATTGATGACGTGTTCCGTTTGCGGCGGAAGCCGGTAACCTGCCGTCCTCGCCTGTTCATCATCAGCCATAAAGACTGTCGAGAAGGTGCGGTCTCCATACGAGATTTCGAGCCTCCCCACCAGGCTGCAAGGCGGAATGAGGACATTGGCCCGGGCATAGGCGACCACTGCACTCACATCAATTTGATTAAAAAGCTGCTTGATGGTATCGGGCGGGAACGTGACCGTGCGCGTTTCGTACCGCCGATCGGTCATTTCGTCAGTCAGCGCAATTCTCGCTCTGCCGTCCCCGGTACTGTCGAAGTGCAGATCATAGCGTTCGCCATGCGCACCGCCGCTCACTTCCAAGCGAAGCCGTACATTTTGCGCCAGCTCAGGATCAGCCAGCGCCTGCTGCAATTCCAGAGCGGCATCATCGCCACCGGTAGGATCGCCTCCCGGGGTCCATTTGATGTCGTCGTTCACGGAAGTTCCTTTCTTCTCATCAAGCCGGGTTTGTATCTAAACCGTGACGGTCACAGAATGGGCGCACCAGTCGTTCGACCACCTCGGTATTATCATGCATCACGGTGCCAGTATTGACCGGGCTACGCGATGGGCAGGCCGAGTCCGAGTATTCATCGGGATGGCCGAGCATGTGCCCAAACTCGTGCGACGCAACATCACCAGTATCGCTGGTGTCCCACAGGGTCATATTGCTGCGCTCCGGCCCCTGGCGCACTCGTACGGTATGATGCTCGCCGGATGTCACCCACTCCACACGGAAATTAAGCATGCAGCGACCGATGCAGCCCGGGCTGGTGCAGCAGACAAAGCGCCCGCTCCATTTGTCCTCGATACCAGTGCGCCAAGTATTGCGCAGAGTAGCCTGCATAGCAGTAGAGATGCCGTCGGCAAAGTTAAGACGAATACGGACTGAAATCTGTGTACCGCGCTGCTGGTAACGCGCTGTCCATCCGTAGACACATTCCGATACCGAAAAGCTGATTTCTTGCGTCGGACCGATAACACCATTGGGAAAGTCGTAGATTTCCGTAATGAACCAGCGCCCGTCCCGCTGCTCCTCATGAACGGAAACCGACCACCCGTTATGTTTGGCGGCTGCGGCGATAGCAAGCAGATTGGTGCAGGTGTCATCGTTGCGGTCATCCAGCTTGCGCCAGCCGGTCCCTCTCAACCAGACCCAGGCATTCGATTTTTCTTCGTTTGCCCACAACGCATCAATAAGTCGTCCACAAGAAACTGGCATAAGCCGATCTATCCTTCCTGGCCCGTCTGACTGACCATGTTGGCGTATGGAATATAGGAAGAATAAAAGCGATTATAGGGCATAGGACCG
The DNA here is from genome assembly GCA_013811945.1 of Pyrinomonadaceae bacterium. Lineage (GTDB taxonomy): Bacteria > Acidobacteriota > Blastocatellia > Pyrinomonadales > Pyrinomonadaceae > PSRF01. The sequence goes on along the minus strand of JACCUI010000280.1, from coordinate 7,175 downwards.
CATCTGAGATCGCCAGTGCGGCAGATGCTGATCTAAGCCCCACTCGAGTCCAGCGTCCCGGTGACTCGTGACTCAAACCTTCCGATCTGCGACCTTTGAAAGTGGTGCTTCAGCGCCACAGGGTAACGAGAAGGAATAACGAATTAAACTTTCGCCCAGCGCGGCCTGCGAGGAGACGCACATGAACCGAAGGTAGTGGAGTTGAAGGAAACAATTACCGCCGAACCCTACTCCAGAGTGCGCCTCCTGTCAATAGTAATACTCTCTTGTACAATTTTTTCTATATCAACATCCGACGCAGGGGCTCGCGTATTAATTAAAAGATGAGGACCATGTCCTTATTGCGCTTACCGGCTACTCCATTTAGGAGGAGTTGTCGCTGCTAGAACAGCAGCACTGTCCGTAAGCCCAACGGCTTCAGCTCATATGACCTCCTTGTCTTCACTCACGCTGAGTTCATCTGGTCCATAACTCACTCATGCAGTTTAAGAAAAGGATTCCATTCCGGAGGGCGGATCTCATGCCAGGTGCAATAAAGGATGGTAGATCTGGAAAGAGGAAGTGCACAAGGCAGCTCTACGCTCGGTACTGTGAGGTTAAGTGCGGAAGATGTCACCAGGCTAATCCTGCCGCATACTCCACGGATGCGCACCTCTGCCTCTCGCTACCGTCGTCATCGCTTTTCCGCTGAGATCATCGGCCATTGCGTCTGGCTATATTTTCGCTTTGCTCTAAGCTTCCGCGACGTAGGAGAAATGTTAGCGATGTGAGGCGTCTTCCTCAGCTATGAGACTGTTCGAGAATGGTGCCTTAAGTTCGGTCAGACTTACGCCAACGGCTTAGGCCACAGATCTCCTCGTTCTGGCGACCAATGGCATCTCGACGAAGTGTTCCTCAAAATTAACGGACGTCTCCATTACCTTTGGCGTGCAGTGGATCAGGAGGGCGACGTATTGGATATTCTGGTCCAGAGCAGGCGCGACAAGAAGGCAGCAAAGAAGTTCTTTCGCAAGCTCTTAAAGGGATTGCGCTATGTCCCGCGCGCGATCATTACAGACAAGTTGAAGAGCTATAGCGCCGCGAAAGCTGAAGTGATGCCGAGTGTCGACCACGTCCAGCAGAAGTATCAAAACAACCGCGCCGAGAATTCTCATCAGCCAACCAGGTTGCGTGAGCGTGTGATGAGGCGATTCAAGTCTGCGGAACACGCGCAGCGTTTCCTCTCGGCCTTCGGGATCATAATGTCCCACTTCCGACCGTGGCGCCACCTCTGTACCGCCGGCGTTTATCGACAGATGATGAAGAGTAGATTTGCTGCTTGGGAACTGGTTGTTGGCGCGCTCGAGGCTACTAGAGCGATCGTGAATCAAACAAACGATAAAAGCTAGATCGTTTCTTGTCTAAGTTGATGGTTTGTTCCCTGATGAAGTTAAGTTGACAAAACCCTCCAGGCCTCGCCCTTGTAAATGGACTTACTGGGATCCAGTCATTAATTCTAGCCTCATTAAGCATCGCCCGCAGGGTATTCATCTCACGATTTACCGTGCCAACATTCACATTACCGCCGCCCTTTGTCTTGCTACGCACGCGCTGATTCCGGTATGCACGTAAGTTTTCAACCTTGATATCCCGGAGTCTGATTTTTCCAAAAAACTCCTTGAAGTGTTTCAGGTGCGCTTCATAAACGCTGGTATCCCTTACGCCAAAGAGCTTGTTACCCGCATCGTCATACTCGGCCTCACAATACTTCGTTTCCTGACAGTGCTTCGCCAACTGCGCGAACGTCATTTCATCAGACTGGACGGCGATCTCTCCACCCTCGAGGTATTCATTCTCGAGATCTTGCCTAAGTCGCTTGGCCTCGCCAGGCGCCAAAGGTGGTCCTATGCTTCTGTCGCCGTTTGCCGCTCTCATCGTAGTAACTGAGAACCGCAACGTATTCAGTTCTCCCCCGACGCTTTCTTTTGGTAATAGTCGACGAGTACTTCACTGGCGGGAGCCTCCCTGAAATTCACAAACAGAGACCGAATCCATGAGCAAAGTCCGATCCACATGGTGAACGCACATAACACATAATCGCCCAAAATTGTGTGCCAAATTGTTCACTCCTTCCAAATTAACAAAAACGGTCAGATCAATCTTTTTAGCAGCTTCCAGTTGTCTTCTTGCTGATGCGACTTCCCTGTCAAGTGTGTCGAGCTGTTTCTGTGATGATATAAGCTGTTGCTGATAGCCAGTTACCTGTATGTATATGCTGGAAAGAGATAAGATGAGGCCCACTAAGACTAGAAGAGTGAGGACAGAGATTTCTAATTCAACACCAAACCCTTTAATTCTTTGAGGTGTCTTAAGGGGAGTTGCGCGTTCGGTAAAGATTAGAGCTATACATATAAAAAGCACCACGACACCAAAGATGGACAGATAAGTCGTAGCAGATAGGCTGGTTAAATCCATGAGTCTGAGGCACCTTGTTGATGGTAAAACTCAAAATCACTTGACAAAGAGGTTTGGTAACGCTCGTAAGGCAAGATCACTTATGAATTATTATCAGTCCCTTGAATTCCAGAAGTCAATGCATTCAAGCTCATTGTGCTTAACTTCAAGAAATGACTGCTGACACACATAGATCAAGCTGTTGAAGTTGAATCTGTAAATCGGGTATTGAACTCTTAAGCGGCTGTCGCTGAACCCCGTGAAATCGACCGACTCTTTGCGGAGCGCGAGTAGGAAAATACAGCTATTGGAGCAGGACTTCCCAATGGGCCGGCCCGAGGTTGTTGAGTCTCCGTAAGGTGCGAAATTAGCGGTCATGACTAATGAGGACGCAATCCTGAACTCTCCGGTCGCGGAGTTTCAAGAAAGCTGCGAGGCTGAGGCAGAGACACCGGGGCAGTGTACGGAGAGATTGAGGCTTGCTGCTGAGGATCTCTGCCGGGTGTTGAAACCGTCGAAATCGCACAATCCAGGCCTAAATCGCTCGCCTCGATGAATCGTAGCAAGGTCTTCGCAGATGAATCGCTTTCGGAGAATTCAAAATGAGTTCGGTGCCATGGCATTGCTCCGCACATCTCTATTGCTGATCGGTCTTTGCGGGATGGCCCTTTTTGACTATTTTGCCTTTTCGAGTATTAGGGCTGGCCTCATCGCTATAGTCGGGCTGGCACTGGGATGGTTGTTCAGGCGGAAGATCGCCAAGGGAGTCGAATACTACCGCCGTGCTCTCTCTGTCGGCCTCTTTGCTTACTCGATCATTCTGCTTCTGGGGGATCTACTCGGCCTCGAAAATAGTACTAAGTTGGCGGTGATTATCGCAACAACGGTTGTCATCTTCGACCTACAATTCTGGTCGCTTTCGGACTCGTCAGTGACGAACGCGGAACGCAATACTCGGCGGCAGGCCGTTTCTCGGTAGGTTAAATGAAACCTCGCCCTATTCGATAGAGAGTTCGATGACTGCGATTCCCTCGGCTGTGGAGCCCATGCTCCCGACTCTGACCAAGGCACCCTTTTGACACCCTGATTGGTTAGGGGGTAAGAAGCGGACGTAGAGATTGACAGGGACATAATTTGTCAGTAGTCTCTAGGCCTCCCCAAACACTCCCCAAACAACAGTGGGCCGTTCCCATAACGGTGCGGATGCTGCGGACGCCATTATTCAGCCGGGTGCGGCTGCTGCCTTCCGTGCCACCGAACTGAACTTTTTTCCAATCAAGGAGGGGTTATGAACTTTAAAAAACTGATCTTTCGCCTGTCAGCGGCGCTGTTAGTGGGCCTAGCCTGGGCGGGATCGGCTCGTGCAGACATCGTCGTCGTGTCGGGCAACGTCCCGCAAGTTGACGAGAACGTGCTGCTCAACACCGGTTCGACGGGCAACCCGATTTTCGGGTTGACCAATATGACGCAACTGTCGGTGCGCTTCACTGGTCAGGAGACCTTGACCGCCCCGGCCAACGGTCAGGCGAGGGTGACGGCAGCCACCGGCACCTTCAACAACCTAACCATCGACCTGTCGAGCGCCACCAGCGGCGCCGCGACCGGGACGTTCACGTCGCTGATTCTCAACCCGGATGCCGTCGCCGACGGGACGCTCACCATCACGGTGACCGAGGACAACGGGATGGTGAATACGTTCAGCCTTCTGGCGCTGAGCGGGAGCGGCCAGAACTTCTTCACGATCACAGCCGTCGCCGGGCAGCGAATTCGCAGTGTCAACATCGCGTCGAACGTGGAATTAGCCGACGTCGCGCAAGTGCGGATAGGCGGGGCGCAGCAACAGCAACAGCCCATCCCGGAGCCGATGACCATGCTGCTACTAGGCACGGGACTGGCGGGCGTGGCGGCCAAGGTGCGAAGGCACCGCAAGGGCGCGGCGGAATAGATTCCGATTAGCGACAGACCATTCCAGACTCCAAGAGCCTTCCGCTCTCTTTTCAGTTCTTTAAGCAAAGAGGCGGGAGGCTTTTCGTGTTCCGTACTAGTGCTTCATACTCGTTGTTGCCGACTGTCCACAACATGGAGGGTCAATTCAACTAGTTTTGGAGCAGTTCTCGCAGTCGTTCTTTCATCACCCCTTCCTTCGGACTCTTCGCGCCGCCACTCAACCAGTCTTGAAGTCTCTGTACCGTCACTGTGTGTGTGACTGAAGAGCGGATCTCAACTTCCAGTTTGCCCATGATTCCAGGCTCGCAGTTATGCTGCCTGAAGGTTCTGAGGGCTAGAGCCGCTGCCTCGTAAAGACTAGAAGCCTGCAGCTCAACTGTGTGCCGAATTCCCGAAGTATCGAGGTAGGAAACCACGCAAGACGCCATGCCGGCGGATAGTAGCAATTTTCGCTAATTTTCGGTAGGAGGGTCGCAACATTCCGTGGGGTTAGAGCGCCATTGGTGATTTAGGCAATATGAGCGACAGAAAGATGAGTATTCTCCCGTTCGGTTCCGTCCCAACGGGTGTTTCGTCGCTCTCTTAAAAAGGGGCGGTGACGCAAGGGGAGAGGCGTTACCGCTTTCTTTTATTGTCCTGCCCCGTCAGCGCCCGAATCGAGGATTAGCTTAGGGCGGAGACGTGCGCCGCTTTGAAGTGCTCATCAATGGCGGCGCGGATTCCGACCCTCGTTAAATTCTCGCTGCCGATAGATTCAAAGGAATGCTTAGTGCTCGCCCGTAGCCTGCGAGCTACGCTGCTCTCGCCGCGACGAAATTCGCTTCGCCCAAGTATGCCGCGACAAACTTTCGTTGTTTTCCAGTTAACCTGCCGACACTCATAGCCCTAAGCGCCTCATAGTTTCTTGAAGTTGGCGCATCTGAAATTCCGCCCAAATATTGAGATACTCCTGGTGAGCGTCTCGTGCCCGATCTTCAATGCTGAGACTGGCGCTCAACTCCTCTGGACCACGCAAGTTGCTCGCGTTCCGCCATGTCAAGGATTTTCTCGGAGACATCGTCAGTGCGCGTCAAGGTGGTCTCTACAAACACGCCCTTGCCGTCGATGAGCGGAATGCCGCGAGACAGTTTCCGTCTCTTGATCGTCGGATCTAGTCCGTGATGCCAGAAGATCGGCAAACTACCGCGATCGTCTAAATCAAAGTCCGTGCCTTGATGGAAAAATTCGTCTTCCCTGTCAGGATCGTTCACGCTCGTAAAAAGCACGCCATAGCCGCCAATCTTGCCGCCCCCGAGCGACTTCACAAAGCCGCTGGGACCTTGCAGCAATACGTCGGGCGGCTTCATCGGCTTCATGAAAGCAAATACGTGGTTCGAGTGTACGACTACGTCGATGCATGCGTACCAGTGCTGAATCGAATGTATGAGAAGCGCCTGAAAGCGTACAAGGCGGTCGGCTACACTGTGACTCGGCCGTCTGGCGAGCAAGAGGCTCAGGCTGATCTAAGGTTTGCCGCCATCGAGCGAGTCGCGGTTCACGCAGCCATAGCTTTTGAAGAAGCGCGAGGGTGCAAGATCGAGAGTGTCGAAAGCGACACTCGTGGCTTTGATCTGATCTCGCGCCAAGCGGTCTCCGACATTTCGCGAGGGTCAATTGAGACTCGGTTCATCGAGGTAAAGGGGCGCGCGGCGGTTGGGGAGATTGCACTCGCGGCTAATGAATACAAACCGGCCCAACGCCTGGCCGAAGACTACTGGCTCTACGTCGTCTTTAATTGCGCGTCGCACCCTCAAATAACCACCATTCAGAACCCCGCTCGCTTCGATTGGGAACCGTTGTCAAAGATTGATTGCTACCGCATTAAGGCAGAAGCGATTCTGAAGCGCAACTGAAACCAACCATTTACTTTCTGACATTACAGTCTCCCTAGATGCTTTGGATCGGACGTTGAGACTCCTGGCGGCATCATGTGACGCCACAAACCAGTTATGTTAGACTTTGGTTGCGAAATTCAGTGCAGATTTAGCAACGGAGCAAGTCGATGAAACTTACGCGCGATATTCATAGTCTCAGCACATTCAAACGCGACACGGCGAAGCTCGTCCGCCAATTGAAGAAGACTGGGCAGCCGGTGGTCTTAACAGTTAACGGCAAAGCCGAGCTGGTCGTACAAGATGCTGAAAGCTACCAGAAACTGTTAGAAGCTAAGGACAGGATGGAAGCCATAGAAGGCATCAAGCGAGGACTGGAAAGCATGAAACGGAACGCCGGGAAACCAGCAGAAAAATTCTTCAAGGAGTTCTTTGCTGAGATGGGCATCTCCGAACGCGAATGAAGCGCTACGCTGTTGTCTTTGAGGAATCGGCTCAGGCAAACGTGCGCGAATCGTACGATTGGGGTTGCCGCGCTTGGGGCAAGCAGGAGGCGAAACAATGGGTTCGACAATTACGGACAGCAGTTTCTCAACAACTCGCCATCGTGCCGAAAGGCTTTTCGCTCGCGCCGGAAGACGACGAGTTCCCGGAAGAAATTCGCCAAATGGTTGTGGGCCGCTATCGCGTGTTGTTTACGATAAGAGGCCGTAAGGTTCACGTGCTCCACGTTAGAGGAGCATATGTGGGAGCGATTGATTAGCATGAAGATGATCGCTAGCGGCGATACGCGATGAGTTCACGCTGGTGCTGGTCCATCGCCGTCAACTAATGGACCAATGGCGGGAGAGGCTGGCGCTGTTCCTCGGTCTCGCAATCAAGAGTATCGGCCAAATAGGGGGTGGGAAGAACACGCAAACCGGC
>JACCUI010000272.1 GCA_013811945.1 Pyrinomonadaceae bacterium | reverse complement strand
TCGTCGCGGGCGTTAACGCGCACGGTAATGATGCTATTAGGACGGACTACAAGCGTTGACCCATCCGCCATGCCGATGCGTGCTCGCCCACTTTCCTGCGTCTGAACGGTGTCGCCTGGATAGAGTTGGGTGTCGCTCCTGGCGGTAACTGTCTCGCGCGTGGAGGCGCGAATTACGCGCACGTCGCCTTCAAAGGAAATGAATCTTGCGCCGGCGGGAGTCTTAACGCCGGTGCCTACATTTCTCAAGGGGTTGCCGTATTTCCAGACATAGAGGGAAGCGCCGGCAGCAAGTGCACAAAAGACAAGCAGGACAATACCCAGGTAGATAGATCGCTTCTGAACTACCCACCAATCAAAGGCAAAGCGATCGGTTTTCGTGACCATATGTTTACAAATCGATGGAGTTGAGGGGCAGCTGACTTATAACGAGCTGGCTATACGGGCCAAAGTTTCAGGTAGGATCCTAACCGCACCATCAAGGCAGTGATGCCGTCACGTCAGGGGTGAATGTTAACCGGCAAATTTCGACCGTCAACAACCAGCAGCCTTTGAAATTTAACATACGCGAGAGGGCGTGTTCAAGTAAGTTCGTTTTAAAAGGGTGATTTTAGGCCAACCGGCGGCGGAGGATGCGTTTTTTTGGGATTCGACCGGCTTTCCCTAGGTCTGGGACTAACCCGCAACAAATGACCGAAGTGCTTCAATATTCGGCCTATTGTCCTCGGGTTTGTCGTACGGGGTTTCGAGGATGAAAGCCGAGTGGGAGAGTTTCGGATGACGCGCCACACGCTTCAACGCGTCCCTCCCGATGTGACCCTGCCCGATGTGCCAGTGGCGATCAACACGCGAGTGGTATTCAGCTCTCGAATCGTTGAAATGGATTGCCCGCACTTTCTTCGTCTCCACCTCGCGATCAAGCGCCTGGATCGTTGCTTCGAGACCCTCAGCCGTGCGGATGTCGTAACCGGCGGTGAACGCGTGAGCCGTATCGAAGCACACCCCAAGGGGCAGGCCGGGGCAGGCCTTGATGATTTCGCGCAAGTGCTCAAACCGGTGACCAATGCACTCACCCTGACCGGCAGTGTTTTCCAGGAGAATCCGAATCGAAACTAGATCGAGGCCGTCCGCTGCGCGCTTCAAACTCTCTGCACACGCGTGGATCCCGTCAGCCTCACAAGCGCCGCGCGCGCTGCCCGGATGAACTACAAGGTAATCTGCGCGGAGAAGAATCCCGCGCTCCAGCTCTTCTCGAAAGGAGGCGCGGGATTTTTGCAGCATCCCCTCATCCGCAGCAGCAAGATTGATTAGATAGTTAGCATGGATGGCTACCGGCGAGATCTTTGTCTTGCGGCGAACGCGCTTGAACAGGTCGACTTCTTCATCGCTTAGCGGCTTAGCTTTCCATTTTCGCGGATTGCGGGAGAAGATCTGCACCGCCTGACAATCAAGCTCGTTGGATCGAAGCAGGGCATTGTGAAGCCCTCCGGAAATGGGTGCATGGAATCCAATGCGTGGTCGCTTGCCTCCCCGCTTAATCTCCGCGCTCTGTCCAATGGTGACCCGCTCGTGTTTCACTTCTGTACTTCTTCCATGACGCGCAGCACATTCCCGCCGAGAATCTTTTCGACGTTAGATTCGTTATAACCGCGCCGCAGCAGCTCGCGAGTCAGATTCGGTAGATCTTCGACCGTTGCCAAGTCGCTGAGGGTCGATTGCACCCCATCAAAGTCAGATCCGACTCCCACATAATCGACGCCGACTAGTTTTGCGATGTGATCGATATGGTCAACCAGGCGCGAGAGACTCGTACGCGGCAGACGCTTCGCATACTCCTCCCGTCGCACCCGATCCCGCGCGATCCTTTTGTGAGCGATCGAGCCTGACTCTTCTTCGGAGGCTTTTTGTACAAGCGAGGCAATCTCTGCATCGACTCTTTTCTTCTTGTCATCCCATCCTGGTTCAAGAAACGCAGGGTAGAAAAGGACGCAAACAACGCCACCGCCTTTCGCGATAGCTCGGATCATTTCATCATCAAGGTTGCGCGGGACGTTGACAATCGCTCGGCAGCCGGAGTGCGTGGCAATTATCGGTTTTGAGGAGGTGTTGATGATGTCCCAAAAGGTCTTGTCTGAGACGTGGGAAACGTCGACCATCATTCCCAGTCGATTCATTTCACGGATGACACTCTTGCCGAAGTTATTGAGGCCTCGTGTCTGCCCCACCTCGTCGTTCGAAGACCCCGCCCAGCTTGTGCTCACGCTCCAGGCCGGCGACATGTAACGAACACCCATTTGGTGATAACGCTGAACATTTTCGAGTCGTTCGTCTATGGCGTAACCACCCTCGAGGCCCATAAGTGCGGCCAGTTTCCCCGCCGCGGCGATTCGCCGAATATCCGCTGACGTTGTCGCCAGGTCCCACGTTTCAGGATACCGGTCCGGGAGAGCCCGCACCACGGCAATCTGATCTTCCGCGCGTTTCATCGCGCCGGCGCCACCTCCGCCAAACAGTTCCGGCTCGACCCAGATAGAAAAGAATTGAGCGTCTAAGCCACCTTCCCTCGCCCGCACACTATCGAAATGGCCATCGGACAACCGCCGGGAAATGTCTAGTTGTTCGTCAAGCAAGCGCTGAGTGGTATCCGCGTGCATATCGATCGCGATTGCCCGCCGATGGATAACAATAGGATCGTTCGCTTGGCTGGTTTCTTTTCGGTCGGCAACGGCTTTGGTTTTTTGGGTCATGCGGCAGTTGGTAAAGATGCTCGGCAGCAGGATAGTGACGACCAGGCCGAAACCGCCTAGCTCGCATTTCAACCAGCGCACCGGAAAGGAGTCACCATTAGCAATCTTTAGTATTTTAGAGTGCATCTGAATGGTACGTTGGCCAACTAACTCTAAGCAAGTGTGCCTTGCAAAGCATAACAAATGTACTGTATTGTGCCCTGTCACAACACCCAGCAAGCTCTAGCTTAGAAGGACCGCACTATCCTGCAGAATGTGTTTCGGCGAGACTTTTCTGCTCCCAGGTTGAAGGCAAACAGTCTCGCCCTGGTTCCTCCAACTGATCTCCTGAAGGAGTAACACACATGTTCTCAAAAGATGGCAAAGCGAAAGACGCAACGCCTCCGCGCATTTGCGACGTCGTTTGGCACGACGGAAAGTTTATCAAGTGGAATGACGCGCGGGTGCACGTTATGTCTCACGTTCTGCACTATGGTTCAAGCATTTTTGAAGGCATTCGCTGTTATTCAACCAAGCGTGGGCCTGCCGTCTTTCGTTTGAAGGAACACATGCAGCGGTTCTTAAACTCGGCAAAGATATACCGCATGGATCATACCTGGTCACTGGATCAATTGTGCGACGCTTCGGTGGACCTGGTTCGTCGCAGCGACTTGGAGCAGTGCTACATTCGTCCCATCCTCTTCCGCAGTCTCGACGAAGAACGTCCCGCCTTCGGCGTTAATCCATTTCCCAATCCGCTGGCCTGTTATATCGGAGCCTGGGATTGGGGAAAATATCTGGGTGACGATGCCATCGAAAAAGGGGTTGACGTCTGCGTCTCCACCTGGAATCGGCTCACCCCAAACTCGATGCCGGCGATGGCTAAGAGCGGTGCGAACTACATGAACTCCCAGCTGATCAAGATGGAAGCTCTGCTCAACGGCTTTGCCGAAGGCATTGCGCTGGACGACCGCGGTTATGTATCCGAAGGGTCAGGCGAAAACATCTTTGTGGTAAGTGGTGACGTCGTACTGACGCCTCCCCTTTCTTCCTCCATACTGGCGGGAATCACGCGTGATAGTGTGATTCAGATTTGTCATGAACTGGGCATCACCGTTAAGGAACGAAGCATTCAACGCGCGGCGCTCTACGTTTCCGACGAGCTTTTCTTCTCCGGAACGGCAGCGGAGATTACCCCGATTCGTTCCGTTGATCGGATTACCGTAGGAGCCGGCGGGCGGGGGAAAATTACGACCTGCATCCAGAAAGCATTCTTCGAGATCACTAAAGGCGAGCGCGTGGCGCCCGGCGATTGGCTGACCTACGTCAACGCTTCCGCCTCCAAGCCTGACAACAACGGTCACAAGGTCAAGGAGGTAATTAGTACCCCCTCGGGCGCAGGAAATGAATCGGCCGTTAAGTATCAGACCGCTGCGACCGAGTAATCCCCGGCCCTAACCGACAAGAACAGCGAGCAAAGTAAGCTTTGCTCGCTGTTCTGGTCTTTGCTGTATGTGCAGTAACCCGACGGTTAAGAACGCTCCGTGGCGCAAATCAAAGCCCTACTTAACAGTCGAGCTAATGTCCCGGCGCTAGCCGTACCCTGCGGAATTTCTTACGAGACCGGCTGAATACTCAGCGATCCCCAAAGGACCGCTCAACCACCCTTGACCCTTCCTCCACTTGCAATTCAAGTAGGCAACTTTCGGGTTTCTCACACAGTCGCTGCCGCTCGCGGTTCTGATGCAAGCGGGGTTTGTACAGGCTCCTAAAGTTTCGGGAGACAGCCTCTCAGAGGTCGAGGCTCTACCTCTCGAACCAACGTTTACAGAACCAACGTTATCGTTGACGTTCCTCGCCGCGATGGGTATTATCCTTCCTGTGTTCCTCGAAAGCCCGGCTCTTAAGGAACCCCCGCTGAAACAATCCGCGCTTTTATTCTATCTAAGACTGAACTCCCATAAAGCTCCCGTCTTAGCCCAAATCCCCTGAATACGTCCCTAAGGGTGCTTGTCCTACCATGTCTGCAAAAATTGATGATTTGTTAAGAACCGCTACCAGCCAAGGTGCCTCTGACCTCCACCTCAAGGTGGGTGCGTTCCCGATGATGCGCCTCGGTGGCGAATTGCGTCCCATTGGCGATGCCCCACGCATGAAGCCCGAAGACACTTTGGATATGGCATTCGCCATGATGACGAGTCGTCAGAAGCAGCGTTTCAAAGACGTCTCGGAAGTGGACGTCGGTTATGGCGTTAAGGGTGTTGGAAGATTTCGCGCCAACATATTTCAGCAACGAGGCACGGTAAGCGTCGTTCTGCGCGTAATACCGGACGGCGCGAAGTGCACGAGCGAACTAGGACTCCCCCGGGTCATAGATAAACTCGCCGCGGAGCGTCGCGGTCTAATCCTGGTAACCGGGTCAACCGGTTCAGGGAAGTCGACAACCCTGGCTGCAATGATCGACCAGATAAATTCGACTCGCAGCGGTCATATCGTGACCATCGAAGACCCCATCGAGTTCCTGCATCGTGACAAGCAGTCGTTTGTGACGCAACGAGAGGTTGACGTAGATACGCGTTCATTCGCTGAAGCTTTGCGAGGGGCCCTGCGTCAGGATCCTGACGTGATACTCGTGGGAGAAATGCGCGACTCTGAAACCATCGAGACTGCGCTGACCGCAGCCGAAACAGGTCACCTGGTGCTCTCAACGCTCCACACACTTGATGCCACTGAGACCATCACGCGGATCGTTTCTTCCTTCCCTGCACATCAACAGAGGTCTGTGCGTCTGCAGTTGGCCGGCATTCTCAAGGGTGTAATTTCAATGCGTTTGGTTCGTGCTAAGAAAGGTGCGGGTCGCGTACCGGCTATTGAAGTCCTGGTATCAACGGGCCTGATTCGCGACTACATCGTGAACGAAGACAAGACGTATCTCATTCGTGAGGCCATCGCCGCGGGAACTTCGCAGTACGGCATGCAGACTTTTGATCAATCGCTGTTTCACCTCTTCCAGTCAGGTCTTATTTCGATTGAAGAAGCGTTGCTTAACGCGAGCAATCCGGACGAGTTCAGGATGCGCTGCTCAGGGATTATGTCCTCAGAGCAGGCCATCCACAGCAACCTGGATCGAACTGGAAGTCTGTCTCCTACCGCCCAAGAAGAAGCAGCCGATATGTTTGTGAGATAAGCGAAAGAGTTATCGCAGGCGGTGGGATTGCTTGCGCGAAATCTTCACCAGGCAAGCCTGAGCCGCTGTTGAAAAACGGACCTCACTGCTCAAAACTGCATCATAAGCATAAGTCTCTGTCCATGTTTTCCCCCCGTCAGCTGTTTTGAAAAGTTTACACCACTCATTCTATCACTAAGGGCCAGACCAT